>QIAN01000005.1 GCA_003225005.1 Acidobacteriota bacterium | reverse complement strand
TTCACATCAGCTCGATTCTCGACAAACTGGGTGCTTCCACCCGTACCGAAGCGGTTACCCTGGGAATCCGGCGCGGGCTAATTCCGATCTGAGCTCATTACCCTTCAACGGTACTCCGAATAACTTCCGTGTAGCCGAAGATTACCGGCCAACTCTCTGAATCACACCCCGAAAAGCTGTAGCCGGAAAGCCTTATTCTCTTGCGATTGGATTTGTTCAGGAGGAGGAGCTCCGCTTCCGGCTCAGATCTTGGCAGGTCAACACCGGCGGCAGAGCCCCAATGAACTACGATTCTGTTTATCCCACTTTCTGCCCCGCAGCACAAGCTTGAAACGGACTGGGCCAGAGACTGCGACAAGGCCATCCTGCGGCGATGCCCGGCTTGTGAACGCGATTCGATCATCGGCCACGGGCGCCGCCGCAAGCAGGCGCACGACGAGCATCATGATTGGATTGCGATCCGTCGCGGTCGCTGCCCTGGTTGCGGGAAGACCTTCACTTTCCTCCCGCTGCTTTCTTTCCCTTACACGCATGACAGCTTGCTGGCGCGCTGTCATGCGTTGCGGCGGCGCTTTGTGGAGCACTGCTGCTGCGGCCGCTCACGGCACAGCAGGATCAGTTCCTCCAGCAGGAGTTCCGTCATCGCAATGATCTGGGGGGCAATGTTTTTCTGTTGATTCGCCACACCGGCATGCGCATCGGCGAGTGTGTCGATTTATCTTGCGATTGCCTTCGCTCCATTGCTCCCCAGCAGTGGGCGATTCATGTGCCCCTCGGCAAGCTCAAAACCGAACGTATGGTCCCGGTGGATTCTTTTGTATGTGAACTCGTCCAGCGTCTCGCTTTCTTTCGTTCCCTCGACCCGCTGCCTGCCGATGGACGACTCCTGGCCCGCCCCTGCTCCAAAGAAGCGCTCGTTCGTCAACTCCGTGATTACTTGCATCAGGTCTGCCATGCCCTCGGCCTCTCCGTCCGCATCGTTCCTCATCAGCTTCGTCATACCTACGCCACAGAAATGCTTCGCGCCGGTGTGGGCTTTCCTGTGCTGATGAAATTACTTGGCCACACTTCTCCCGAGATGACCATGCGCTACGTCGATGTGGCGTTGACCGATCTCCAGCGGAATTCCAACGGGCCCGTTCTCAACCCCGGCATCTTGTTCCCCAGCCAAAGATGCCGTCCGCACGCTTTCGAGCTGGCCTCGATGGAGTCATCGATTCTTTGCTCGTTGCTCAACATGTGCTGGAGATGTTCCACCGCACGCTGCCACACGGCCGTTCTCGTGCTTGCCTCGATCGCCTCTCAAACCGGCTCAGCAAGATTCTCGGCGAAGCGCGCAAGCTCCGCACCCCCTGAGAATGGGCAGAGATTAGCCGGTTATGCTCGTCATCCGCCCGTAACCGATCCACTCCATTCGCACACTGTGTGTTCTTGCGCCCTCTCTACGCAAAAAGTGAGGTGTTGTTCCACAGCTCTCAGGGGAAGCTAGATGACAGATGATGACAATCTTTTTACGTTCCGGTGACATTCGATTCGTTTGGTGAGTTCACGCTTGCTCTGAGGAGGCTGTTTATGGAACACATATGGAGCAGCATGAAAGGCGCAATCGATCGGCGTTCGTTCGTGAAGAGCGGACTGACTGCAGCAGGCGTCGCGACCATCGGTGCCGGACTGCTGGCCGATAGCTCATCCCTTTTAGCCCAAGAGGGACCCGAAGAACATAGCGGTCGTCTCACTCCAGGAGATGCTGCTCTGCTTCGCTTCGCAGCAGCAGCGGAAATCCTGGAGACCGACTTTTGGGTGCAGTACAACGAACTTGGGGGGATCCAAGACAGCGAAGTTCCAGGTGGCAGCGGGAATCCAGCCTACACTGCCGCTCTTGCGGTGCTGGACGCCGATATGGCCCAGTACGTCCACGACAATACCGACGATGAATTCACCCACCAGAACTTCCTTAACGCGTATCTGGCCTCCAAGGGAGCAGATACCGTAAATCTGGAGCCGTTTCGCACTCTGCCGGGCAGCACGGCGACTGGATCCAGCGGAAAGATACGGCTCACAAACCTCACGCAGTTGACGCTGGATACGAGTTGGTGGACGCGATATCGCAGCAGCTCCCACAACCCTGATCTTGATCCGAGTTTCACCTTTCCTCAAGCCATCCCGACCCTGAACGTGGGGCAGCATACGGCAATTCCCAGGACCGATGCTGACACAACAGATCCAAATTTCCTTCAAGCGATCGCGAACACTGCCGCTTTCCACTTCCCCACAATAGAACAAGGCGGCAACAGCCTCTATCCCTCCATGGCACAGAGGGCCACGCACGTGGAAGTGTTGAGGATTCTGATCAGTATCGGCCCCACTGAGACAATGCACTTTCAAACCTGGTCAGACAAGGCCGGGAATGCGCCTCCTTTGACCGCCGTAGATCCTGTGACCGGTGTATCGGTGACCTTTCCAGATCTGAATTCTCCACCGTTTGGCGGCGAAGATTTTCAGACTAACCTGATCATGCCCGAGCCGTGCCCATTCCTCAGCCGCAAGCTCCCACTATGTTCGATCATTCGCCCCACTGAGACAAAGGGCATTGCTATGGGCGTGGTGAACTTCCTGACGGCGATGGGACTCTTTATCGGCCAACCGCCGGCGTTCTTTGAGTTGTTGCGCGATCTGGCGGAGGATGCGGACAAAGCCAGACGTGGGCGCTAAGTAAGGAGGGCTATCCAATCCAACCCATTCGCAAGTAGCTCCGCCGGATCCGGTACCCAGTCTTGCAAGTCATCTATCTCGTACGGGTTCGGCCTTCGCAGAAAAAGGAGACTGACATGGTTGGCTCAAATGTCACAGAGCTGAGGATTCGCACGCTCGTGTTAGCTGGATTGTTCGCCGTCGGCTTGCTGGCGACCACAGGTATTCAGGTGCTGGCCGGAAACTCCGGTGCCACTAAGGGCTCAGGCACCTGGACGAAGACCGGAAGCATGAACACTACCCGCGATTTCCACAGTGCAACACTGCTGCAGACCGGTGAAGTACTCGTGACGGGGGGGGCATTGGTACAAGCGATCGTCTCAACAGCGCCGAGTTGTACGATCCCGCACACGGCAAATGGAGGGCTACGGGCAACATGAACCACGCTCGCGAAGGGGCGCCGCGACCGGAACGGCGATAATGATTCGGGTTCCCGTTTTCGAAGTGCCATGGTAGCGACGAGCATCGAAGAACCGGTGGCCAGGCCGTCATCGATCAAAATGGCAGTCCGGTTTCGAACGTCCAGCATCGGCCGGCCATCGCGGTCTTCTTGTTCTCGACGCTCTAGCTCGGGTTGTTGTTCTGACACTTTTTTCTGGATCTCATCGTGCATGATTCCGAGGGCGTCGACGACGTCCCGATTCACCCCGAATGCCATTCGAAGCAATGGCGCCCATAGCAAGCTCTTCCTGGCCGGGAAACCCGAGTTTCCGGACCACGAAGACATCCAACGGACAGTGGAGAGCTCGAGCCACCTCGAAAGCGACCGGGATTCCACCCCGGGGCAGTCCTAATACGGTGATGTTGTTTTGATGAGCGAATTGGCTAAGCCGGGAGGCAAGAACTCTGCCGGCCTCGAATCGATCTTGAAACAGCATTGCAAAAGTCGTCTAAATCGCTCACACGGGTTATTAGCTACCAACTTTCTCTTAGTGAAATTTAGATTGACCGACAGGCTCATCCGTTGCGTGTCTTTTTTCCAGTAGAAACAACCGCTTAACGGAGACCCAGTTCCGCGTGAAGCTGTAGGAAACGGAGCAGTTGTGCGCGTGTAAACACACGCTCAACGTGTCCGTTCGAAACGACTGAAAGCTGGTTGATATCTTCGCGCGACATCATCTCGACCGCTTCAATTGCGGGCGTGTCCGGCGTGACCGTACGAACCTCGGTGAAGGGCCGCATTACGCTCTGAAGTGGCGTATGACCATTCTTCGCGGCTGATCCGCTTCACCTATGCCGGAGTCACAAGACCTCTGGTGCGGTTGTTTTTCATAACGATGAAACATCTCTTGCCAGTGCGCAACAGATACTCATCAACGAATTCCTTCAAGGTGATATTCCCCTCGACGGTGCTGCAGTCGTGCTCCATCGTGTCTGACACCCGCCGGTTTCGCAGTTCAGTCATCAGTTCAACCTGAAGCTGGCTGCTGCGAGCCGCGTCCAAAAGAAACCAACCGATTGACGAGACGATAACAGTCTACCGTTGGGCTTTTCCAGTCACAGGCACCGCAAACTCCGGAGCAGACTGTATTGCGAACTTGAAATGAAAGACTTCAGAATTTTTGTAGGAAAGACCAAAGTGAGAGGAGAGTCTGCACGGCGAATGTCCCGCATACTCAGGGGTGGAGACGTTGTGCCAACATCGGGGGTTTATGCAACTCTGCATTCGACGCCGCACAAACTGATTGAGCGCAAACTCTACCTCAAAGGTGAACGCTTCCCTTCCTGCCACTTCTGCCCCTTGGGTGTCTTGTACAAGCTTGAACAGCGCGGCGAAACCGGCCAGGCCGGCACCCTAAGGGAACACGACTTGGTCGCTTCCTAGCTGCCCGTCTAGATTGAACGCTGAATTGCCTTCTGCGACACAGCGATATCACTTCGCTTTGCACGGCGACACGCTTCGAATCCACTCCTCAGTGCCAGATTGGCGGTACTTGTGGTCTGTGCGTGCGGCAATTGGCGGCAGTTTTTCTGTCCTTTGAGGCTCCCATAGCCTGCGTAATTCGCATCAGACTAACGTCGAGGACTGGAGCCGGCACGTCTTAACATATGCGCGGACAATCGCAATCCGGGGAACTTGAAATGAACGAGTTGACGAAACTTCCCGCCGAGTCTAAACCAGGATGGGTTTCGCCGATGCTCGCCACACTGAGTGATTCGGCATTTTCGCGTACGCGATGGCTCTTTGAGCCCAAGTTCGATGGCGTGCGTTGCCTTGCTTTGCGTTCCGGCCACGACATCCAGTTGTTGTCGCGCAACCAAAAGCGGCTCAATGACAAATATCCGGAGTTGGTGGACGCCTTTCGTGCTCAGCGCCCGGATGCCTTTGCGGTGGACGGAGAGATCGTGACCTTCGAAGGCGCAGTTACGAGCTTTGCGAAGTTGCAGCAGAGGATGCAACTCGCAAGGCCATCGGAAGAAGTACGCCGCAGGATCCCCGTGTGGTTCTATGCCTTCGATCTCCTTCATCTGGACGGGAAGAATATCCGGCATCTCCCGCTTCGGGAACGCAAGGCGCTGCTTGAAAAGGTGCTGGACTTCCGAGATCCCCTCCGTTTCACCGAGCACCGGGAGACGAGTGGCGAGCCCTACTTTCAGGAGGCTTGCCGAAAGGGTTGGGAGGGAATCATCGCGAAGGACGGCGATAGCGTTTATGCCTCTGGCCGTTCGGCGGATTGGCTGAAGTTCAAATGTCTCAATGAACAGGAATTTGTAGTCGGCGGCTATACGGATCCGAAGGGCAGTCGCACCAGCTTCGGCGCACTGCTAGTCGGATTCTATGAAGCGGGCGAACTCAAGTTCGCGGGCAAGGTCGGCACTGGATATGACACAGCCACCCTGCGCAGTCTTCATTCCCGGCTGAGCAAACTCGAAACCAAGTCGCCTCCGTTTGCCAGAAATGACTTGCCCCGCCGCGATGTCCACTGGGTTGCACCAAAGCTCGTCGCCCAGATCGCATTCGGCGAGTGGACTCGAGATGGAAAGCTGCGTCAGCCCAGATTCCTTGGAATGCGCGACGACAAAGAAGCAAAGGACGTCGTAAGGGAGAAATAGAATGCCGAGCCACGGAGAGGTTCTCGAAATAAACCGTCACGAAGTTAAGATCACGCGACCCGAGAAGGTCCTATTTCCGGATGACGGGATCACGAAACATGATTTGGTCGACTACTATCGACGCGTTTCCTCCTGGATCTTGCCGCATTTGGCCGACCGCCCGCTCATGCTGGAGCGCTATCCAGACGGCATTGACGAGATGAGAATTATTCAAAAGAGTGCGGCGTCGTACTATCCCCGCTGGGTAAAGACAGCGACTGTGAGAAAGGCAGGCGGCAAGCTTCGTCAGGTTATCTGCGAAGACGAAGCCACGCTTGCCTTTCTCGCCAATCAGGCATGTATTACGCCGCATATCTGGCTGAGCCGTATCAAAAGCCCTGATTATCCTGACCAGATGATCTTCGATTTGGACCCCTCGGGAGATGATTTCGAACCGGTCAGGGATACGGCGCACGCGCTACGCGAAAAACTTGACGAGATCGAATTGCCAGCCTACGTCAAATCTTCAGGGTCGCGCGGGGTTCACGTCACCGTCCCACTCAAACCAGAATCAGATTTCGATGCGGTCCGTTCGTTTGCGCGCCAGTTGGCCGAGATTGTGGCCGAGGAAGACCCGAAACATCGGACCACCGAGCAGCGGAAGACTAATCGTCGCGGACGCGTGTTCCTAGATACAAATCGTAACGCGTATGCTCAGACCGCAGTCGCGCCCTACGCAGTGCGCGCCCGGGCACACGCTCCCGTAGCAGTGCCCATCAGTTGGCGCGAATTGGACAAAAGCAGTTTTCGTCCGGACGGTGTGACCATCCGGACAATATTCGATCGGCTGAAAAAGCAAGATGATCCGTGGAAGGATTTTTGGAGCAGTGCTGTGCCATTGAAACGGACCCAGCGGAAACTGGAGGAGCTCCATCCCGCTTGAAAGCTATCGCCAGAAGAGGGACTTCGACCAGACGCCTGAGCCTCGCGGC
Source organism: Acidobacteriota bacterium (assembly GCA_003225005.1). Lineage (GTDB taxonomy): Bacteria > Acidobacteriota > Terriglobia > Terriglobales > Acidobacteriaceae > Sulfotelmatobacter. Next base: position 18,314 of record QIAN01000005.1, on the reverse strand, counting down.
CGGACGCGCCGTGCTGGTAAGAAACGACTCTTCGTTGTGCAGAAGCACGACGCAAGCCACCTGCATTATGACTTCCGCCTGGAGATCAATGGCGTCCTTGTCTCATGGGCGGTTCCCAAGGGTCCAACGTTAGATTCATCGAGCAAAAGGTTCGCCACGATGACTGAGGATCACCCGGTCGATTACGCGGACTTCGAAGGAGTGATCCCGAAAGGTCATTACGGTGGGGGTACGATCATGGTGTGGGATAAGGGGACGTACGAACCAGAAGGGGACATCACGTCGGAAAAGCAATTAAATCACGGCGAACTCAAGTTCGAATTGCATGGAAAGAAGCTCCGGGGATCATTTGTCGTGATCCGTATGGGCGGACCTGCCGGCAAGCCAGGGGAAAAGAGCCGCTAGTTGCTCATCAAGAGAAAGGACGAATGGGCGGATTCCAAGTGGAAGGTGGACAGCCCCACGCTCGATCGTTCGGTCATTTCTGGGGATGCTGGATGGCGGCACGTGATGCGTGATTTGAAAGACGGCAAGCTGAACCTTGAGTCGCCAACGCAACTCTTCGATCATCTCGGTCACCAAGGAGTGTTGCTTCTAAATACCAGCTTGACCGTCGGTGTCGAACGCTCTGGCGCAAAACGACGAGCGCCACGCGGACACTTCCCGCTCTGGAGACCGCTTATTCAGCGAGTACTGTCGTGTGTCGCAAGCCGGAGGGATCAATATGCCGTATTTCTCCTCTGGGGTCAGCATGCACGCGGGATCGTCGACCAGTCGGGAGTACGTGCCACTGCGGAGCGCCTCAAAACTTGGGGAACGAGGGTGACGGCAATCTCGCATCCACATCCCGCCGCCATCACCAGTCAAGGCGCTATTTTTCTGCGTCCCCCCAATCCATTTCTGGCTGCGAACCGAGCGCTTAGAAAACTGGGTGCCGAACCAATTCGGTGGTGAAGTGGGTGAACACGCTATGAAACTTCGGTTTCCTGGGACACGCGGCGACATCGACATCAAGAACCGGTCTCATCGCAGGCACAGCTGCCTGCTGGTCGAAGAAAGCGTTCTCGTCGACTGCGGGGCAGACTGGCTCGGTCGGTTCGGGTCTCCCAAGGCCATCATGCTCACTCATGCCCATCCCGACCACATTGGAGGTCTCAAGCGCGGAGCGCATTGCCCGGTTTACGCGACACAAGAAACGTGGGCTCGAATGAAACGCTACCCAATCCATGATCGACAAGTAGTTGCACCTTTCCAATCGTTTTCGCAGCAAGCGGCAGTTGTGGACCTACAGCGGAATGGGGCTAGAGAGCCGCGACAGCGGGGAATACTACTACGTGCGAGGTCAAGTGCGACGGCGCAAGAAGCAGGTGACCATTCGCGGCCTAAATAAGGATTACAACCACGATCTGAAGGGACTGTTCAAGGCCGCCGCCATCCGAGCCAGTGTACTGCCCGGGCCATTTCAAGATTTTTACCAGCGCTCGCTGGCCAAAGGCATCAAGCCGACCATGGTGCGTCTGACGCTGGCGCGCAAGATTGCCGCCATCACGTTAACGCTGTGGAAGAAAGGAGAGAATTTTGACGTCGAGAAACTGAAATCGCAAGCCGCTTGAGCGTCTCTGGTGAGAGCCCTTTCCATCGCCGGCGATTCTTTCTCGGGTGGTGGCAGATCGGTTCTTGAGACGCTCGGGTTCGAGAGTGAGCATCCCTAACGCCTGTAGGCACACAAAGTGTCGTGAACACTGAGCCTCCGTGAAATCCCTATGCCCTCTCGGACAACCCAAGAAAGCACTAGGCCTCGAGCCTCAGATAAATCTATGTGTTGCCCACCAGGCAACCGCCACGCTTGCCAGTTTCAGGACGTGATCGGCGTCATCGCTACTCGATAAAGATGCAACTGAGATGGAACTACGCAGAACCTGCAGTGGCACCAAAGGGCAGAAAACCTAAACCCGGCGCCCTACCGAACCAAGTGGGGCTGGAAGCCAAGGAACTACTCTCCTTTTTCCGGTCGAGGGAGAAAAATATCCACCTGACATTGCGTGCATTGGCTGCCTGCTCAAGAAATGGCGCGAGGTCATTGTCATTCGCGATTTTGCGTTTCTTCAAGAACTGCAGAATAGCCGTACTCTGTGTCTCCAAAGCTTCGAGAGCTGGGAACAATTCGTCGAGCACTTCTTGTGCAATTTTCTCATCCATTATTGGTCACCTCTTGGCTAGCTGATTGGATGCTTGAGAGCGCCGGTTCTGCTAGCCTAGGTCTTAGAAGTCTTGCAACTAAAAGCCGCACAGGTTCTGAGGGGTCTAATCGCGACCGAAGTCTCTCGGTGATGATCTCTAGCGCTCTAGCGGGAGAGCCGAAATTATCGGTTCGATGATGACAACTCCGCCTTGGAACCTCGACGGAATACTGGCCGCAAAAGCAACGACCAAATCCACACAAACATATTGGTGATGAGTTTTCGATAGGCAACAACCACTGGCGCAACCCATCCGACCATGTTTCTCTTCTTTTTCCACTTTGAGGCAGCGCTGGAAAATAACAAAGGGCTTGAAGCACCTCCCTGCTCCCTCGGCGCGGAGACATCGCTCGCGATTATTTGCGGTTTCTCCTCGGGCGCATCGAGATGGCGTGCGCTATTGCTTCTTTGAAACCCTAGATTCGGATGGAGTTTCCATCTAGATCGCGAAGTCCAAGTGGTTGGGTAGGGTAAGTGCTCTCGAGTATTCGGCGGTAGTTTAAACCTGCCCGCTCTACGGCGTGGCTTGCCGGGGGAGAACTTCTTGTTGATCGTTGCTTGAGCCCGGATCTGGAGTAGCATTTTTGACACCTCCAATTGGGAGGTCGCACTGGCCGAAGCGCGGCGATTTTCGATGTTGACATAGAAGCCGCGTTTCCTGTTGCCGATTAACCTCATCGGCAAAGAATGGAGCGCGGCCGAAAAGCTGCATCCTTTATGCCGCTTTGGAATTAAAACCTAGTTTCGAGACGATCTCTTCGTTGTCCACAGTGAACGTAATCCTCACTTCTTCGCCCATCTCATAACCGAGAAAGCTGTCTTGCAACTGCTCATTGGGGACACCCGCCACACCCTTCAGGAGATCGCCAACCTCTCGGAACCCGTCAGTCAAATATCTGGCTACGCCGCATTCTTGTCCATTCTCTCGAAAAAGCCGAAACGACGCGAAAAACGATCTCTGGCTTAGCATCCTAGGGTCAACCGTTGATTCTCTCTGGATTAGTGCGATGAATTTAATGCCCATGTGCTTTCCTAGTTCAATGAAAATGTCGAAAGCAGGAGAGGCACAGCGAGCATAAGCGTTCTCGGCATACAAGACTCCACTTGTTCATTATTTGATACTCCAGTCGCGCCCGGGGTTTCCTGAGTTTACAAATCCAAGTGCTTTATATCTGGGGTTAGGGTGCATTGCGATTTCTTAATGCCCGGAATTCCCCCATCGGATTCGGTCGGGTTACCAAGTCTGATATAGAGCCAACGAGCGCTTCTAAAAAGTAATAAGCGGATCCTGCCAGGTATAGGCGCCAAACGCGACACCGCACATTGCCTACGATTTGCGGGCTTCCGCGCGCCCTTTGCTTTCAGTCGCTGTAGCCACCGCCTGCTTGTGAAGTAATAGTGTTCGCACAAATTCTCGACCGTTTGCTACCTCGAAGCCGGCCAAGGTGGCACTCCACAACTTTCTGTCCACATTCAGGCTGGACGCACTTTGTCATCCCGCGGAGCTACACGGCCGGGCTAGGGCTTTCACTTGCGAACTCCCGTCGTGCTAGAGGTACGCCGATAAGCGCAACATCGGTGCCCCTCTCGTTCAAGGTTGATCAAGATGGTTTTGAAATTTGAGGGCCAGGGGAAGTTGAGGTTCAAGAATCCGATTGCCAAGGACTCTTCACTGCTGCCTCCATTGCTCAAGCCTATTTTTGAATGGGTTTTGAGCGCAAGTGTCAGAGCAAAACACACGATTGACAGATTGAATCCGCAGCCACCGTGACTTCGCCAATTCACCAGCAAATTCTCAGGCCGTGCAACGCCTGATCTCGACAATTATCCCCATCGAGCGTTGGTAAAACCAGCTTTCGTGCAGGGCGGATCACTTCCGAAGAACGGACAGCGGGGCGCTGTCAGTGGTACCAGAACCGGAATCAGAGTGAGATGCTGGCAGGGACGTTCCCGGCAGTTAAGGCCGCGGTCTATTGTCCTTGCCCAAGGAGTCGGGGTACGAGGTCATGGCCGAGGGAAAATTCTGGTCAACGAGCAGATAGGACAAGGTCCGCTCCCCATCAACATTGTGCTGAACTAGGATGCCACACTGGGCTCCAACAAATAATGCCAAGCACCTTATCGTAGGGGCGAAGCCGAGGACGGGGGCCATGGGCCCAAACGATCGTTCAGAACCTCAGCTTCAGGCCGAGCTGGAGATTGCGTGGGCTGAAAGTCCCCCCAGCCTTTCCGAACTCCGGTCTATTCAAGCGATTATTGCCGCTGGGCCCGGCGTTCCCCACCCCTAATTGGAAGTTGGTGTGGTTTAGAATGTTGAACGCCTCGGCGCGGAACTGTAGCTGGAAGCGGTCGGAGAGTCGGAAGTTCTTGAAAAGCGACGTATCCAGGTTCAAGTACCCTGGCCCCACAAAGGTATTGCGGCCCAGGTTGCCGACACAGCCCAGGCAAGGTGCGGAGAAGAAATTGTCAGGCAGGTTAAAACCGTCGGCCCACTATCTGGTCCGTTTCGAAAAAAGACAGCTGGAAGTCAGTCTAGCAATCTAGAGATTCTCGTCTCTTCGTCACTTGGGGGAATGGGAAGAGTATTCGATGACGTCCTCCGAGAACCCGCCCCGCAGAGTGCTATTGTACGAAATTAAAACTTGTCTCCAACTTATTGATAATAAATGAGATATTGGTGGAGGCGACGGGAGTCGAACCCGCGTCCGAAAATGTTACTGGTCAGGAGACTACATGCTTATTCCAGTTCATGCCCCAGTCATTAGGCCTTGCGGCCCAGCCCGGGACGTTCGCGGCCGACGCTCAGAACGGACAAGAAACGCAAGCCACTAGCCTGTAAGTCTCGTCCTCCTGCCCAGACGTAGCAGGGAAGACCAGCCCGCTGTATGACGTCCTGACCGCAGCCCACGGGCGAAGCCGCGGAGGACGGCAACTTAATTAATTAAGCTGCGTATGCCAGTGTTTGGTTGGCAATTATCGTTTTGCACGCGATTACGGGTGTGTGCACCCCGGCATGCCTCCTGGCCGCAAGCATCTCCGTCGAAGCCGTGACGCCCCCACTGGTGGGATGGCCAAACTTAAAGAGCTACTTCCAATCTAAGTTGGGATTGACAGGAAGTCAAACATCCTACGTCACTTCTTTAGATGCAGAAGAAGTGCTTTCAACACCTCAGGTTCTCAGGGGACTCCGCCCTGTGTGGCTCCGGTGCGAGCCGCATCGAGCATCGCTTCCAGTCTGGCTTTTGCCTCAGGCCACTCACTGTCCAGGATGCTGAAGTAGACCGAATCACGTATCCGGCCCGTCCAGGTGATCAAGTGCCTGCGCAGAGTTCCTTCTTCTTTCGCACCAATCCGCAAGATGGCGTTGCGCGACTTCTGGTTTAAGGCGTCCGTCTTGAGCTCAACGCGAATGCATTGCCACACTTCGAACGCGTGAAGAAGCATCAGGTATTTCGTTTCGGTGTTGATAGCCGTGCGTTGCCAGGCGGGCGCGATCCAGGTAGAACCGATCTCGACCCGGCGATTGACACGGTCGATGTTCATGAAGCGGGTGCTGCCGATAACCTTCTCCGAGCTGCGTTCGATTGTGGCGAAGACCACCGACTCGCCGCGTTCCTGTTCCTCAAAGGCTTTTTCGACGAGCAGCTGAAAATCGGCAACGGCTCGCATCGAATAGGGAATCCATCGGAAAATGTTTTCGAGATCGTCCTTGGCTGCTTCGAAGAAAAGCTCGGCATGGTCGTGGCGAATCGGTACCAAACGAACGACTGAACCTTCGAGAGTGAGTGGCGTTACGATATTTAATGGAGCGGCAGCAAGACTCACGAGCGTTCCCCTTGTTGGCGACGAACCATTATCTTGCATCTTGCGGCTGTCTGCGGCATCTCAACTACAACCGCAGGCCTGTAGAATGAAGTTGTTGACTCGCGATGATCTCATCCGTCCAACTCTGTGTGAGACGAAGATGTCGGGAGATCTGCCGGTGAAAGCACACTGTCTTCCCTTCGCGCAGATTCCGTACAGCACGCGGCTGTTTCTTGACTTCCTTAGCAGAGCCCCCGGTATCCAGCATTTCTATCCGCGCAGCCCTTACTTCAACGAATGGATGAAGGATGAAGCATCCGCTCTACGTTATGACTCCGCCCGTCGGGAACGGGTCAGCTCCATTCTAGAACGGCAGAATAAATCGTGGGATCCTTCTCCGCAGACTCTTGCTAATGTCGAACGGCTGCGGAAGGGAGCACTCGCGGTCGTTACAGGACAGCAGGTGGGGCTGTTCGGTGGACCCATGTTCGCCATGTACAAGGCGCTGACTACAGTAAAACTGGCGCAGGAGGCTACCACCGCGGGAATCGACACCGTTCCTGTCTTCTGGCTGGCCACGTCGGACCATGACTTGGCGGAAGTAAACCACGTGTCCCTTCCAGGGCCGGAAGGTGTGCGACGCAGGCTCAGTACGCCGAGTCACGGAGTCCCTGATGCGCCCGTGAGTGCGGTACAGATGAGCGACGAAATTCTTCCCGTAGTGGAAGAAACGGCTGCCCTCCTGGGTGATCAGACGGTCACGAACTTTCTGCGAGATTCTTACCGTCCGGGGGAGACCCTGGGCACGGCTTTCGCGCGTTTGTACGCGCATCTGTTTGCGGAGTGGGGCGTGATCCTTCTGGACGCTTCCGATGCAGAGTTGCACAGCGTTGCAGCACCTATCTATCGGGCTGCGATGGAGCGCGCGGTTGATCTGGACGCCGCGCTACTGGAGCGGGGCCGGGTCCTCGAAGCCGCCGGCTATCACCAACAAGTGAAGGTGACCCCATCGTCGGTTCTTCTCTTTGCGCTGCGCGCCGGCTCACGCACTCCCATACATCGCAGTGCTAGCGGGCAAAGCGCGACTGCAGAATTTGTCATAGGGCATGAGGCAGGGAAAATTCCACTAGCCGAGTTGCTTGAGAGAATTGCCTCAGCCCCAGACCAGTTCAGCCCCAACGTGCTGTTGCGTCCCGTCGTGCAGGATTATCTGCTGCCAACGCTTGCATACACCGGCGGGGCTGCCGAGACCGCGTACTTTGCTCAGTCGGGAGCGGTCTACGAAATGCTGGTGGGCCGGATCACTCCCATCGTGCCTCGTTTTTCTGCAACCATCGTGGAGCCCAAGCTACAGCGCCTGCTGAAGCGATATGGCGTAACTCTGCTCGACGTGTTCCGCGGGCCTGACACGCTGCGTCAGACTCTTGCAGCACGAACACTGCCGCCGGAGTTGCAAGCTGCATTCGAAGCGGCGAACCAATCTCTGGATAGATCGCTCGCTGCCATTCGCGACGCGCTGGAGAAACTAGACCCTACGCTGGCAGAAGCGGCGCAGAATGCCGGCGCCAAAATGCGCCATCAGCTCGAAGCACTACACACGAAAGCCGGTCGCGCCGAATTGCGCCAAAGTGATTTGATCGGGCGTCACGCCGAGAGTCTGAGCGAAACGCTCTATCCCGAGAAGGGCTTGCAAGAGCGGGATATCGCCGGCGTTCATTTTATCGCCCGCTATGGGGCGGACTTGCTACAGCAAATTTACGAAATTATCCACACCGACTGCCACGATCATCAGATCTTAGAGGTATAGTCAGAGGTTTCTCTGCTGCGTTCTCTGCGCCTTAAAGATTTGTCCCAGTGTGTAGGCCAACGAGATTCGCAAGCAAAAAGCATCATCGCAGAGTTCGCGAACAACGGCCGCAGAGAAGGCGGAGCGAGCGCCCTTGAGAGGGTCCGGCTGGCAAGCACGTACAGCATTTGCAGTCAAGAATAACAAGAATCAAGTGGCATCGACCGTCGCAGGAAGATTGTAGTGTGCACAACCTTAGCCCTTCAACCATATCTCCAGCGCTTCGAGCGACTCCACGCGCGGAAAACCATGGTCGCGGTAGGCTCCGGCCACATCAAATAGAACTGCTCGCATCCCGATATTTCGTGCCCCGAGGTAATCCACCGAATACACGTCGCCCACGTACACGCTTTCTTCGGGATGAGCTTGCATCGTCCGCAGAGCCGCTTCGAAGATTGCGGGGTGCGGTTTCTCGTAGCCGACAATGCCCGAATCGGTAACGCTCTGAAAACAATCAGCGATCTTGCAACCGCCTAGTACCTCGACAATTCTGCCGTCCGAATTGGAAATCACGGAGATGCAGTAATCCCGACTGATGCGATCGAGCGACTCGCGAGTACCATGCCGGATCTGGTCCCAGTTGCCAGAGTTCTGGGTATTCTTCACCAGTGTGCTTCGCAAGTTGTCGTCCGACATGCTGGCCTCTTCCAGCAGGTAACCGTAAAAGATCCACCAGAAGCCATGGTCGACCTGACCTTCTAGGAGCAACTTGTCGAATTCTCTCTTGGTTCGCCGTTCTAAGTTCTGCCATTGATCGAGCGTGGGATGATGCTGCTCTGGTAACGGGGCCAAGATTCGCGCCCGATTGGGAAAAAGTAGCGTATTACCCACATCGAAGAAGACGACGCGTGGTTTCGGCATAGACCCATACTACTTAAGTACCCGCTGATGATGATCAGGATCAGCGCATAAAAGTTACCGAAGCCCACGCTGGCTGCCCTCAGTGGTGACCGGTCTGGGAAAAAAAGGTAATATTCGAGTCTCGTCCTGTTCTGCGAGAATCGGCCTCACGGTGGGGGGCGCACGCATACTATGGCTTTCTCTTCGGCAATCACTGTGATTTCGAACTTCAGTCGTGCGACGCGCTCCGCTTTTTGGACCTATCCGGCACTACGCACGCAAGCTACGGTCATTTTCGGAGTTATGGTGGCTTTGCAACATCACAGCCGGCGAAGCGATGTTTATAACATCCTGTGGGCTGTTGTTTTTGGCTTCGCGACTTTGAACATTCTAAGTTTGACGGCAAGGCGCTTCGAGCCGACGCGACGAGGCCTCAGCTTCGGAGAAGTGATGGCCGTCGTTGTAGTTCTGCTTTCGGTTTTTCTGCTGGGATGGGAGATGCTGAACCTGTTCCATATTTTTCCCATCAAACTCCGGCGCTGAACCTGGCGAGCCCCCTGACTTCGCACAGAAGTCCGCTTTTGCGGTATGATGCGCAACAATGGTAAAGAGTGCTCCAGCCTTCGAAGTGACCTGTCCCTGCTGTAACGCCGTGCTGAAGGTTGACACCAGCACGCGGGCGGTAATCGCCCATACCGCAGCGGTTAAGCCCAAGATGTTTCAGGACATCGAGGAAGCTGCTCGCGCCATGAAAGAGCAGGATAGCCGTCGTGAATCGATCTTCCGCCAATCCGTCGAAGCCCAGAAGAACGCCTCCGATCTTCTGGAGAAGAAATTTCAGGAAGCGGTTAAGAAGGCTAAAGAATCCCCGGACACCGGCAAACCCATTCGCGATTTCGATCTGGACTGACGCGGCCGCCGAGTTATCTGACGAACTAGGCGGTGAGTCCCTAGAGGGCTGTGGAAATGATGGCGCCGCGACTGTACACTGCCACAGCATACAATCCTTCTGCATGAGCCTCCGGCCCTTACTCCTCGGTCACCGTGGCGCCCGCGCCATCAAAACAGTTCCAGAAAATACCATCCCTTCGTTCGATCTTGCTCTGACCCACGGCTGTGATGGGTTTGAATTCGACGTTCGGCTTACAGCTGATGGACAGGCGATCGTTTGTCACGATCCGGAGGTACGCGGCATCGAAGTTGCGCGCGCTAGGGCGCAACAGTTGGCGGGAATGCCCACGTTAGAAGAGGTTCTCATCCGCTACCAGGAGAGCGCGTTCCTCAACATCGAGATCAAGGTGGCGAAATTGGAGAAAATCGTACCAAAGTTGCTTCGCGACCACCCGCCTCGTGGCGGCTTCGTGGTCTCATCTTTTTTGCCGGAAGTGTTATGCGCTCTGCATCTGCAGAGCGTGACGTTGCCGCTGGGTTTGATTTGCGAAACTCACGCTCAACTTGATTTCTGGCGTCCCCTGCCCGCCGATTACGTATTCCCGCATTACAAGCTCGTGCGCCCGCAGCTTATTCGGGAGATCCAACAGACGGGCGGGCAGGTCTTCGTCTGGACAGTCAACAATCCTGCCGACATGCGGCGTTTCGTTGAATGGGGTGTAGGCGGCGTCCTCTCAGATGACACGGAGTTGCTGGTCCGAACTCTCAGGCCCGGAGTTGCGGGACGCTTGGAGGAAAAGGTGCAATGATGTGGCGACTAGTCGGCGGCGGCTTGCAAAGCAGGTGTGCCGCGCAGCACTTTACGGAGAAAGCCGGAACGTTCCATCTCGAATGATTCTAAGTTGGCGCCCATCTCGTGCTCGTTCCAGCCCATGACAGCGCCAATTCGCAGGGCAGCCTCGCGGCTGCACGATTCCGACCAGCACGGGCCGAGCGCCACTGGCACGCGACGCAGAAGCACGTCGCCGAGAGTAACTGCGCACTCCGTACGGTACGCTTCCACTACCTCAGCCACAACGTGAGGTGTGTGAGGACAAATGGGTGCGCGCAATTCCGCGCTCACCATGGCCAGCCGAGCCACATCCATGGCACCCTTGCCGTGCCATTCCACCATGCTGCGCGCGGATTCTTCGCTGACCGATCCAGTCTGCGCAATCTGCACAATGGCTTGGTCGAGCAGAGGGTCGAGAGTTGTTCCGGGTCCCACAGCCAGGAGCTTAGGTTCGGGTACGGAAATTCCAATTTTCCGCGCACATTCTCGCGCCAGTGAGGCTGCTGTGGTCAACTTCCCGCCGATAACCGAGATCATGCGGGCTGCGCCATCGTCTGCGTGGTCGTGCAAGAAATGCCGGCGCGTGACCGCGGATGGACTATTGTCTGGCGTGTACGGCAGTGGTCGAACTCCCGCAAACGCGTACTTGATGTCCTGCGCCGATATTCTTGATTTCGGAAATAATTGCACCACTGCGCGCAACAGATATTCAATTTCTTCCGCAGAGGGCGTCGTCCTGCTTGGATCACCGCTGTCGGGAACTTCTGTGGTTCCCACCATTATCTGCTCGTTCCAGGGCAAGACAAAAACGGGCCGTCCATCCGTAGCCTCGCTATACAGAGCGGCATTCGGGGCAGCCGCAAACCGCGGAAGGATTATGTGCGATCCGCGCACGCCGCCCACCATGGGCTTCGCCATGCGCAATGAAGATCGCTGACAGACACGGTCCGCCCAGGGACCGGTGCAGTTGATGACCCAGCCGGCGTCTACGCGCTCATCGCGGCCGGTGATCAGGTCGCGCAAGAGCAGGCCTCTGGAGCGGCCATGCATCACGTCGACGGCAAGCACTTCATTATGGTTGCGGACTACCGCTCCCGCCTCCATTGCTTCCCCCAGCCACTCCGCGACAAGGCGCTCCGGGAACTCACACTGGGCATCCTCGTAGCTGAAAAATGACCAGCGGCGTCCGGTATCCAGCGCCCGCTCTAGCCGTTTGAGCTCCATTTCCGAAGTGCCCGATGAGGATTTCTTTCCTGAGAGCCGCTGGTACAGCCACAATCCCGCACGCACTCTTAATGCGCTGCGTTGACTTTGATCGTTAAGCAAAAGCAAAAAATGGAGAGGATTCACCAAGTGAGCCCTCACCCGCAGCAAACGCTCCCGCTCGCGCAAGGACTCCCGCACCAGACCGAGCTCGCCGTGCTCCAGATAGCGCAGGCCACCATGGATGATTCGGGTCGAGCGGCTGGTCGTGCCCGATGCGAAATCGTTCTGTTCCACCAACAGCGTGCGTTTGCCTGCTCGCGCGCACTCTCGGGCCACGGCAACGCCGTTAATACCACCGCCGATTACCGCCACATGGAAATGCTGCCCGTCTAGTGGCCCTCGAGGCTTTGTCGCCAAGGTCATGTATTTTCAGTTAGATGCGGCACCCTAAGTTCCGGTTGTGGAGTGCTTCCCCAGCGTCTGCCGACACCTCTACTATTCAAGTGTGCGCCGGTGCAGCAGTTCGGAGAAGGTAACTATGGTACCGCAAATGTGGATGGCCGAATGTCGAATGCGGTGTGTTCACCTGGACGCCAGCGGAAATGGGCAAATCACCTGCGTTGGTAACCCCGGCAGACACCGGTTCGGCCAGAAACCAGGCCGAGCCGGCATCCAGTTGGATGTTTGGAGGGGCCTACGCGATTTTCCGTTCGCGTTCTTTGCTCGCAGCCCCGGTTTCGCCAAATAACACGACCATTTCCCGATTGAATGCCGGGATATCATCCGGTTTGCGACTAGTTACCAACCAGTTAGCGGGCACGACTTCTTTGTCCACCCATTTATACACAAAATATCCGGTAAAAATGCATCATATGTTGATTCTGTGCTAGTTTGTGTTACAGTTAATTCATGAGACTTTTACGGAAATCCACCGTTGTCATATTCGTCCGCCACGCTGCCACATGTCCGCATTTTGAGGACGAGGCATACCCGCGCTGCGACTGTTCAAAATGGCTGCGATGGTCGCGGGCTGGCCGGCAACATCGCCAAGCGTCCGGGACGCGAAGCTGGAGAGCCGCAGAGGAGAAGGCCGCGCAGTTGCAAGAGCGACTCAACGCCGGCGAGTCGCCAGCAACGTCAGCGGCCGTAGTCCAGCCGACGATTGCGACCTTGGCCGAAACTTTCTTGATGCGCAAGCGATCGGAAGGAGTCACCGCGACAACGGAGCGCAAGGTCAAGCACCACATCAAGCTGTTCTGTGAATTCATGGATGCGCGCGGAAGGATCTTTCCGGCCGACATAAGCGTAACCGACGCCGTGGAGTTCAAAGCCTCTTGGTCTAATTGGAGGAGCTCCGTTACGCGGCAGAAAGGACAGCAAAACATTCGTGGCTTCGTGAAGTTCATTTGCAGGAGCGAGCACCGCGACGAGATCTTAGCGGCCTTCGGGAAGATCAAAGCTACACGCGCAGACTCAGACCGACTCGCACCCAAACCCTTTACAGAAGACGAGCTGAAGAAATTGTTAGCGCAAGTGCGGGTCACCTTCCCTGACCCTGTGAAGGCTGCCCGATTGACCGCACTGATTCACTGCATGGTATCGACGGGGTTAGTTATTCGCGATACGGTGCAACTGGAAATCGACGACATCAGGGGCGGAAGACTCTCTATCAATCGACAGAAGACAGGAAAAAGCGTCACGCAGAGACTAGACAAGGATCTTCATGCAGAACTGCTGGCCGTCATCAACGGTAACCCGAAGTATGTCTTTTGGAGCGGCACAAACCAACCGGAGACCGCCGTCGGGGTGTGGCAGGCCGACCTGCGAAAACTCATGGACGATGCCGGGGTACGAATCAAAGGCAATCTATCGCATCGCTTCAGAGATACCTTTGTAGACTTCTCCCTCGGCGCGGGCTGGTCCATCGATGAGATTGCGGCCGCGCTGGGCGATACGGTAACAGTCGTCGAGAAACACTATGCGAACCTAGCCAGCAAAAGAATGGAGGACCGACTCGCGAAGTTGCCAGTGCGGACATGGTAACAGTAACCCTCTCGTGCCAGTGCTCGGCAACGTCCACTTGTCAATCTGAGACCGAAGGATAGATGGAACTCCCGGCGGACGACCCTCAACAATCTACTTTTTTTGATGCGGGCGCAAGCCTGGCGCGGCCTTGCGGCGGGCGGCGGGCGGCGGAATAGGGCCGACCCCCAAGATGTTTTGGTTATGGCCGGGTCGGTCAAAGACGCGCCTTCGCGGCTTCTACGAAAACAGATCGGCCCGAAGGAAGCATAGCGGGGGCACTTGCGTGCCATCGACGAAAGGCGCGTCTTCCTGTTCGATAGACTGACGCCAGTAATGCAAAAGTAAGTGCAAGAGTTCGCTCTCGCGGAAACTTCTTCTCGTCTCGGAGGCTCCCAGTGAACAAACTGTCTCTAGTCATGGCGGTATTTTTCTTGGCCACTCTTGCGACCGCTCAGCAGGCACTCACGATTCCTGCCGGAACCGCCGTTCGCATTCGCACCACGCAACAAGTCTCCAGCGAGACCGCCCGCGTCGGGGACGACGTCCCAATGGAAGTGCTGGCAGACGTTGCGGTAGACGGTTATGTCGTGATCCGCCAGGGCGCTCCGGTAATCGCCGTGGTGAGCCGTGCGAAGGAGGCCAAAACTATTGGCCGTCGTGGGCACGTCGGAGTCTCTCTGAAGTATGCGGAGGCGGTGACCGGGGAGCACGTCTTTGTCCGCTTGTAACCCACCGCTCATTCTGTGCCATATTTGGTCGGGTGCCATACTAGGCGCAGGATGGGAAAGGTAAACGGCAATTCTGGTGAGCAGTATCCCAGCCAAGATACACGCCAATCCAACTCTAAGCGGCGGCATAGGCGACTCCTCGTCTAGCGCGATTCTTTGGGCCTAAAAGTATACGTCCGAAAAACCTCATTTACGCCGTGGGCAAACCACATGCCTCATGCCAAAGCATGTGTGACGGTAATGGAAAGCGTTTCCGTGAGGAATCAAGCATTTGCACAGATGCCGTTCCTAGCTATGCCCGAACTTCTGGCGGCGGGTGCCAATTTTTCAGGCACCCAGGATTGGCCACAACTGGACGAGACGAGCGCATGAACCGCAGCGCTTTCAATACGACCAAAGTCACACCTGGCACGTAGGAGGTGCTTATGAATAAACAATCTTGCCGTGGAGCGTCGGCGGCTCGGGCTATCCGCACGATGTCATGCAATGACGAGGGTCTGATGGACAAAAACTTCGGCATCGGCTTTTTCTTCTTTGACCGTCTGTTCGGAACTTTTCCGCTGGCGGGGCAATCTTCAATCGGGTCGGATACGAGGCAGCGCTTCGCAGGTTCAAGTCCGTGCTGGAGAAGGAGCATAGCGTCGCCAGCAGAGACTAATAATTCGTCTTTGGTCCGGCATATGGCTCGTCTGAGTGTGCTCGTCGCGGTACTTCTGAGCCTTTCAGGGGCAACAGGGTGCTGGGTCCAGTCCGTGTATCCGTTTTACGACGACTCGGATGTATCGGTGGACCTAGGACTGGTTGGGAGTTGGGTGGGGCAGGAAGAGTTGAAGAGTTGTTTGCTAAACATCAAGCTCGACGCTGCCACCCGGACGTACACGGTTGAGGTGTCTGAATCTGCGGAAAAGAGCACTGCCGAGTGTGAGACGGCGGCCTTCGAAGCCAAACTCGTGCAGGTCGGCCAACAGAGCTTCTTCGATGTGGTGCCGGATCCTGAGAAATACCGGTCGGCGCCGCTGGAAACGCTTTTCAAGGTGGAGGCAGACAAGCAGAGGCTTTCTCTGACTCCGCTCGATCCCGAATGGATGGCAAATGCATTGGAACAGAAAGGGGTAAAGCTGCGCGGCCGCACACAGGAGTTCGGCACTCTGCCGAAGTTGGTGGCCGTCACTCTAACCTCTCCGACCAGTGATTTACGAGAGTTTGTTGCCCAGCACCTCAACGAGAAGGGCGCATTCAGCGAAAGTGGCCGCATGACTTTTCGGCGCAAGTGAAGGAGCAGACTATGGGGGCAAAACAAAAAATTATGTCGCTAATGCTCGCGATCGCGGCGTTGGCGTTCCTGCCGGGATGCTGGACTTATTCCCTGCATTCGTTGTATCGCGATGCTGACCCACGACTCGCCTATGACCCGACACTGACGGGAACATGGGAGAACAGAAACAGCGATTGCCTGGTTATTGCCGGCGACTCGAAAACCCGACAATACACTCTGCAACTGTTTGACAAGGGCGAAATCAAATGCCACTGCGCTTCTCACCACTCAGCTGGGATTCGCTATGCCGGAAATCTGCTACAACTGGGGACTGCGCGTTTCCTCGACGTGATTCCCGGCGAAGACGCCGCGGGTATGGGGGCCATACCGGCTCACAGTATTTTCAAAATTGTGGTGGAAGCCGATTCTCTGTTCCAGGTGCCTCTGAGCGACAGTTGGCTTTGCAGCGCACCCGAGGCTGAACAATACAAGTTGGGGGAATGCCTTGACCGTAGTGACTTTGTACTGACGGCTTCCAGCGATGTTCTTCAGGACTTCGTACAAAACCACGCGGAGGACGACGGAGTATTTCCAACTCTGGACGGTGACGCCGCCTTTCACCGTGCGGGCAGGTCGGGAGGGACACCGTGACTTCCTGTCACTTGCCGGAACCACAATCGGTCTGGCGCATGCATGGAATTTGCGCGCTTCTGTTAATCGTTACTTTTGCCAGCACTGGTTGCTCGGTTAAGAAGTTCGCCATCAGCAAGCTGGCCGATTCACTGGCTTCGCAGAGCACCAGCAGCTTTGCGACAGATGATGATCCGGAACTCATCGGCGACGCCCTGCCATTCGCACTGAAACTGATGGAAGGCTTGCTCGACCAGGTCCCGCAGCATCGCGGACTCTTGTTTGCCACCTCCAGCGGGTTTACTCAGTACGGCTATGTCTGGGTGCAACAGCCGGCCGACGAAGTGGAGCAAAAAGATGTGGCACAGGCCAGGCAGATGCGGCTGCGCGCCCGCAATCTGTATCTGCGTGCGCGGGATTATGGCATTCGCGGCCTCGAGGTGAAGCATCAGGGCTTTGGGACGCAGTTGCGACGCGATCCAAAGTCTGCAGTTCTGGTCGCGCGAAAGAAAGATGTCCCGCTGTTGTACTGGACCGCGGTTTCGTGGGGAGCGGCCATTTCTGTTTCCAAGGACGATGCTGATCTCGTCGCCGACCAGCCCATCGTCGAAGCCCTAGTTGATCGCAGTCTGCAACTCGATCCCGACTTCGATCAGGGAGCCATCCACGGTTTTCTGATCACTTATGAGTCCGCTCGGCAGGGAGCGAAAGGGGACTTTGCCGTGCGGTCCCGCGAGCATTTCGACCGTCAGGTCGCCTTGACCGAGGGGAATCTCGCGTCGCCGTTTGTCGCGCTTGCGGAAACTGTCTCGGTTAGCAAGCAGGATCGTTCGGAATTCGAGTCTTTACTGAAACGCGCGCTGGCCATTGATCCCAACCCGAAGCCGGAGTGGCGATTGAATAACATTGTCATGCAGCGGCGCGCACGCTGGTTGCTTTCGCGGGAAGACGATCTGTTTCTGAGTGACAGTTCGGAGGTGCAAAATGCGGTTAACCAGTAAGGTTGTCCTTTTAGTGCAGGGATGCTTGCTTTTCCTGACCGCGGCGAGCAGTGCTCAGACCAAGATTCGTTTGGCCACCTTGCTGCCGCGGGGCTCGTCCCATTACCAGGTTCTGGAGACTATGGGACAGCAGTGGCGCTCGGCTTCTGGAGGCAATATCACCCTGACCATCTACGCCGATGGAACGATGGGTGGAGAAGCGGAAACCGTGCAGCGGATGCGCATCGGCCAGCTCCAGGCGGCGACGCTCTCGGCTGCCGGTCTTTCAGAAATAGATCCTTCCGTGGGCGCTCTGGAGAAGATTCCCATGGTCTACCGCTCCCTGGACGAGGTGGACTATGTGCGGGCGCACATGCAGGCAGAGGGTGAGGTGCTGCGCTCGGTGTTGCCGGTTGTGGCCGTACTGTCCACTGGACTGTTATTGATTACCTACATTCCGGGACTGACGACGGTACTCCCAAGGTTGTTTGGGTAAACGCCAGCGGACGCCGTTACAAGTATTCTGGAACGGTCGAGGAAATACCTCTTCGATATCCGGTGTGTTGGCTAGCAACCACACTGGCACGCGCGTCATGCTTACAAGCTGCCTCGGCAGCAAGGCCTGGAAATGGTTTGACTTGCGCATCACACCCGATCTAACATCTGCCCGATTGTCGAGCACTGCACCATTTGCGGGGAGATATTTCGGCCGCTACCAACTCCAGGAGTTGGTGGCTGTCAGCGGCATGGGTGTCGTCTACCGCGCCTGGGACCCGAAGCTTCAATGTCTAGACGCCATCAAATTGATTAGCGAAGACAAGATTCCTGACGAGTCCGACCGCCGACAGCTCGAGCAGGAAGCACGGATCGCAATCTCCTTGGATCACCCCAATATCTGTCGGATCAAGAATTTTGTGGATGATCCCAGTCAAGCCGGCATTGTAATGGAGTTCGTCGAAGGGCAGGTTCTCACGAGTGTAATTCCTGAGGGCGTGGGACTTTCCTTCGAACTCGTCGTCGCCTACGGTATTGAGATT
>QIAN01000160.1 GCA_003225005.1 Acidobacteriota bacterium | reverse complement strand
CACCATGCCAAGAATGCAGGATACGTGGCATCAGCAATGGGTGTTTCCCCAGGATGGCTGCATATTTCTCCCAGGTCATCCCGTTGCCCCGAGTGCGCCGGCTGAGCCACTTATGCCAGATGCGGCGAACCTCCCGAAAGAACTGCCATACACTGCGGTAGTTCGTCGGTCGCCCGTAATACTGGTAGTGGCCCCGGAGCTTGGCATTAAGGGTTTTCTGCTGCTCCTCCACAGGCCGGTGGCGGTTTTCCTGGCACCATTCGGCAATCGCCGTCAAGCCCCGTCGGAACCGCTTCTTCATCGTTCGCACGTGCACTGTGAATTTCCCTTTCCGGCTACGGGCACAGACGTGTGTGTGGCCGAGGAAATCGAATGTGGCAGGTTTCTTCCCCCGCCTCTTTGCATTTTCCTCGGCATATCGCCCGAACTCCAGTAGCCGTGTCTTCTCCGGGTGGATCGTCAGACCATATTTCACGAACCTCTTCGGTAAGACCTCCATCACCCTTTGTGCATCCCTCTTGTATTGGAAGCACAGCACGGCATCATCGGCGAATCGGATCTCATGAGCCGCGCCCCGTAGTCGGGGCTTCACTTCGTTCTCGAACCATGCATCGAGCACGTGGTGCAGGTATATGTTTGCCAGGAGCGGACTGATCGTCTGCCCTTGCCCTGTACCTGTCTCGCTCACAAGCAGCCTGCCTTCTTCAATGACGCCTACCTGTATCCACTTCCGTATCAGTCGGAGCACACTTCTATCGCTGACTCGCTGCTCGATCATTTCCATGAGTTGGTCCCGCACGATGGAATCGAAGTACGCGGTGACATCAATTTCCAGGACCCATCCCGTGGGCCGAGTGCAGATGACCCGCCCCACTTCGTCCAGCGCTTGGTGCTGCCCTCTTCCAGGCCGAAACCCGTACGAGCAGTCGAGAAAATCCTGCTCGTAAATGGCGTTCAGTATTTCGACCATCGCCTTCTGCACGATCTTGTCCTCCAGGGCAGGAATCGAGATTGGTCTCTGTTTCCCGTTTTCCTTGGGGATATAGACTCTGCGCAAAGGTTGGGCCTGATACTTGCCATCTTTGAACCTCTCATGGAGAGTTTGGAGGTTTCCCGCGACGTCCCGTTCGTATTCCTCGTACGTGACGCCATCCACTCCCGCGCTGGCTTTCTTTCGTAGTCCTCGGAATGCCGCATACAGCGCTCCGAACGTGATCATGTGAGCGATCGAGCAGAATTGTCGCTTCGCATCCTCCTTGGCTAGTTCAGATATTCTGTCGAGTTCTGTGGACATAGTTCCTCGAGTTCTGTGCCTCGCTTATGTTTCCTTCGTCAGATACGTCACCTTGTTCCCCCCTTCCCTCCAGTGGATACCGTGGCCGCTCCTTCCGGAAGCCCTGCGGTTCTCCACCTTCATCGGTAATACGGGGTCGTAAGACTGCTCTTCCATCCATCCTCGGCCGCCTACGGTCTCCCTTGGCTGCCGTCTTACCGCTCTTTCGAGTAGAGATGGAGAGCTCTCCTGGGTTTATGGGAAATCCTCTTGGAGACATGCCCCGAGCTAGGGACTCCGGCGATCCCGGGACGCCCTTCGCATTGCGGTCGTACCCGGATGCTGCCTTCCGCTAGGCTAACGGCGTCGGCATCGCAACGATATTAGATTTCGGAGCTGAATCTTCAAGGCCTGCTTCCTTGCTGTGGCCGACTAGAGGAGGTTCGAGGTGCTGTAGACTTTCCTTGGCTGTATCCGCCGTTTCCAGCTTCGTGCCCGTTTAGGTTCATCGTGGCAACACCGAGTCCTCCCCCCTCACAGACCCCACCGTGCGGATTTCCCGCAGCGGGTTCGTCGAGTGGACTCACCATCCCTGACTCAGCAAATCACACCTGAGTTCGGGGCCGATAGTCGGTCGAGTTTCGGGGACATAGCTTCCGAGTTCTGAGCCTCGACTATGTTTCCCTCTCCCGATACGCCCACTCGG
Organism: Acidobacteriota bacterium; assembly: GCA_003225005.1. Taxonomy (GTDB): domain Bacteria; phylum Acidobacteriota; class Terriglobia; order Terriglobales; family Acidobacteriaceae; genus Sulfotelmatobacter. The sequence goes on along the minus strand of QIAN01000160.1, from coordinate 730 downwards.
GCCACCCCTTCCCTCCAGTGGGTTCCGTGGCCGCTCCTTGCGGAAGCCCTGCGGTTCCCCACCTTCTCCGGTACTATGGGTGTCTACGACTGCTCATCCGTCCATAGGCCGACATCTACGGTCGACCCTCGATGTCCGCCTTACCGCTCTCGCGAGCGGAGACGGCGAGCTCTCTTGGGTTCCTGGGCAATCCCTTTGGAAACATGCCCCGGGCTAGCGACTCCGGCGACCCCAGCACGACCTCGCATTAACGGTCGCTGCCAGATACTGCCTTCCGCCAGCGTAAAAGCGTCGGCATCACAACGACGTACGATTTCGGAGCTGAACCCTCGTGGCCTGATTTCCTTGCTGTGCACGCTTCGCACCCACCAGTCGCCCGGTGAATGGCAACACTCGCTACTGACCTGTCTGCTCGACTTTGGTCAGGCGGGACTTGCACCCGCTGGATTGCAATAAGAGGTTTCGCTAATTCATCATCAGTTCCTCCTCTTCCAAGCTTTTCCCAACGCGATACGCTTCGCACCCACCAGTCACCCAGTGAATGGCAACACTCGCTACCGGCCTGCTTGCTAGCTTTGACCGGACGGGACTTTCACCCGTTGGATTTCATTAAGCAGTTTCACCTACTTCATTTCTGGTTCCTCCGCTTCCACACTTCTCCCAGCGCGATAGCTAGCAGTCGAATTCCAGCTAAGACCTTGGCCGCAGACCTCGGGGGAACATTGGAGAG
>QIAN01000163.1 GCA_003225005.1 Acidobacteriota bacterium | reverse complement strand
GCCATAGCAGTCGCACTACCCGTAGCGTCCAATACCACGTCAGCTAATCTTCCATCGGGAGTAGTCAGGGTTTCTACACCCAATTTGTGTGCAAAGTGTCTGCGCCAATCGTTGATTTCTATGACTGCCACTTTCGCCCCGACGGCCTCGGCGAACTGACACGCCGCAAGTCCGATGGGGCCGCCGCCAACCACTAGCGCCTCTTCACCCGCGTTCATCGAGTTGGGGTTTGTGGAAGCGATTTCCATGCTCTTGCCGGAAGGCACCCCATATACACATACCCACGTGTGCTGGGTCATGAACTTGCGGGCGAAGTAGTGGAAGTGCCCGAGAATGCGCGAGGACTCCGCCCGGGGGATCGATGCGCCATCGAACCGTATATCAGTTGCGGCAAATGCCGCACTTGCAAAGTGGGACGAACGAACTGCTGCGAACAGCTGCGGCTGCTCGGTGTACATGTCGATGGAGGCATGCAGGGATTTTTGGGCGTCGCGATTGAGCTATAGCACAAATCAGACTTGCTGTCGCTTGATCAACTCGCGCTTGTCGAGACGTTGGGAATTGGAGCTCATGCCGTTAAAAGAAGCCAGTTGCGGATTGTGGAGCAGCGACGAGAAGAACAAGCGGGCTACCCTTTTGGCATCGATTCTTTCGGCCACATCGGATTAAAAGTCGCGGTCGGGGGGCAATGGTGGTCCCTGGTTTCGAAGTCTCAGCTCCCTCTCAAGAAGTGGTCCCACGTCGCGGTAGTTACGATCCGGCAAAGGAATGGCGATTAGCCGCGAAGTATGGGACGGTGTCAAATGTTCCTGCTGAACAGCAGAAACTCAATGATGAACTGTGTCTTATGGCTCAGATAGAAACGACCCACGCGCTCGCTAACCTGGAAGAGATTTGCCGGGTACCCGGCGTAGATATCTTCATCGGACCTTCGGATCTCGCGGCGAGTCTTGGGGTGCCAGGGCAGACTGGTCACACGCGAGTGCAGGAATCCGGGGAGTTGGTGATTCGGACGGCGAAGCAGCACGGAAAACTCGTTGCTGTGGGTTCTATGCCTTCGGACTTCAAGTTCTGGGTCAAGGCCGGCGTAGATGTGTTGTTCTGTACCAACGATACGTCCTGCCTCAGGATTGGAGCTCAAGTTGTGCTGCAACAGGCGCGCGAAGCAGTAGCTCAACCTGGAAAATAATCCCCCATTCTAATAGTCGGTTGCCTCAATTTGGCGAGTACTGCCTTGATCCCGCAGTATGGAGGTTGCAACAGAATGAAAAAGGTGAAACTGACAGGTTACCGACTGTATGAGTACGGCACAATCGATCGCCAGCCTGCGACCTGAGCAGGAAAATCACACCGGTAAATCAGGTGTAATAAGCCCGTCTTGGCCGTACTTGAGCGTACTGGGGCAGTCCCCAAAGGTCTCTAAGTTGTTGGCAGTGTGGAACCACAGAAGCGTGTCGAGGTAGCGCTCTAACTGGCTGAGCTACGCGCCTACATTATTTTTTTGCCAACCGCATACCAAACCCGTTCGCGGGTATGCCGCGCTGTTCACCAGAGATTTTATCACGGTGCTACTGGCCGCCGGCTTCGGTCGACGTGCAGACCTAGCCATCGCCGCCGCGTAATTCGAGGTCAAGACTGGAACTCGATCTAGCTACTGCACAATTTCCCCGCAGGAGTAACCAATAGGGCTTGACCCTCAGTCAGGTTTGCCAATTCCGCAGCTAAAGGCGCTGGGGTGGGGAGCTGCCTTTTTCGAGCCGTCGCCAGCAGGGGTAAATCCCATTTCGGCGGCTGAACCGGTTGCAAAGCTGCCGTTCCGCAGCGACAATCGAAGGCGTGGAAAAAGATGCCACCCGAGTTCGCGTGCCCTTCGCACCGGGAGCGATCGTCGTCCTAACGCTGTCCGCTCCCCGGGAAAAATTTTGGGGCATGATCCTTGCGCTGACTCCCGAGGGCCTGAGCCTGAGCGGCATTGAACTGGCATCTTTTGAAGACCTGGTGGTGATGGTGAAAGACGGTGAGCCGTTCACGCCAGCCGTCGTTTTCTTTCCCATGCATCGCATCGAGCGAATCGACCTCGACGTTCCCGATGGAAACCTTCCATCTCTTTCCCAGCGCTTCGCCGCCAAAACCGGCCAGGAACCTCCCACTTTCTTGCCTTCCACAGGCGCCAATCAGATCGTGAATCGCCGCGATGCAGCCCCGGCCGAATCATCGGTGGACAAGGAACCGGCGTGAGACTTTCGCAAATCTTGACAGCACCCAATCAGCTCACGCTGCTACGAATGATTTTCTTGCCGTTCATCGTGATCCATTTGGTCGAAGGCCGCTATCTCTGGGCCCTTATCGTCTTCGTAATCGCAGGCTTCAGCGATGGCCTCGACGGGCTTCTTGCCCGCAGGCTTCATCAGCAAACTTTGCTCGGTCAATATCTCGACCCCATAGCCGACAAACTCCTGCTGAGCACGATGTTTCTTGTACTTTCCATTCTGCACAAAATCCCCTGGAAATTCTCAGTCGTGGTTTTCAGCCGCGATATTTCCATCCTCGCCGCCAGCGCTGTGCTTTTTGCAATCGCCGGACTAAGAAACTTCAGTCCCAGTATTTTCGGAAAAGCGAATACCTTCTGCCAGATCGCCGCCGTCTTTTTTGTCTTGCTCTTTCAAGTGCGGCCCCTGCGCTGGGTATGGATCGCGCGAACCGTATCCCTGCGCGCCACCTTCATTTTCACGATTATTTCGGCAATCCATTACGTGTTGCTGGTACAACAGCGCTTGCGCGCTCATCCTCAGGCAAGTGCAACCGCCACGACGGCGCCAAAGTGAATCAGCTTTTCATCCACAGTTTTGCAAAATTTGACCCCCTTTCGCCGTCCCCCTAGAATCGTAGATTCGTCATTGCCGCTCGATCTCCCTATGGCCCTGAGCCTTTACAACACCATGTCTGCGAGCGTGGAGGAATTTCGTCCTCTGCGCGACAACGAAGTCCGCATGTACGCGTGCGGACCCACTGTCTACGACTACGGTCATATCGGCAACTTCCGGACATTTATCGCGATCGACATTCTGCGCCGGGTTTTGCGGCAGAGCGGTTACAAGGTAAATCACGTCATGAACATCACCGACGTGGACGACAAAATCATCCGCAACGCTGCTCGCGATGGCGTGACGGTTCAGCAATACACGGCGAAATATGAAAAGGCATTCCTGGAAGACGCCACCATGATCGGCATCGAACCGCCGACTCTGGTACGGGCCACGGAGCACATCCCGGAGATGGCGGAGTTCGTGGCCAAACTCGTCGAAAAGGGCTTCGCCTACCGCGCTGAAGACGGCTCCTATTACTTTCGCATCGCGAAATTCCCACAGTATGGGCGGCTTTCTAAGAAAGACTTCCGCGGAATGCTCGACGGCGCGCGCGTCGACGTCGACGAATACGATAAAGACAGCGCTCGCGACTTCGCCGTCTGGAAAGCGCCCAAACCTGGAGAATCCTCCTGGGATACCTCGATCGGCCGCGGCAGGCCGGGCTGGCACTTGGAGTGCTCGGTGATGTCGATGAATGCGTTGGGCGAAACCTTCGACCTGCACGCTGGAGGCGAAGACCTCATCTTTCCCCATCACGAAAACGAAATCGCGCAGTCGGAGTCACTCACGGGGAAGACCTTCGCCCGTTTCTGGTTTCACGCGCGGTTCCTGCTGGTCGAAGGCGAGAAGATGTCGAAGAGCATAGGCAACTTCTTTACCTTGCGCGACTTGGTGCTGAAGGGGCACAAACCGTCCTCGATCCGATACCTGCTCGCTTCTGTTCCTTATCGCAATCAGTTGAATTTCACCTTCGATGGCCTGAAACAAGCCTCGGTTTCTGTCGAGCGCTTGCGCAACTTCTACGTCCGCTTGACCGAAGGTCATTTTACTGACGGCTCCGGGGACGAGATACAAGCGCTTGCCGACGAGACCATCGACCGCATGAGGGCCGCGCTCGACGACGATCTCAATACCGCGCAGGCGCAGGCGGCTATTTTCGAGATGGTACGTCGCGTCAATTCTGCGCTTGATGCGAAAGTGATTAAGAAGGGCGACGTCCCAGCGCTGCTCGAGGCACTCGCCCAGTTCGATGAAATCTTCGCCGTGCTCAAAGATGATGACGGCTCCAAGATGAAGCAAGTCTTTGATTGGGCACTGACGGAAGGGCACGAGAAAGACATCAGTCCCGAACTGCGCGAAGCCGTGCAGTCTGGCCAACTCTTCGACGCAGACATCGAAGAGAAGATTGCGCAGATGGAGACCGCTCGCCGTGCACGAGACTTCAAAGTCTCGGACACATTGCGTGCGGAACTCACAGCTGCCGGGATTGTCATTGAGAACACCAAAGACAGGGTGCGCTGGCGCCGAAAGTGACCCGGTTTCCAGCGCAGAACACCAACTCCGGGAGTGTTAAGCTGAGGGCTGATAGCTGACAGCTGCTTTTATGAAATCCCTCGACGAATACCTCAGACAGGCCGAGCAAGCTCACGGCCACCTCTGCGCCGGACAGGTTCTCGGCGTGCGACTCGCCATGTTGGGCTTGGCTAAACTCGGCATTGACGACCCTGACGGAAAAGACCGCAAGCGTTTAGTCACCTTTGTCGAGATCGACCGTTGCGCCACCGACGCCGTTGCTGTGGTCACCGGTTGCCGGCTCGGCAAGCGGGCTCTGAAGTTTCGCGACTGGGGAAAAGTTGCAGCCACGTTCATCGACGTAGGCACCAACCAGGCCGTCCGTGTCGCCGCCAAAGAATCTTCCAAGACGCTGGCCCGACAGATGCATCCGGAACTTGCGGACAAGAATCAGCAACAGATGTTGGCCTACCGCGAAATCTCAGATGACGATCTGTTTACCACGCAGTGGGTGAAAGTTGACTTACCGCCCGAGGAATTTCCCGGATATAAGGGAGAGCGAGTGGTATGTGCGCAATGCGGTGAAGGAATTAATTTTCGGCGCGAAGTATGGCGCGACGGCGCGGCGTTCTGCCGTGCCTGCTTAGGAGACAGTTACTATCGGGCACTCTGATTGGCTACGCCGCCTGCTCGTAGGCATGCGCCACCCGCAGAATGGTGGCTTCGTCGAAATGCCTGCCCAGAATCTGCAGACCAATTGGCAACTTTTCTTTCGTCTCGCCACAAGGGACTGAAATTCCCGGAATTCCTGCCAGATCCGCCGTCACCGTGTAGACGTCCGCGAGATACATCGCCAAAGGATCATTCGACTTCTCGCCCAGGCGGAAAGCCGCCGTCGGACTCGTCGGGGTGACTATCGCATCCACTTTCGTGAAGGCCTCTTCGAAATCGCGCACCAGTAGCGTGCGCACCCTTTGTGCTTTCAAGTAGTACGCGTCGTAGTAGCCAGCACTCAGAGCGTAGGTGCCAAGCATGATGCGCCGCTTGACCTCGGCGCCGAATCCTTCATCGCGGCTGCGCCGGTACATCTCCGCAAGCGATTTCACCCCCGGCGCGCGGTAACTGTAGCGTACGCCATCGTAGCGCGCCAGATTCGACGACGCTTCCGCCGTGGCCACCAAGTAGTAAGTCGGAATTGCGTACGGCGTATGCGGCAATGAAACCGCCACGATTTCGCAGCCCAGACGCTTTAGCTTGTCAATCGCCGCCTCGACCGCCTGACCAACTGCGTTATCCAATCCCTCGCCAAAATACTCTTTGGCAACTCCGAGCTTTAGTCCACGCACCGGCTTGGCGAGCTCGGCAACGTAATCGGGTACCGGCAAATCAGCCGATGTTGAGTCCATGGGATCGCGTCCGGCGATGGTGCGCAGCACAATTGCCGCGTCTTTTACCGTCTTCGCCAGTGGTCCAATGTGATCAAGCGACGAGGCAAAGGCGATCAGTCCGTTGCGCGAAACCCTGCCGTAAGTCGGCATCAGACCTACCACTCCACAAAAGGACGCAGGCTGCCGGATCGATCCTCCGGTGTCCGAGCCCAGCGTGACCACGGCCATGTCTGCCGCTACCGCCGCTGCTGCCCCTCCGGATGAACCTCCCGGCACGCGGGTCAGATCACGAGGATTGCGTACCGGGTGAAACGCTGAATTCTCGTTCGATGATCCCATGGCAAACTCGTCGCAGTTCATCTTGCCCAGCACTACGGCGCCTGCGGCTTCCATGCGCGCAACTGCCGTGCAGTCATAAGGAGGAATGTAATTGGCAAGAATCTTCGATCCCGCGGTCGTGCGCACGCCGCGCGTGACCATCACGTCTTTGATGCCCACCGGAACGCCGCCCAGCGCCGGCAGGGGCTTTCCCTCCGCGGCCATTCGATCGATGCGATCCGCTTGCTTCAGCGCACGCTCTTTCGAGAGCGTGAGAAACGCACCAACTTGTCCGTCTTCTTTCTGGATGCGGGCATAGTGCGCTTCTGCCAGTGCGCGCGCCGAAGTCCGGCGTTGCTGTACGACAGACCGCGCGGCGTCAATGGTGAGTGAGGTTAGGTCCATCGAGGCAGCAGTCAGAATTGAGGACGCGGGAGGAGAGCCGGACCGAATCGATAATCCGGCGCCCGGACTTCTATCCTTCGCGCTTATCTTTTTTATTTTATCTTTCAATCACCTTTGGAACTTTGAAGAACACCCCGTCGGAATCCGGAGCATTTGCCAGCGCTTCTTCGCGGGGCAACGACTTGCGCAACCCTTCTGGAATATCTTCCCGGCTGGCATAGGAGAATCGCTCGGTTCCCGGCTTCGATCCGTCCACGCCATAGCGGTCGGAGACCTGAGCCATCGGCTCCACGTTCGAGGTGTCCAGTTCATTGAGCCGGTCGACGTACTGAAGAATCGAGTTCAAGTCTCGCACCATGCCTGCCTGTTCTTCCTGCGTGAGTTCCAGATTGGCCAAGCCGGCAACGTAGGCGACATCCTTCTCCGCGACTTTCATCATCTGATTCCAGTGTTAGATGGAGCGATGCCCGCATGGTCTCATCTGGAGCGGGTGCCCGCGCCCGCCTCATGCGCAACCGGGTCAGGCGCAACCACGACAAATTCAATGCGGGACACAGTCTGCCCCGCATATCGATTGATCATCGCCACATACCGCGGAGCCAATACTTGCAACTCGCGCTTCCATCCCGTATCCGCAACCTCGACGCGCAAGATTCCCGTTGCAAAAGTAACCGCCCGTGTGCGCTCCGCCACAGCCGAACCACATACTAACGGCCAAGCCAATACGGGCGCCTCATTTCGTGGGACTCGCCGCATGGACCCAGCCACAACCCCCTCCAGGCGGGTGCCTGCCTGCTCCAACTCTACGTTTCTCGAAACAAACCTCATGATTCTCCACCACCAAGATCCTGCCGCGGCTTTCGATTCTAGCACTCCGCCGGTGAGGTGGATGCCGGTGGAAATCACCCCTTTAGAGTGGAAATTCTCGCCGCACGAACTCCATCGCTGCCTGTCGCGAAGACAGGTCCCCCTCGAGCTGTGCATTCTCTACGGCATCCAAGATCTTACGAAATTCGGGTCCGGGTGAATATCCGGCTGAGATCAGATCTTCGCCACTCACCAATCGCGGCGGCCGCATCTTTTCCGGCGGAATCTCCGAAAGCTTCTTTTGGACGAATTCGTACGAATCCAAACCCCCGTGGCTGGCCAGGCAGTCAGCGCGATGCAAAGCCAGATGCTCTTCGAAGTGGGGCATGCGTAGAAATTTCTTGAGCGTGGATTCGCTCATACGTGTGGCCTGCCCCAAACGCATGTGGTGATCCACCAACGCCGAAATCTGCTGGGTATCGTCGCCTGAAAGACGGAGGCGACGACAAATTTCTTCCGCCATCTTCACCCCAACATCCACATGCCCGTCGAAACGAATGCGGTCCGGCGCCACGCGAAACGTCGCCGGTTTGCCCACATCGTGCAGCAGCGCGCCCCAAGCCAGCGTGGGAGGGCAGGGTTGCGGCAGATGCTCCAGCAGCAGCAGCGTATGCACAAACACGTCACCCTCGGGATGAAACTGCGGAGGCTGCGCGACGCCCTTCATCGCGGAAATCTCAGGCAGGATTTCACGTAACAGGCCGCTCGCATCGAGGAGCAGGAATGCGTTCCGAGCGTGCCCCTCGGTAAGCATCTTAGTCAGCTCATCGCGCACGCGTTCTCGCGAAACAATGTGAATCTCGGGGGCCAGCTTTTGGATCGCTGCCCATGTAGACGGTTCGATCGAATATCCGAAACGTGCCGCAAAACGCAGGGCACGCAGCATGCGCAATTTATCTTCGGCGGCGCGCCTCTCTGGATCGCCGATCGCGCGGATGATCTTGCTCTCAAGATCCTTTCGCCCGCCCACGAAATCAAGCACTTCGTCGGTCAACGGATCGAGCAGCATCCCGTTGATCGTGAAGTCGCGCCGGGCGACGTCTTCGCGCGGATCCTCACTGAAACGCACCTCATCCGGGTGTCGTCCGTCCGAATAACCAATATCGCTGCGGAAAGTGGCGACTTCTACAACAGATGCTTCGGGCGGGGCGCAAGCAGCTACGTCTCCACGATCAGAATTTTTCGTAGCGACGTTGCGTGCAACGTCTTTCGCCGGCAGCGGCACCAACACCACGCCAAACTGCGCCCCGACCGCAAACGTCTCCGGAAAAATCTCCATCACTTGGAGGGGCGTGGCGCTGGTGGCCACGTCGTAGTCCGCAGGCTCGCGTCCCAACAACAAGTCGCGCACACATCCGCCCACGAGATAAGCTTTGTGGTCATGTTCGCGCAGGGTACGCACAATCGAGCTGGCAAAATCCTTGAGCACGGCGGCCAAAGAACTCCTTAGCAGATAATATAGGGGTTATGCCCGAGGTCTTCATCCTAGGCATCGAGAGTTCCTGCGACGAGACCGCCGCCGCCGTTGTGCGCTCGGGCGCTGAAGTCATCTCCAACGTCGTTGCCTCTCAGATGGCCGTCCACCAACCCTACGGCGGTGTCGTGCCGGAGCTCGCCTCGCGCGAGCACCTCCGTGCCATCGTCCCCGTGGTACGTCGGGCGCTCGCTGAGGCGAAACACTCCTATCAGTCACTGGACGCCATTGCCGTTACGCAAGGCCCCGGTCTGGCCGGCGCTCTATTAGTCGGCATTAGTTATGCCAAAGCATTGGCATTCGCGCTCGATAAGCCGCTGATCGCCGTCAATCACCTGGAAGGACACATTCACGCCGTGCTGCTCGAGGAGAGGCAAAAAGGCAATTACCAGATGCAGTTTCCCGTGCTTGCACTCGTGGTCTCAGGCGGCCATACGCACTTGTATCTGGCGGAGCCGGAGAACGAAGGCTGGACGTACGAGAATATCGGCCGCACCCGCGACGACGCTGCCGGCGAAGCCTTCGACAAAGTCGCCAAGCTGCTCGGCCTCGGATATCCCGGAGGTCCCCTGATCGACCGACTCGCCCCGCACGGCGATTTCAGAGCGGTGAAGTTTCCTGCGGCCCAAATCAAACATCGCGACCGTCGCGACGGGGCCGCTTCCGGGAAAAGTGGCAATCACGATCGTCCGCGTTTCGATTTCTCCTACAGCGGCATCAAGACGGCGGTCCTGCGCTACGTTGAGACTCACAATCTGCAAGCGTCCATCGAGGGCCGCCGTCGAGTTCTGGTAAAGATCTCGAATCCCACCATCGACGACTATCTTGCGCACTGCGACAAACAAACTCTGAACCTCGTGGCTTCCTTCCAGCATGCCGTCGTCGAAGATCTGGTAAGCAAAACCCTGGCGGCCGCCCGGACTTATGATGTTGCAACTCTGCTCGTGACCGGTGGGGTCGCCGCGAACAACGAATTGCGCGAGCGCTTCGACAGGCAGGCCTCTAGGGACGGCCTGCCTGTCTATTTCCCTTCCCGTCCGCTTTCTACCGACAACGCGGCTATGATCGCCGCCGCGGCCTATCCAAAGTTCCTGGCGAAGGACCTTGCCCCCACGGACTTTTCAGCAGAAGCAGGAATGGCGTTGCGATGAAAGAGTTTTTACTTTCGAACTTCAAGGCGAGCTCCACCCCTTCATGCCGCAACCAGGCTGGTCGCAAGTGAGCTGAAGGCCAAAGAGCTAAAGGCTGAGAGCTAACAGCGGAAAGCATCCACTATTTCCCCGCGCTCTTCTTGCGGCTGGCTTTGCCGAGGACTTTCTCCAACCCTTTTTGCAACTGGCTTTCGATGTCAATATCTTTATAAATGGCGAAATCGGCACGTTTTTCTGATGTATCGAAGCCACTGCCCCGCCCAGCCACAATTATGATGGGGATCTTTGCTGTCTCGGGCTTACTCTTGAGCGCACTGATCAATTCGGTGCCCGACATTCGGGGCATTTTCACATCGGTAATGATCAGGTCAGGTTGCACGCGCGCGAGAACTTGCAATGCCTCCACTCCATTCGTGGCCGACTCCACCGCAAATCCGCGTTCCTCCAGAAAGCGGCACACGGTGTACCGGATCAGCATGGAATCATCAACCACGAGGGCTAGGATTGACATATTTTCTGGGGAAGAGTGCACACACTCCCGGCCCGGAGATTACCAATGTGGTTCTTGCGGCACAAGGTCCAAAGACACAGGAGGGTTACGTTCGTCATTCGGGGTACTTGCGGATTACAACTCGCCGCCCTGAGTGCGCTCTTCGATGCTCATGTCCTCAAATTCGCTGGACTCGAAAATGTCGCCGCATTCCAGGCATTCGACGAACTCGGCGTCATCTTCGCGGCTCACAATCTGCACGCGCGGGTGCTTGCAGGGCTGCTGGTTGCTTTCGTTGGGAATGTTCAAGGGCGGCTTTGAAGTCATAAATCCGGAAGCGTTGCCCTCCTGGGCGGAGGGACACAGTTTCGCAGGAATTTCCCGGTATTGTAGAACGGGTTCTTCGCTTGTCAAGTCCTTCTGGGTGAGAACTGTGTAAAATTCTTTGTGCCACCCGAACGTCATTGAGGGCTTCGTGGAAACTCAGGTCGGCAAGTATCTCTTAGAACAACACCGGAAGACCCTAAGCCATTCAATCTGCGATAGTTACCATTCAGACTCGATGCTTTGCCATTCGCTGTGGGCGCTTGCTCTATACGATCGGAAGGGCGTAGAATTAATTACGACTGAAAAGGTCGGATTTGTATCCGACCGAAGTGGTCGGATTGTGTCGGCTGAGGTTGTCGGATGCTGAAACTAACGAAAAAAGCTGACTATGCGCTGATGGCCATGAAGCATTTGGCTGAGCACGCGAACGAAGGAGCCTGCAGCGCCAAAGATGTTGCCGATTCATACGGCATCCCGCTTGAGGCGTTGGCAAAGATTCTGCAGCGCTTGGTCAAAGCTGGGCTGTTGCACTCGCAACACGGGATGAACGGTGGGTACACGTTGGCCCGCGAAGGCCGCACGATTTCCGCTTTCGAGGTAATTCAAGCCATCGAAGGCCCTCTTTTTATTACCTCGTGCGTGACCGTACGCGGCGAGTGCGATCAAACAGATCGTTGCACAATCCGCGAGCCGCTGCGCAAAGTGAACGAGAGTATCGAGGCAGTGCTGAAGCGCATCAAGATTTCACATATGACAGAGGAACCAGAAACCGTCGAAATCCGCGCGACCAAACCGGCGGAATTGGTGACGATAACCTGACTCCATGCCCATATTTCAAGCATCAAGATCTCGTAGCAGCAGGAGAGAGCAATCATGAGCACTGAAGTAAAAGTCCCCCAGGTTCGGAAAAACGACGCTCGACAAAACGATGTTCGCGGAAATGACGTTCCACGAAGCGACGTTCAGCACACAGCCCCAAAGGGTGTGAAGCTGCCCATCTACATGGACAACCACGCCACGACCCCCATGGACCCTCGGGTGTTGGAGGAAATGCTGCCCTTCTTCATGGAGAAATTCGGCAATGCCGCCAGCCGCAATCACTCCTTTGGATGGGCCGGCGAGGAAGGTGTTGAGACTGCCCGCGAACGCGTCGCCAAACTCGTTGGTGCAACCACCAAAGAGATTATTTTCACCTCTGGCGCCACGGAGAGCGACAACCTTGCCATCAAGGGCGTGGCCGAGATGTACCGTGAGAAGGGCAACCACATTATCACTGCCGTTACCGAACACAAGGCGGTTCTCGACACCTGTAAGCGTCTCGAGAAGTACGGCTATCGTGTGACTTATTTGCCGGTCCAGAAGGATGGCTTGGTCAATCTCGATGACCTCAAGCGCGCCATGGACGACAAGACGATTCTGGTTACCATAATGGCCGCAAACAATGAAATCGGCGTGCTCCAGCCGGTGGCCGAGGTTGGCAAACTGTGTCGCGAGCGGGGCATAATTTTCCACACCGACGCAACCCAGGCTGTGGGCAAAGTGCCGGTTGACGTGAATACGCAAAACATCGACGTGATGTCGATCTCCGCCCACAAGATGTACGGGCCAAAGGGGGTCGGTGCCCTGTACGTACGCCGCAAGAGCCCACGCGTGCAGATTTCAGCCATTATCGACGGCGGCGGACACGAACGCGGCATGCGATCCGGCACGCTCAATGTCCCCGGCATTGTCGGACTGGGTAAGGCATGCGCCATTGCCTCGGAGGAGATGGCTCAGGAATCTTGCAAGCTGGCGGGCCTGCGCAATCGCCTGCGCGATCGCATCATGGGCCGCCTGGACGAGGTCTATCTCAATGGCTCCGGCGAGCATCGCCTGCCGGGCAATCTGAACATTAGTTTTGCCTACGTTGAAGGTGAGTCGTTGCTGATGGGAATCAATGACATAGCAGTTTCGAGCGGATCCGCCTGCACCTCCGCGACGCTGGAGCCATCTTATGTATTAAAGGCTTTGGGCACGGGAGACGATCTCGCTCACAGCTCGATCCGCTTCGGACTCGGCCGCTTCAACACCGAAGCCGAAGTCGATTATGTGGCTGACCGGGTCATCGAAACCGTCGAACGCCTGCGCGAACTTTCACCCCTCTACGAAATGGCAAAAGAGGGCATAAACCTGAAAGACGTGAAGTGGGCAGGCGAGTAAAGCGGGAAGGATAAAGCCCGGTTAGCGCTTCAGCTCTGGGTAGCGGAAGGAACAAGAATTCAAAGTCCCGTAGGGACGGCTGAAACCGCTCCACGGTTCAAGTGACGGAATTTAGGAGACCAACAAATGTCATACAGCGATAAGGTTCTAGATCATTATTCCAATCCTCGAAACGTCGGCTCGATGGATAAAAGCAGCGCGGACGTGGGTACTGGCCTGGTCGGCGCTCCCGAATGCGGAGACGTCATGAAGCTGCAAATCAAGGTCAACCGCGACACCAACGTCATTGAAGACGCCAAGTTCAAGACGTTCGGCTGCGGCTCTGCGATCGCATCTTCATCGCTGGCCACCGAATGGGTCAAGGGCAAGACCGTGGACGAGGCTCTCTCGATCAAGAATATGGACATCGTGAAGGAGCTCTCGCTTCCGCCGGTAAAGATCCACTGCTCGGTTCTGGCAGAAGATGCCATCCGTGCGGCGATCGGCGATTGGAAGAAGAAACAACAAACCGCACAACCGGTTACGGCCGAAGCGAAATAGTGGCACGGACGGATTCGTACAGGCGGATTTGCCCTGTAATCACGTTCGTAGTGGATAGATTGCCTTCGGGCATGCCGCCAGCGTAGCCAATCACGTGCGGCTTTAGTTGCTGTCGCAAGCCAAGCAGGTTTTAGATGACCACGCAAACAGAAGAAAAGACGACCCCCAGAACGCCTGCAGGCAGGAGCATCCAGGTGACTGAGAAAGCGCTAGCCAAGGTGCGCGGTGCCATGGCGAAAGAGGGCATCTCGGCTGACCAGGGCGGATTGCGTTTGGGCGTGCAGGGGGGCGGATGCTCGGGCTTGAGCTACAACATCCGTTTCGACACGCAGCCCCGCGAACGCGACCGCATCTTCCAATACGGCGACGTACGCGTCTTCGTGGATCCGAAATCGTTCATCTACCTGCACGGTATGACGCTCGATTATCAGGAGACCTTGATGCAGCAGGGATTCGTATTTGTAAATCCCCAGGCAACCAAGTCGTGCGGCTGCGGAACGTCATTCTCCGCATAACCGCCTGCCAGCGGGGGTCAACGCCCGCCCGGTAATTTGCACCACGGCGCTACCGTTTCTGCCCGGCTGAGCCTTGGGCCACGCGACGGGAGAAGCTGCCGTGGTGAATGTGTCTTAGGCGGCTAGGGAAGAACTCACCACTGTGTGCGGCACCGTGGAAGAGCGGCGCTTAGGCGCCGCGTGAAGCGTCCAGAATCAGTTTGGGCTTCAGCCCCGAGGTTGGGTAGGACGCAATCTCTATAAAAAAACACGTAAATGGCGAATTCATTCCAAACCGCGACATCAACCCCTGCGCAGGACGTCACCCAGTCCTGCTGGTCATGCGGCGCCATGCGCACAGCCTATTTCTGCAAGGCTTGCGGTAAGGTTCAGCCCGCGACTCCTGTGGATTACTTCACATTCTTCGGACTGCCGCGCAAGTTGAATGTCGACCTTGCCGCCCTCGAGAAGGATTTCTACCTGCTGAGCCGCAAGCTGCATCCGGATGTGGTCGCACAGGGAAGCCGCATGGAACAGGAATGGAGCCTGCAACAAAGTTCGTTGCTCAATGACGCTTATCGAACCTTGAAGGATCCCGTTCGACGCACCGAATATCTCCTACGCATTGAAGGCGTGGAACTGGAAGAGCAATCGAAAGCCGCGAGCGACAAAGCCCGCAATACGGGCGAGGCCAAGAAGCAGATTGTTCCGCCCGACCTGCTGGAAGAAGTCTTCGAACTGAACATGCAGCTGGAAGAGCTGCGAATGCAGAAAAAGATGGGCGAGGACGATCCCGCCCTACTTGAAGAAATCGGCAAGGAAAAGCTGAAGCTCGAAGAGAAACATGAAGCCCACTTACGGGATTTGAAAGCATATTGGGGCAACTGGGATACGCTGATCGAGCGCGAGCAACACGGCGATGCCGTCTCGCCGGAGGAGCGCAGGCAAGCGCGAGACAAAATGGTGGATTTGCTGAACCGCCGCAACTACGTACGCAACCTGGTGCGGGATGTGAATGAGGCGCTGGAGCAGTAGCATTCAGCACTCGGTGATCAGCATTCAGGCACTGCGGTTCTGGTTGAAGGCTGCAGCGGATCTCGCTGGAGCGAGTGCTGTGCGCTGCATGCTGAGCGCGTAACGCTGGGCGCGTAACGCTGGGCGCGTGAAGCAGCAAACTAGACTTTCTATGGCTACTGATTACATCGTTGGCATCGACCTCGGCACCACGAACTCGTTGGTGGCATTTATGCAGGGGGACAACCCTGTCGTGATCCCCGGCGACGATGGCTCCCACCTGGTTCCGTCCGTTGTCGCCCTCGACAGCAATGGGCAGCCCATTATCGGCAACGCCGCGCGCAACTCACTGATCGAAACGCCGGAGCGTGCCATCTATTCCGTGAAGCGTCTGATGGGCCGGGGCGTTGAAGATATTCAACAGGAGTTGAAGCTCTTCCCTTTCCGCCTCGCCGAAGACCTGCAGGCTGGCGAAGTTCTGCGTATCAAGCTCGGGAAGAGGACTTTCACTCCGCCCGAAATTTCCGCGTTCATTCTGCGCCAGCTCAAGCGCAACGCCGAACGATTCTTCGGGGCTGGGGTCACAAAAGCTGTCATCACAGTCCCTGCGTATTTCAACGACGCGCAGCGTCAGGCCACCAAAGACGCTGGTCGCATCGCTGGTCTCGAAGTCTTACGCCTGGTGAATGAGCCCACTGCCGCATCGTTAGCCTATGGCCTCGACAGAAAGCAGAACGCGATAGTCGCCGTCTATGATCTCGGCGGCGGCACCTTCGATATTTCCATCCTCAAGTTACACGATGGAATCTTCGAGGTCGTCGCCACTAACGGTGACACCCATCTTGGCGGCGACGATATCGACAACTTGCTGATCACCATCGCGCTCGACGACATTCGGGGCGACATGGGTGTCGACCTTCGCCGCAATGCCGAAGCTGTACAGACCATTCGCCAAGCCGTGATCGCAGCCAAGATTGCGCTCTCGTCGCAGTCTTCGATCAGGCTCGACATCGAATTGCCCGGCGGCAAGCGTTATCAGCGCGAGATTACGCGGGAACAGTTTGAACAATTGATTCAGTCGATCATCGACCGCACCGTCGGGCCCTGCAAGCAGGCCATGAAAGATGCTGGCCTCAAACCGGAACAAATTGATGAGGTGGTTCTTGTCGGCGGCTCAACCCGGATTCCCAAAGTTCGAGCGCTGGTGAAGGATCTCTTCCAGCGCGAGCCGCACACAGATTTAAACCCAGATGAGGTCGTCGCCCTCGGCGCGGCAGTGCAGGCCAACATTCTCAGCGGCGGCTCCGAGGCCACAGAGAACATGCTGTTGCTCGATGTCACGCCGCTTTCGCTTGGCATCGAAGTCGCAGGGGGAGTGACCGACAAAATTATTCTGCGCAACTCCACCATTCCTGCCTCGGCGACGCAACACTACACTACGCAAGTCGACGGACAGGCCAACGTGGCGATTCACGTTTTGCAAGGCGAGCGCGAATTGGCCAGAGATTGCCGTTCTCTCGCGCGCTTCGATCTCAGAGGCATTCCACCGATGGCAGCGGGCATGGCTCGTATCGAGGTCAAGTTTCTCATCGACGCCAACGGCATCCTGCATGTTTCGGCACGTGAGCAGCGCAGCGGCAAGGAATCCGAGATCGAAGTTCAACCCAGTTACGGACTCACCGACGAGCAGGTCGAAGCCATGATCCTTGATTCCTTCGACAACGCCGAAGAGGATTTCCGCCGTCGCCAGGTCATCGAGGCCCGCAGCGAAGGCGACACAATCCTGGCCGCGCTCGACAAAGGTAAGAAGAGTCCAGCCTGGGGTCAGCTCACAACCAACGAAAAGAAACAGATCGCAAAAATGGAAAAGGCGCTGACTGCGGTGAAGAGCGAGGACGATTACCATGCGATCCGCAAGGCAATCGAGGCCCTGAACCAGGGAACGACGCGGCTCGCCGAGTTGATGATGGACAGCGCCGTTTCAACAGCGCTCAAAGGCAAGACGATGGAGCAGGCGGACCTGGGCGAAGGCCCGTCCGCGCCGCATCCAGTCGCGAAAGCAGAGTTCGAATAACCAGTTCGAAATAAGTTAGGAGCAGTCATGGCAGAAGATAAAACACATGGAGCGGGCACCATGACCGAAGACGCGCCTGCCGGCGAAAACACAGTGCAGGTTACATTCTTGCCCGAGGGCAAGACCGTTCAGTTCGAGCACGGCAAACTGCCGTACGAACACCACGGAAAACAGGAGTCCCTGCTCGACATCGCGCTCAATTACGGCGTCACTCTCGACCACGCCTGCGGCGGGAATTGCGCCTGCACCACCTGCCACGTCTGGGTGAAAGAAGGCACCGAGAATCTCTCCGAAATGGACGACGACGAAGCCGACCGTCTGGACATGGCCGCTGACCTGCAATTAAACTCTCGTCTGGGCTGCCAGGCACAGATCACGAAACCGGGTAAGGTGGTTGTGGAGATTCCTGCATGGAACCGAAATTACGTGTCGGAAGAACACTGAAAAACAGCAGGCGGCAGTCAGCCCTCGAGCAAATGCTGTCGGAAGATAATTGTCGCAGTGAACAACCTGGGTTCCGCAAGGGGCACCGCAAATTCCGTAGTTGACTGAATGCTGATTGCTTCGCACAGGAGCTTACAATGCCAAAATCTCTCACCTGGGACGACCCCCAAGACATCGGCATTCTTCTTTCTGAGACTCACCCCGAGATCGATCCACTCTCCGTCCGCTTTACTGATCTGCACCGCTATGTGACCGAACTTCCGGGCTTCACGGGCGATCCGAAAACTTCGAACGAGGGCAAGCTCGAAGCGATCCAGATGGCGTGGCACGAAGAAGTTCAAGACCGCACTCGGGGATGACCCTGAAACTTTTACATCTTCGTGACAATTGTCGCGCTGCGGTAACTTAGTCTCTCAGGAATGCAGGATGTCAGCTCACCTGGGTGACTGACTTCCACTCTCTCTCCAACTACCGAGGGCATGGCGCTTGCCGTGCCCTCTTTTTATTTTTGCTGGTCCTTATTAAATCAGTCTCGTAAATCGAGCTTTCAATATCAACTTTGAACGCCATGCCTGCAAAAAGTTAGCCGACGTTTGCGGGGACTGGGTCTTCCATGCTGGCTTCGCGTAGAAATTTTGCGGCTTCTTCCGGGGGGGTGGGATTGATGTAGAAGCCGGTGCCCCACTCGAATCCCGCGGTCTTGGTCAGCTTAGGCATGAACTCGATGTGCCAGTGATAGTGGTCGTTGGTTGGGTCCTGCGCAGGCGACGTATGGATCACCAGGTTGTAGGGCGGATTGTCCAGCACCCGGTCAGCCTTGACCAGCAAATTCTTGAGCGCACGAGCCAGGTTTTCGAACATGTGCGATGAGGAATTCTCGAACGCCGATTCGTGCTGCTTGGGCAATATCCAGGTTTCGAAGGGAAACCGGGGCGCATAGGGCGCAAGGGTTAGGAAGTCTTCGTTCTCACTCACGACACGGATTCCGTTTTCCGTCTCCTGGCGGATGATGTCGCAGAAGACGCAACGCTCCTTATAAAGGAAGTATTGCTTCGATCCCTCGAGTTCCTGCGTCACATTAATGGGCAAAATCGGCAGGGCAATGAGCTGGGAGTGGGCGTGTTCGAGCGACGCTCCCGCCGCTTCGCCGTGGTTCTTGAAGATCAAGATGTACTTGAACCGCCGGTCTTTTTTCAGGTCCAGTATGCGATCACGGAAGGTCCACAAGACGTCTTCAATGCGCTTGGGAGGAAGGGTAGCCATGCTGGCGGTATGATCGGGCGTTTCGATAATGACCTCATGCGCGCCGATCCCGTTCATTTTGTCGAACATGCCTTCGGCCTGACGGCTCAGATTACCCTCAATCCCGAGCGCCGGGAATTTATTGGGTACAACGCGGACTGTCCAGCCAGGTGTGTCGCGCTGTAGGGCCGGGCCACCATTTGGATTTGGCCGGTAGGCCTGAATTTCGGGTGGCGTCTTGGTCTCGTTGCCATAGCAAAAGGGACAAAAGCCACCTTTGATCTTCATATTTTCCCGGACAAAGTCGGTGGGACGCTTGGCGCGGTCGGTTGAGATGATTACCCACCGGCCAACGATCGGATCCTTTCTCAGCTCAGGCACGCACTAAATCCTTTCAATGGGGACCCACAAACTTTCTATTTTACGCCGAGAGGGAGGCGTTAGGAAAGACTTCGATCTGCCGTTCTGCCGTCGGACTTTCGATTTTTTCATAATATACGCTCACCACGTCGAGCCTCCACTGGCACGAAGGTGGAATCCGACTTCGGTACTCGCGCGCGACTGCGGCAGTTACATAGGGCTGGCGAGGATATGTGTGGTTAAAAGCGGAGGAGGTTGCGCGCAATGGGAGGGCTGGCCCATGCTTCCAGTGCCACCGAAAGGCTGCCCCCTCCATCGCGGTTTTCGACGGATGGGAATTCCTACGGCGTCCGGCTCGAAAACCGAAATCGCTGCACCACATTCACGAATCGTCAGGTCGCGAAAATCGCGAGACGGGGGGGCCGCCGGCAGCGCAGCGTATAGGGCATCAGCCCGCCGATGACTATTGCTTCACCGGAGTTGCAGACACCCTGGCCAGGGCGCTTTTCAATTCTTCAGGTTTGAACCCGAAGGGGCCGGGTTTGCTCTTGTACGCGACATGGCCGGTCGCATCGATCAAATAAATGCGATCCGGCCATGCTGTGTATGTCTGCTCCGTGGAGTTGCCAAATTCATCGAGGAGCGCGGGGATTTCGATTCCCAGCTTGCGCACGCAAGCGCCAGCGACGAAGGCTCGCTCCTCTTCACTTTTGGGACTAGCAAATACGACCTTGTCCCTGATATTGCTCTGCATCTGCCACACATCACTGGGATGCGCTTCCGTAATGTAGACGACCAAAAACGCGACCTGATTTCCGTATTGCTGGTAGAGCTGGTTGAGGGCGGGAACCTCCCGCCGGAAGGGAGGTCAGGTGTAACTTCCGAATACGAGAACTACTGGCCGCCGTTGCGCCGCAAAAGCCGAGAACCGTATCTGAGAACTTTTGTCGAGCTTCATCAGCGAAAAGTCGGGGGCGAGATCGCCAACTTGCAAGCTGCCGGCGCGCGCCTGCGTCCACAAAGTTTCAAATGGAAGGACAACAAATGCGATGGGAGCCGGTACCCTAGTCATGAACCGAGCAAACGTCTCGGGGGGTTGGCGCATTACCTCGAACAATGCGCCACAAGTAAGGATCCACAAAAGGGCGAGCGCACCGAATGTTCTGACCAATGCCCTTTTCACGGATGTAAGTGTTGTGTTCAATACCTTTTCGAGCATTGCTTGAACTCCATTCCAGAAATTCAGCGCGTGAAGGCGCGTAGATATCGCCGCACTTACGGCATGCCTGAAGGCATGCCCTGATACGAATCTTACGTCCGCTACGGGCCGAATTTACTTCCACCACGGGATGAACCTTACTGCCGCCTCGGGCTGCTAGAGGTTCTTCGAACCTGCAGACCTAGAACAGAAACTTCAGCGCTACCTGGATGACTCGCGGGCCAAGGTCGGAATGGATGCTTCCGAAGGTGGGCGAGCTGATGTCGCTGTTGGGGAGCCCTAGATTCGTGTGGTTCCAGAAATTGAAGAGCTCAGCTCGGAACTGGAACTCCTTCCCTTCCGTGACCTGAATGTTCTTGAGGGCGGAGAAATCCCAGTTCGAGTATCCGGGACCTTGCACCACGTTACGGCCTTCATTGCCGAACTGCTCAACCGGAGAGTTCGGGTCTTGAGTTAGGCGCTGGAAGGCGCTGGTCTTGAACCATTGCTGTGCCGTGTGCGGTCCGGAATTCGGATTCCCCATCAGGTTCGGCCGGTTGCTGGAAAAGCCGGAGATCTCCGGCGCGCTGCCTTGCAGGGAAACATCGGCCGGGTCGAATACCGTAAATGGCGTGCCACTCATCAGGGTGGCGATGCCGTTGAATTGCCAGTTGCCGAGTGCATGCTCATACCAGGTGTGAGCCTGTCTCCAGAAGGGAACGCTCCATTGATAACTCAGCACCAGGCGGTGGCGGGCATCGAACATGGAACGGCCGCGCTCGGCGGGTAGATTGAAGGGATTCTGCGCCAGATCGTTCTCGCCTGCAACCGGCTGCGAGGCTGAGCCGGTGATGTTGAAGGAAGAAACGTCGTCGATGGATTTTGAGTAAGTGTAGGAGGCAAGGAAAGAGAGCCCGTGGCCGAAGCGTTTACGCAGGCTGGATTCGAGGGCGTTGTAGCTAGAGTTTGCGATGCCGGCGATCTCACCTACGGAACCATAAACGCAGGCCGTCGGCGACTGAGCCAGCGTACAGCCGGAATAGAGCCGCCGCTGATTGACATTGTTTTCGGTGGCGAGAGGGTTGCCGCTAGAATCAAAACCGGGGTAATAGACGGCGGGGTTGGCTTCAATGAATCGCGGCAGTTTGACGCCGGTGGTTCCCACGTAGCCGATCTCGAATAGCCAGTCGGCGCCAAAGGAGCGTTGGATATTCAAATTCCAGTCTTGCGCGTAGGGCAGGCGCAACTGGGGAGAAACTGCCAATAGCGTCATGGGTTCGGAAAATGACGGACCGAAGGGGCTCGCGCCGTTGAATGGGTCGGCAAAGTTCGGGAAATTTACCTGCGGAGTTTGGAGGTAGGGCGGCGCACTGATCGGGTCTTGCAACGGGCCGCCCTGGCCGGTGTAGTACGGCTCGTAGAAAATGCCGTAGGCGGCGCTGACCAGCAATTTGCCGCTGCCGGTGGGGTCCAAGGCAAGGCCAACTCGGGGAGCAAAGGCGGTTTTTTGGGTTGCAATCAAGCCAGCGGGCACGCCCGGATCGCCGGGATAGAGCAGTCCAGCGGGAGCATTGGGAAATATTTTGGATTGCGCACCGGGGACGAAAAGATTCTGCCGATTATGGAGTTCAGTATTGGGAGAGGGTAATTCGTAGCGCAGGCCCAGGTTCAGCGTCAGCCGCGACGTGACCTTATAGGTATCCTGACCGTAGAAGTTGAGGGCCTGGCCACGGATGTGGCGCGACAAATCTCCTCCACCCTGCAAGAAAAACACGGGTTGGCCGGCAAGAAAATTGGCAAAGCCATCGCTGTAGGGAAATGGCGCGAACACAAAGAATCCGTTGGAGGCGATGCCCTGCACGGCATTGATCTGGTCGTGGCGGAAGCCTCCGCCAAACTTGATTTCATTGCGGCTAAGAACCCAGCTTAGAGAGCCAGAAAAGTCGAAGGTGTTCTGATACGTGTCGCGCGGGCCGGTGATGGGATCTCCGACCGAGGCATAACCCGCTACCTGGATGAACGGTGGCCCGGCAGCGGCCGTTAACGTTGGCTGGTACTGGAAACCTAAGGCCGATGGCGATTCGTGATTTACATGCTGGTCGAAAAGAAACTTGTTACGCAGATAAGAGAAACGGGCAACGCCGATGATGGCGGGCGAAAAGACATGAGTCTCTTGTGCGACAAAGTTCTGGGCACGATCATCTTCTCCGACCGGGAAGCCGGGAACATTCGCTCCTGAGGTGGAGAGCGGATCGTTAGTGGGGCCTGCGCTAAACATGTAGCGGAAATTCAGAGTGTCGGCACGTGAAAGGTAGTGATCGAATCGCAGTCCGAACTGATCGTTGGTGACGCTCTTTGATTGAGTCGCGACAAATGCGTTTGGGCCGTTGTTGGGTAGAGGGAAAAACGCGAGAACGTTTTGCGCAATCGGATTGATTGGAGTGACTTGGTTGCCCGGAACTGGAACCATTTGGCCGGTCGAAAAATCAAAAACAAAGAGGCCACCCGGCAACTGCGAAAAGTTGCCTTGCCGCTCGTCCAGGGAAGGCACGGTGGCATTGACGGTTTCACCCTGGCGGTTGCGGAAGCCCTCGTAGTATGCGAAAAAGAAAGTCTTGTCCTTTATGATCGGGCCGCCGAATGTTCCGCCGAATTGATTCTGCTTGAGGGGCTGAACCGCGTGGGCAGAAAAGTCGCTGGCATCCATGGCGTCGTTTCGGAGAAATTCCCACAGAGCGCCATGCCATGAATTGGTGCCGGAGCGTGTGACGATATTGGTGGTGGAACCAGTGCTTTGGCCGAATTCGGCATTGGCGTTGTGGGTGAGTATGCGGAACTCCGAGATAGCGTCGATGGGGGGCTTGAGCACAAAGCCGGCATCCACCGCGTTGACATTGTTGGCTCCATCGATGAGGAAGTTGTTCGATTCCGGCCTCTGTCCGTCGACGGAATATGCCTGGCCGTCGCGCAGCGAGCCGCCTGCCTGTTTGAGTCCAGCAGTCAAGGGAACAACTCCTGGTTGGAGCAGTCCGAGCTGGGAGAAGTTACGACCGTCCAATGGAAGCTCGAGAAGTTCGTGCTCGAGCACAGCTTTGCCCAGGCTGCTGACCGTGGTCTGAATGAGTTCCGCATCGGCTCGCACCTGTACCTGCTGAGTTTCCTGCCCCAGCATGAGACGGACAGAAACTGTCGCCGTCTCGTTCACATTCAGCGAGATTCCCTCCTGAAGATATTGCTGGAAGCCTTTGGCAGCGACTTCTAACTGGTAATGTCCGACGGGTAGCTCGACCAGCAGATAATTCCCGCTATGGTCGGTGGTTGCGGTCCGGGTCAGTCCGGTTTCCGACTGCTTCGCAGTGACGGTGGCCGATTGAACCACGGCGCCAGTGGGATCCGACACTGTCCCACGGATATTGCCCGTAATCTGCTGTGCGACAGCAGCACTCAAACCTGCGGAGATCGCCACCAAGAAGCAGGCCAGGCGTATAAAGCTCGTCATAGTTTCCCCAATTTCTTTCTCACATTGCGCTTTGACATAGGGCGAAAAACTTTCGCACCCAAGAACAAGTGATCAGGATGCCGGGAGCAATCTCACTCCTGCTAAAGTGCGGCGATTATAGGGAGGCGGTGGGGAAGATCAATAATATGAAAGTAGTATGTACGATGAAGAAACCAGTTTGCATGAGGCGCTTCGGCTGGCCGCCGGGCGATCCTCAGAAATAAAATCATCTGTACTCGAAGCACAAACGCGGCACTGGCCCTTAGCAGCTAGAGGTTTGATGCGCTGCTCCAAGGCGCCGATGGCCATGTAAGCTTCAGCGGGATCTTTGCTTCCCGTCCAAGGGCTATGACCTCCGTCACTTGAGGCCGCTTGTAGCAAGAACGTAAGCTACAAGAGAGCAAGGAGTACCCCCCTGGACAACCCCGCTAAGGTTCCCGTTCCCAACACTGTTTCTGCCAAACCGATCCCAGCGGCATCCTTGCTTTCGGCAATGTTGCGTGCTTCAACCCGTGTAAGCGACCTGATTTTTTCGCCCGGCACTCTGCCGCACATCGAGGAGAGCGGCAAGTTGCTTCCGGTCAAAATCACCGGATTACCGCCGCTGACCCCCCAAGACACCCGCCGTATCGCCGAGGAACTTATCGGCGGCAACGAGCAGGCGTTGACGGCGCTCCGAGAGCAGGGATCGTGCGACGTTTCCTACAGTCTGCCCGGTGAATGCCGGTTTCGGGTCAATGTATTCGTGCAGCGCGGAAGCCACGCCATCGTAATGCGGGTCGTTCCCAAAAACATTCCCACTTTCGCCGAACTGAAGTTGCCCGAGCAACTGGCCGACATCACCAATCTGAAAAACGGTATTGTGCTGATCACCGGGCCGACCGGCTCGGGAAAGTCCTCCACCATGGCCGCGATTCTCGACAGAATCAACGAAACCCACGCGTATCACATCATCACCATAGAAGATCCGGTGGAATTCATGCATCGGCACAAGCGATCGATCATTCATCAGCGGGAACTGCACAGTGACACGCCCAGCTTCGCGCTCGCGCTGAGGGCGGCGTTGCGCCAGGCGCCAAAGGTGATCCTGGTGGGCGAGATGCGAGATAAAGAAACCATTGAGATCGCGCTCGAAGCCGCCGAAACTGGCCATCTTGTTCTCTCCACGCTGCACACCATTGACGCCTCGAAGACAGTTGAGCGCGTCGTGGGCGTATTCCCCATGGCGGAGCAGCATGTCATTCGCAACCGGCTGGCAAAAAGCTTCCGTTACATCGTTTCGCAGCGCCTGATCCCGGCAAAAGATGGCAAAAGCCGGGTGGCGGTTCTGGAAATCCTAAAGGCGACGGTGCGCACCCGGGAATATCTCGAAAAAGGCGAACAGGACGGCAAGACCCTGCTGGACGCCATGCGAGACGGCGACACGGAGGGCATGCAGCACTTCGATGGCGGTATCGAGCAGCTAATTCGCGCTGGCGCAATCGAACTGGACACCGGACTGGCCTATGCCACCAACCCCGGCAATTTACGACTGCACCTGGCCGACATTGCTGGAGAACCGCCGCCCGAGGCGCCCCCGCCGCCTGCGCAGAATGCGGATCGCGAACCCGAAATGGTAATTGGGTAGAAGCTTAGGCTCCCACCCTCGCATGCCTGCCAATGAGAACCGCAGCGTCTATACGCCTACCAGCTTGATGCACTCTTCAAGTACGTCGACGGCAACGTCGGCTTCCTCTTTGGTGACGACCAGCGGCGGGCAAATGCGAACCGTGCTGGGGCCACATCCCAGGAAAAGCACGCCGCGCTCGAAAGCCAGCCCGACGATGCGGTCGCGCTCGGCGGCGGCATATTCTTTGGTGGCTTTGTCTTTCACGATTTCGACGCCGAGCATCAGGCCTCGACCTCGAACGTCGCCTACCAACTTCAGTTTCGAAGGCCAGTCTGCCATGCGCTTGAGCATGTGATTGCCCACCTTGGTTGAGTTCTCGAGCAGGCGCTCCTTCTCTATCACGTCAAGCGTAGCCAGCCCGGCTGCGATACAAACTGGATTGCCTCCAAAGGTTGAAGCGTGCGAGCCGGGGACCCAGTCCATGATTTCGGCGCGGGTCATGGTGATGCCCAGCGGCATTCCGGAAGCGATGCCTTTGGCCATGCAAACCATGTCAGGCTCGACCCCGGTGTGCTGGACTGCCCACCACTTGCCGGTGCGCGCGATGCCGCTCTGGACTTCATCCACGACAAGGAGAATTCCATGACGGTCGCAAATGCGGCGCAGCTCCTCCATGAAGATGGTCGGAGCGACTACGTATCCGCCTTCGCCCTGGATAGGCTCGACGAAGATCGCGGCGACTTCCTCTGGCGGGAGGGTGGTCTTGAACACCTTCTCCTCCAGGAAGCGCGCGCAGCCCAGCGCGAAGGCATCGGCTTCCTGCCGGCCGCCGCTGCATCCGCGGTACACATCGGGATAGCGAATATGGGTCACGCCGGGGACGAACGGAGCGAAGCGGCGATGCTGCTGGGGCTTCGAAGCGGTGAGTGAAACCGCGCCCATCGTCCGTCCGTGAAACGCGCCGAAGAACGCGATGATGTTCTGCCGCTTGGTGTGATAGCGCGCCAGCTTCAGGGCGCACTCGATGGCTTCGGCACCAGAGTTGCCGTAGTAGATCTTGTGCGGTCCCGGCATGGGCGCGATCTTTGAGAGACGCTCGGCGAGTTGCACCATGTTCTCGTAGTAGAAGTCGGTGCCGGACATGTGGATCAGCTCACCGGCTTGCTTCTGGATGGCAGCGACGACATGGGGATGGCAGTGGCCGGTGGAGGTCACGGCGATGCCGGCGGAGAAATCGAAGAACTCATTGCCGTCGACGTCGGTGACGACGATGCCGCGTCCGCTCTTGGCCACCAGCGGATACGAACGGGTGTAGGACGGCGAAATATATTTCTCATCGCCGGCGAGGATGCGCTTGGCGTTGGGGCCGGGCAGGGCGGTCTTGAGCTTGGGACCGAAGGTCTTTGTTTCGTGAGCGGCGGGCGCGGTCATGGTCTTGGTGGTCATGAAGTCCTCCGAAAGAGTCGTGGGGGTTAGTTGGTTGGTCGCTGGCCAGTCACACTGAGGATGGGTGCGCAATGTGACCAACAACCGGAACTTGCGATCAGGAGGATTAGGAAGCTAGTCGCTACCGAACAGGCTGGGACGCAGACGCGATGGCAGGACAGACCGATAGCGCCGCGGACACACGAGGCAGTCGAGCCAGCACTCGGGCAGATGCGAATTGGGATTTTTGCACAGCATCGGTAACGGGCGGCATTACTGATTGATTATAGCTTGAAGCGGTCAACTTCGTAACCCCCAATTTCGCAACCGGAACAGGATAGACGCAGGCTTCAAGCGTGCCGAACTCTACGCACCTCAGCCCGAGCAGCGACATTCTCCATCCCTGTGAGGTCGCCTTGCCCTAGTAAAAGTAGTTTCATGAAGCGCAATCCTAATCCGAAGGGATCCCTTCACAAGCATTCACTTCGTTTGGCGGCATTGGCAGTCGTGGTTCTCTTGATCGTGCTCTACCGTCTCGGCTGCTTGCTCTCGGCTGAGCCCTTTTCGTAGAGGTCCGGTCTAACCCTATACCCACATTGGGGCGTTCTTTGGGAACGCTATCGCGGACTGGACTGGAGTTTTGACAACCGTTGTAATGACCAAGCACCCGTTCCGCCCGCGCATCTGGGTGCAAACATCCGTCGCGGCCTTCATCAGCCTCACGATCGCCCTCTACTTCTGGATCGACTCGCGCTATCCCGTTTCGCTCAAGAAACTCCACAGCGGCAGGGGAATTCAGACCAAGGGTGCTCTGAGTTTTGATGCGCTCATGCCGGTGACGCCTGCCATGTCGCTGATAACGCGCATCGGACACACGACGATGAATTGGACCAACCGCATCGGCATGACCTTCGGCATCTGCTTTGGCGCGGCTATGCTGACGCTGCTTTCGACGTTGCCTCGAATACGCTTCAAGAGCCGCGGGAAATACTCTGCTGGGCATGGTGGCAGGCGTACCGCTCGCTATTTGCGCAAATTGCGTTGCTCCCATCGGCCGGAGTCTGTTTGTCGCGGGGGCGAGCCCGAATACGGTTCTGGCAACCATGATCAGCTCGCCGACGCTGAATGTCGTGGTGCTGGCGATGGTCTTCGCATTATTTCCGCTGCCTATCGCGTTAGTGCGGATAGTGGTTCCGCTGGTGCTGTTAGCTTTGGTGCCAGTCATCGTTCGTAAGACAGCGCCAGCGGCTTGGATTTCGCGTACAGGGAACACATCGCTCGTCGATAAGAACGGATGGTGGCAACCGCTGGGCTTCACGCTGAAAAGCTATCTGAAGAACTTTGCGGGCCTCACTGTGGCGACCGTTCCGCTGATGGTGGTCGCGGCGTCTCTGGGCGCTTTGATCGTAGAGGTCCTTCCCGTCAATCACATTCCCACGACTGTCAGCCTGGTTGGCGTTGTTGCCGTGGCATCGGCCGGCACCTTTGTGCCGGTACCCATGGCGTGCGACGTTGCCATCGCATTCTTGCTCATGACGCGCGGAGTTCCAACGCCATACGTCGTCACGCTGCGTTGCACGTGGGGCGCATTCAGTCTTTACCCAATGCTGATTCTGGGACGCACCATCTCCTGGCGCACCGCAACAGCCCTGTTTGGCTCCGTGATGCTGCTCGGGATCGCAGCGGGGTACGGCGTTAATCCAGCACGCCCTCTAACATGAGAGCTCCATCGCGGAGATACTAGGAATTCGAAGCCTTTTTTTTGACTTCCCGCAGACCTGGCCTTAGCATTGCTCCACCACGAGGAGTGGAGACCTTTCCTTGCTCGAGCAGACCATCTCCCATTACCGGATCATCGAGAAGCTCGGTGGCGGCGGCATGGGGGTGGTTTATAAGGCTGAAGATACACGCCTCGGCCGCTTCGTCGCGTTGAAATTTCTTCCTGAGGACCTTTCCCGGGATCGGCAGGCGCTAGAGCGTTCCCGCCGCGAAGCGAAGGCCGCTTCCGCTCTCAACCATCCCAACATCTGCACCATTTACGACATTGGCGAGCAAGACGGACGCGCTTTTCTCGTCATGGAATTTCTTGACGGGGCGACGCTCAAGCACCTGATTGCCGGCCGTCCCATGGAGTTGGAAACCATCCTGCCGCTGGGTATTGAGATTGCTGACGCGCTCGATGCGGCGCACAGTGAAGGCATAGTCCATCGCGACATCAAGCCGGCGAACATTTTTGTGACCAAGCGCGGTCACGCGAAGATCCTTGATTTCGGGTTGGCCAAGGTTAAGTCCCCCCCTGGCAAAGCCAGTGAAGTGCCCGACGTCACCGCACCGCAGAGCACGCTCATAGAAGAACATTTGACCAGTCCCGGCTCGACCCTCGGCACGGTTGCTTACATGTCTCCAGAGCAGGCGAAGGGCAAAGACCTCGATTCTCGCACCGATCTGTTTTCCTTCGGCGTTGTGCTCTACGAAATGGGCACGGGTACATTGCCATTTCGAGGAGAAACCTCGGCGCTAATTTTTCAGGCCATCCTCGACCGAGCGCCCACCTCTCCCATCCGTCTGAATCCGGACCTGCCTGCCAAGCTGGAAGACGTCATCAGCAAATTGCTGGAGAAAGACCGCAACTTGCGCTACCAGCATGCGGCGGATATTCGCGCGGACCTGCAGCGACTGAAACGCGATACGGACAGCGGACGCGCGGTCGCGGCCGGATCAGGTTCGTCGGTAGCCGCTGAGGAGCATGGCGCACAGACATCGGTAGCTGCGCAGCCTGTGTCGGCTTCGGGCTCGTCGAAATCGGCAGCAGCATCGTCAAGCGCGATGAGCGCTGTGCAAACCGGCATGACTCCGGCAAAAAAATCGCTGAAGGTTCTCGTGCCGGTGGTCCTTGTCGTACTGGCCACGCTGGTCGCGGGTGGTCTCTACTGGCGTTCGCATCCATCCGCGACGCTGACGGAGAAAGACAGCGTACTGCTCGCTGATTTTGTGAACACCACCGGCGACGGAGTTTTCGACGGGACGCTGAAACAAGCTCTGGCGGTGGAGCTGGAGGAGTCTCCCTATCTGAACATTTTCCCGGAATCGCGGATTCATGAAGCCCTGCGCTTCATGGGGCGCTCCCCCGAGGAGCGGGTAACCAGCGCTGTGGCCCGCGAGATCTGCCTGCGCGAAGGTGTCAAGGCCATGCTGACGGGTTCGATTTCCAGTCTCGGCAGCCATTACGTGGTTACCCTGGAGGCCGTGAACGCACAGAGCGGAGACTCGCTGGCGCGTGAGCAGGCCGAGGCGGAAAGTAAGGAGCAGGTGCTGAAGTCGCTGGACCGGGCCGCATCCAGCTTGCGGGGAAAGTTGGGCGAGTCCATCGGTTCGGTTCAGAAGTTCGCCACACCGCTGGAGGCGGCTACTACGTCGTCGCTGGACGCTTTGCA
This sequence comes from Acidobacteriota bacterium, assembly GCA_003225005.1. GTDB lineage: Bacteria > Acidobacteriota > Terriglobia > Terriglobales > Acidobacteriaceae > Sulfotelmatobacter. The sequence goes on along the minus strand of QIAN01000163.1, from coordinate 16,867 downwards.
AGCTTTCAGCCTGGGACAGGCGGAGCACCAGAGGTTTGACGACCCGGCCGCGATCCCGCATCTGAAGCGCGCCATCGAACTCGACCCCAATTTTGCGATGGCGCTGGCCACGCTGGGAGTCGCCTCCAACAATGAGGGCGATAGCCGCGGCGCAGTCGGATACATTCAACGGGCATTTGATCTGCGAGACAGGGCGAGCGAACGGGAGAAGTTCTATATTTCTTCCCACTACTACGACACTGGTAGAAGACAACTAGAAAAGGGTGTCGAGATCTATGAGCAATGGAAAGAGACTTATCCTCGCGACGCCGTTCCTCGAGACAACCTAGCGCTCGCCAATCAATTGATGGGCCAGCACGAAAAGGCAGTGGCCAATGCGAGCGAGGCTCTCCGCCTAGACCCGAAAGACCGGTACGCCTACCAGAATTTGGCGAGCGCCTATCAATTTCTCGGCCGCTACGACGAAGCAAAGGCCATCGCGGAGCAGGCAATCAGCCAAAAGGTTGAGCCGTGGACGATCCACCTCATGCTTTACAGTCTAGCGTTCATACGCGGCGATGAAGCCACCATGCGGCGGGAAGTGGAACGCGCACAGGCGCAACCCCAGGCACCCGTGGTACTGCTTTTGCAAGGGCAGAGCGAGTGCGCCCAGGGAAGAATAAAGAAAGCCGCGGAAAGCTATGCTCGCGCCGTCAGCCAGGCCAAAATTCACAATTACATGGAATTCGCAGCAAACGTGATGGCGGCCGAGGCAACCTGTGACTCGGAGTTGGGCTTTTTGAAAGAGGCGCGTCAGGCAATGGCTGCGGGGCTCGCCCTCTCTGACGGCAAGGATTCGCGATCCAGCGCCGCCTACGTCTTCGCCCGCCAGGGGGACAGTGCACGATCCCAGAAGCTTGTCGACGAGCTTAAGAAGGAATGGCCGTTCGACACTTTACTCAACCAGGTTTGGTTGCCATTAGCGCAAGCCACGAACGATATCCAGCGCAATCAACCCGCCGAGGCCATTGCGCGGCTCGAGTCAGCCGCGCCTTACGAATTCGGCGGCCCACCGAACGGCGCCATTTACTGGCCCATCTACATTCGCGGCGAAGCCTTTCTTAAAGAGCGAGATGGTATGAAGGCAGCTGCCGAGTATCAGAAAATTCTTGATCACCGTGGCATTGATCCAACTAGTCCGCTCTATTCCCTGGCTCGGCTCGGAGTGGGTCGCGCCTACGCTCTTCAAGGTGACACTCCGAAAGCCAGAGCCGCTTACCAGGATTTCTTCGCTCTTTGGAAGGATGCCGATCCGGATGTTCCAGTTTTGAAGGCGGCCAAGGCAGAATACGAAAAACTGAAGTAGTCAAAAACAACAGACAACAGATGTCTGTTCCCCGCCCTGATGACCCGCGCTTTGCAATCTTTAGAATCCACACAGCCGTTTCACGTGTCTGATAGGTGTTAGCTGCCGCCTGTTTTTCCCAACTCAATGTCACAAGCACAGCGCCCAAGCCGGTGGATGGTTATTCTTGCCTTTGGATTGGTCTATCTCTTCTGGGGATCGACTTATCTGGGCATCGGCATCGCCGTGCAGGCGATCCCTCCGGCGTTGATGTGCGGTGTGCGGTTCTCCCTTGCCGGGGTGGTCATGCTGGCGGCTTGTGCGTTGACCGGACGCAAAGTCTGGTACTCGCCCAAGCAAATTGCGCTGGCGGCGGTGGTCGGACTCCTGCTGCTGATGGGCGGGAACCTCACGCTGTCCTGGGCGGAGTTAGTGGTTCCTTCGGGTCTGGCAGCGCTGATAATAGCTATCACTCCGCTCTGGTTTCTGGTGCTCGACTCGTTGCTGCTGGGCGACCATCACATCTCCGGCCGCGGCAAGGCTGGCCTGGCGTTGGGAATTCTTGGACTGTTCGTGTTGTTTTATCCTCAGTTGACTTCATCCACTGCATTGAGCCGCAAAGAATTCTGGGCTTCGGTGAGCTTAATCGGCGGATCGTTCAGTTGGGCGCTGGGGTCAGTACTCTCGAAGCGCTGGCAATCTGGGGTGGATGTGTTCAGCGGAACGGCGTGGCAAGTTACAGCCGCGGGAGTCGGAAACTTTATTTTTGCGCTCGCCCTAGGGGATTTTTCGCGCGTGGTGTGGACGGCCCGTGGGATTGGCGCCACGCTGTATTTGGTGGTGTGTGGTTCATGGATTGGCTACACAGCTTACATCTGGTTGCTGGAGCATGTCCCCACGTCGAAAGTGTCGACGTATGCCTATGTGAATCCTGTGGTTGCGGTCTTTCTGGGATGGCTGATCCTGCACGAGCGGGTCGATCGCTTTATCCTAGCTGGTAGCGCGATTGTGGTGTTGTCGGTCGTCCTGGTTACGAGCGCGAAGGTTAAAACTAAGACCGTGGCCGGAGAGATGCCGGCGGTTGAGGTCACGGGGGACTGAACCAAGGATTCATGTGTGAATGGCGTCTTACACGGTTATTCAGTCGCTAGCGCGGATCGGACCGCCGCGGTGGCACCCGCAACCTCATCCAAGAAATCGACCTAAGCTGTTGCGGAAACGTGCTGGTCGTCGCAACCGGCTTCAGCAAACATCTTCTTGGGCGTGGCCTCGCGTTGCCTGTTATCACCGCCTTATCTTCTAAGACGGGCTTCGATGACCTCGCGCGCGACCGGATTGGCCGGTAGGGCCAACCCCGTGCAGCAGCAACACAATGGCCGCTGTGGCGCAACACTCTGACCGCGGAATCAGATTGGAGAGGTGTCTAAGATAGTGCCGCTGCGCGGCATTTGTCGTCAGAAAAACCAATCTGACCGACGTGCCATGGTCGCCTTTTTGGGAGTTCGCGTATGCTGTGGTTGGGCCTCTTCCATTGGCGAATTGCAAAAATTGCGGACGTGAGTTGGCAGGACTTTCATGGGGAGATGCCAGGGGCGTGTGTCCTGATTGTCGCAAAGCGACGGTGACAGATCGCAACGCCTCGGCTGACATACCTCCACCAGCAGCTCAACCTGAGTCCAAACTCGCCTTCACAGCTCGGCGGGAACCTGTCACTGTTGCCCTGGTCGGAGCCAACGTTGCGGTATTCGTCTTAACGGTGGTGAGCGGCATATCTCCACTGCGACCGACCGTTCAGCAACTCCTGCGGTGGGGCGCAAACTGGGGTCCGCTATCGCTAGGGATGCAGCCCTGGCGCATGTTGACGTCGAATTACCTGCACATTGGAATCATTCACTTGTTCTTCAATGTGTGGTGCCTGTGGAACCTGGGGGCGCTGGCCGAACGCGTATTCGATGGCTGGACTTATTTTCTGGTGTACACGTTGAGCGGTTTTGGCGGCAGCCTGGTGAGTCTGTGGTGGCATCCGATGGTGATCGGGGCGGGCGCCTCTGGTGCGATCTTTGGATTGGCGGGCGCTCTGATTGCGGCGCTGTACTTAGGCAAACTTCCCATTCCGAAGGAAGCGATCCAGAAAACGCTGAGGAGTTTGCTCCTTTTTGCCGGCTAGAACCTGTTCTTCGGACTTAGCGCCGGCATCGACAACTCTGCACACCTGGGCGGATTGCTTAGCGGGCTTGCGGCCGGTGCCTTGCTCGCCCGCCGCATGCCGAGCCCGGAAGAAGTGTGGAAGAGTTGGCGCAACAAGGTTCTGATTTCGATTGCGCTTGTGTTGTTGGCGGGCGCGGTCTATCTGAGATCAGAGGCGCGAAAGAGATCCCCGAGCACGCTCTACTTCGAACCTTCGTCGTTCTCCTCGGCGTCGTACATGAGATCTACAACGTGTCCGCGAATTGCAAATGTTTGTTTTACGCCACCGACGACCTCGAAGTTTACCCGCACGCCGTCGTCGCTTAACCTAGTCGCCGCAAACTGGTGCTGAAACAGCCCCTGGGCGGGGGCGAATGGCGCGAAGCGACGTCCTCAGCGACGATGCCGCTCCGACTCCGCCTGCCCCACTCCAGTTTGGCAACGCTTGCCAGCCGTCGGTTCCCGCAACTGTTTGGACGGTTAGTGCCGGACGGTTAGTGCCCTGCCGACAGTAATCATGGGGTGCTTCGGTGCCGCTGCGGCCACTCCGGCGAGTGTGGCCGTAGCCAATATCCATCGTCCGACAGCACCTAGACTGGCACTACGTCTATCGTCTTCCGTACCCCATCGACCTAAGTCGAACATAATAGAGAGTGATCAGCAATCGGACGGGGAAACAAGGTCTCGGGTCACAAACCGCGAAGCTGAGTTCCAAAGCGGGAATAATGCCATCGCGACAATCTGAAAATTGATTTTTGGTTGCTGTGAACGATACTCCCAAACCTCGATGGAAATTCTGTAAAATAGAATTGCGTGACTTTCCCGGTGCATTCGCGTAAGCCTTCGCAAGACGATCCCCGGACAACTTCAAAGCAGCCGACAACTTCTTACCAGGAGATGAGCACTTTTTTGTTGCGGCGACCCCCACCCCGCATTCTAGTGGTTGACGATCAACCAAGCATTGCCGGGCTGATGAGTCAGTTGCTGACTATGCGCGGCTATGAGGTGATAACTGCGGAAAATGCTGATCAGGCTGAGGCCGAGGTCCGCCGCCAGGCTCCCGACCTGATCTTGTCGGACGTAATGATGCCGGGAAAGTCGGGATATGAATTTTGCCGCGGCCTCAAGGAAAATCCGGCAACGCGGCTGATTCCCTTTGTGCTGATCACGGGACTCACCGACAGTGCGGATAAGCTGCGCGGGATTGAAGCCGGAGCGGATGACTTCCTCAACAAGCCAGTGCTGGCGGAAGAGTTGATTGCCCGAGTTCACTCCCTGCTGCGCCTGAAGGAATTTACGGATGAACTGGAAACTGCGGACTCCGTATTATGCACGCTGGGACTGATCGTTGAGGGCCGAGACCCGTATACCGAGGGACACTGCGAGCGCTTGGCCGCGAATGCAACTGAACTGGGTGGCCATTTGGGGATGGACCAAGATTCCGTCCTGGCCCTGCGACGTGGCGGATATTTGCATGATTTGGGCAAGATCGCCGTGCCTGACGAAATCCTGAAAAAAGGCAGCAATCTGGGGCCGGAAGAATGGGAAATCATGAAGCAGCACCCGGTTACCGGCGAGAATATCTGCAGGCCACTGAAGTCGTTGCGCCTGGTTTTGCCCATTATTCGGCACCATCATGAACATTCCGATGGGTCAGGCTATCCTGATGGTTTGAGGATGAGTGAGATCCCGCTTCTGCCGCGGGTTTTGCAGGTTGTGGATGTGTACGATGCGCTGCGCACCGCGCGCCCTTATAAGCCAGCCTTGCCTCACGATCAGGCCGCGCTCACCATGCACGAAGAGGCTCGCCGTGGACTTTGGGACCACGAGTTGGTGGGCGAGTTCTTCAATATGCTGGATCAGAGGCGGCGGGTGGCCTAAAGGCAGCTTCCGGTTATGAGGTTCCCGGTTCTGATGTTTCGGTTCGGAGTTTACCTTTCCCAACTTGGGGTTGAAACCGTACAATGACGTTGCGTTTTTTGTAGCAACGGGTTTGATGGCGAGGACATCTTAGCATCCCTGATCCGGCCCGCGAGCACTCCCCGGCGACCACCGGCAGCGGAGAACGGAAGGCTGGTTTGCAAAATCTTACCTACACTCTGGTCATCCCCGCTTATAACGAAGGCGCTCGGCTGGCCCCGACACTGGAAAGGGTGTTGGGTTATATCGCGCGGCATGAATGTGACGCGGAAGTCATCGTGGTTAACGACGGCTCCCGCGATAACACAGCCGACATCGTGCGCAGCTTTGCGCAAGACCATCCCTGGCTGCGCCTGGTGGAAAATCCGGGGAACCGCGGCAAGGGTTACAGCGTGCGCAATGGCGTGCTGCACGCGCGCGGCAGGGTCGTCTTATTCACCGATGCGGACTTGTCTTCGCCTATTGAGGAAGTCCCCAAGCTGCTTCAGGCCCTCGCGGCCGGCGCCGATATTGCCATCGGATCACGCTGGTTGCAGGCCGAACTGCAAACCAAGCGCCAGTCGCTGCATCGCCAGTTTTTTGGCAGAATTTTCAATCTGCTGCTGCGCATCACTCTGGGCCTGCACTTCAAAGATACGCAATGCGGCTTCAAGGCGTTTCGGCAACGGGCTGCACTCGCAGTCTTCCCGCTGCAAAAGATCGAGGGCTGGGGCTTCGATCCGGAGATTCTCTTTCTCGCGCGTAAGGTCGGTCTTAAAGTTCAGGAAGTGCCGGTGGTTTGGGCCCATGATGGTGGAACTCGCATTAACCCGATCGCCGATGGAGCGCGAATGTTTGTGGAGATGCTGAGAATCCGCTGGTACGACCTAAGCGGAAAATACAATCCTTCTTCCCCACAGCCACAGCCGGTTAAGACGCTGCCCGAAGTTCGGGGTCCAAACGTTTAACGATCACTACACTCATATGGCGGTCGTACTCTAAGGTCAAGTGCGAGGCACAATCGTCGCACAGCCAGAAAAACTCACTTCGGCCGGGAGCCTTGGCGGGCTGGACCATCCCCGATGGCTCGATTTCCACACGGAACAGTTTGCCCTGACGAAAATATCTAAAAGACGCTGGGCACGGCGGGTTCGCACACTTGGAAAGCATTGCTGCCTTCTCGCGAATGACATCTCTCAGGATAAGTGGACTGAAACTCGAATGCAAGCCATGTTGCGAGAGGTTAAGAAAGGCCCACTTCCGCTTGGCCGAGACTAAGCGAAGAGTGAAGAAATTCAGGCGGACTTTTCTTTTTCAGGTACCGCTTGGCCTACGCCTGAGTCCGCCAAAGCTGCAATGACCGAGTGTCCCATCTCGGGAGTGGCGAGGGCGGTCTGACCGCTGCTGGCGAGGTCAGCGGTGCGATGTCCGCGATTTAGCACTGTGCCCACGGCGTTCTCGATGCACGCGGCCTCACGCTCGAGTTGGAAGGAGTAGCGAAGCAACATCGCGACAGAAAGAATTGCGCCGAGCGGGTTCGCAATTCCCTTTCCGGCGATGTCAGGCGCCGAACCATGGACGGGCTCGTACAGACCGACGGAGCCGCCGATGCTTGCGGACGCCAGCAGGCCGAGTGAGCCTACGATTCCGCCGGCCTGGTCGGAGAGAATGTCGCCGAACATATTTTCAGTCAGGACGACATCGAAATCTCTGGGACGCTGCACCAGCGACATGGCGGCCGAATCCACGTACATGTGGGAGAGTTTGACGTCGGGATAATTTTGAGAGGTGCGGGTGACGACTTCGCGCCAGAGGCGAGAGCACTCAAGCACGTTGGCCTTATCGACCGACCGCACTTTGTGGCGACGTTTGCGAGCCAGATCAAAAGCGATGTGGGCGATGCGCGCGATCTCTGGCTCACCGTAACGCATGGTATTGAGTGCATTCCTCGAGCCGGCAGGTCCCTCGATGGAGCGCGGCTGGCCGAAGTAGAGGCCCCCTAGCAACTCGCGCACGATGAGGATGTCGGTGCCATGCACCACATCGGCGCGCAGTGGCGAACAATCTTCGAGCGCGGGGAAGCAAACGGCAGGACGCAGATTGGCGTAGGCGCCCAGCTCGCGGCGAAGACGTAAGAGGCCAGCCTCCGGGCGCAGATGATTCGGGAAGTGATCGAAGGCGGGACCTCCGACAGCACCGAGCAGCACCGCGGAGGAGGACAGGCAAGCCTGTAACGTGTCCGCGGGCAGAGGGTCATTACTCGCGGTGAGGGCCGCACCGCCGATGTTCTTTCGGTGAAGCTGAAGCTGGTGACCGAAAATTTCGGCAAGGGCTTCGAGAACCAGTACGGCTTGGTCGGTGACTTCGGGGCCAATTCCGTCGCCGGGCAGGATGGTTAGGTTCAGAAGCATGCGGGGTTCGTCTACCGCGGAGAAGGGGTCGGTTTTAGCGCTGCTGCCAGCCCTACACGCCCCACAGGTAGTCTTCCTGCTCGTGGTGATCGGCCGAGACGGACACCGGCCCGCCAGCGCCATTTTCCGCCGTTGGGAAAACCAGCGGCCTGACTGGAGGCTCGTGTGATCCGGTGCTAGCGGCTGCGGCGAGCGCAGTCGGGATTCGTTCGATGAGCGGGGTCGCTGATGCCGCCGGCTTGTGGGTTTCGCGGATCAACTCGAGCAGGTGATGATCTTCGACGTGCTTGATCCTATCGGCCAGCCGAACAAAGCGACGATAAATGTCGTCGAGCGCGCGCCGATTAAACTGGTAGCCGAGCTGTTCGCAGCGCATGGCGAGGGCGTGACGGCCAGAATGCTTGCCCAGGACCAGTGTGGAATCCGGCACACCGACCGACTGAGGCGTCATAATTTCGTATGTGAGAGGGTTCTTCAGGACTCCGTCCTGATGAATGCCGGCCTCGTGCGCGAAGGCGTTACGTCCGGTAATGGCTTTGTTGGGCTGCACCGGAACGCCAGTAATTTCACTCAACAACTGGCTGGCGCCAAACAAATGCTCACCCACAACACTGGTTTCGTAGGGATAGCGGTCGGGACGAACCCGCATGGCCATGACAATTTCTTCGAGCGACGCGTTGCCGGCGCGCTCTCCGATGCCATTGATTGTGCACTCCACCTGTCGCGCGCCGGCGGCGATTGCGGCCAGGGTGTTGGCCACGGCAAGACCAAGATCGTTGTGACAGTGGGCTGAGATCGTTACTTTCTCGATTCCCTTCACGCGCCGGCGGATCGTTGCGATCAAATCTCCGAACTCGGTGGGCATGGTGTAGCCAACGGTGTCGGGAATGTTCAGCGTGGTGGCGCCCGCCTCGACCACGGCATCGAGCACGCGACAGAGAAAATCGGGCTCGGTGCGGGTAGCGTCTTCTGGTGAAAATTCGACGTCATCGCAAAGCGATTTTGCTAAGCGGACGGCATCGCGAGCCTGCGCCAGGCACTCGTCGCGAGTCATGCGCAGCTTGTACTGAAGGTGAATGTCAGAAGTCGCCAGGAACACGTGAATGCGAGGCCGCGCGGCGCCCTGGAGGGCCTGCCAGGCGCGCTCGATATCGGGGCGGCAGGCGCGAGACAGCGCAGCGATGATGGGGCGGCGCACCACAGCCGAGATCGCTCTCACGGCCTCGAAGTCACCTTCCGAAGCTATGGGAAAACCGGCTTCAATCACGTCCACGCCGAGGCGGTCGAGTTGATGGGCCAGACGCAACTTTTCCTGCTGGTTCATACTGCAACCGGGGGACTGCTCTCCGTCGCGCAGGCTGGTATCGAAAACAGTGATGCGAACTCGGTCCGTCATTGATCTCCTCGAGTTTGGCTGTATCTCAATAGTACGGAGCGGATGGCCTGAAGCAAAACTTATAATTATTTAAATATCATTAGTATTTCTGTTACCATAAGCTGCGCTAATGAGTTAATAACTATCTATAAAGGCTACAGCTATGGAACTTTCGCAGCTGGAGGTGTTTCTGGCGGTGGCGCGGGAAGGCCGTTTCTCGCGTGCGGCGGAAAAGCTCTACCGCACCCAGTCAGCAGTTAGCCAAACCATTCGTAAGCTGGAACAAGAATTGGGCGAACCGTTGTTTGACCGGTCCTCGCGGGACGCGCGTTTGACCGATGCCGGACAGGTGCTGTTTGAATACGCGGAAAAGCTAGTGAACCTGCGCAACGACGCGCGCGCGTCATTGTCTGAACTGGAGGAATTGCATCGTGGGAAGCTGGTGATCGCAGCCAACGAATTTACCGTTCTCTACCTGCTGCCGGTGCTGGAAGAGTTTCGGGGCCGACATCCCATGATCAAGATCACTGTGCAGCGGGCGCTGGGGAGCCACATTCCTGACGATGTGTTACGGCACAACGCGGAATTGGGCGTGCTGTCCTACGAACCGCGAGAGCCTAACCTCCACTCGGTGATTGTGTATCTTGACGAACTGGTGTTAGTGGTGCCTCCGCAACATCCGCTGGCTTCGGGGCCGCAGGTGAGCATTCGGCAGCTGGGGACGGAATCGTTTGTGGCTCACATTGTTTCGTCCCCTTATCGAGAAAAAGTGTTGCAAGCCTTCAAGCGGCACAAGACCCCACTGCATATGGGGCTGGAGTTGCCAACGCTGCAGGCTATTAAACAGTTTGTGGCGATGGGAAACGGCGTGGCGTTTATGCCCGAGATCAGCGTCGAGACAGAACTGGCACGCGGCGACCTGGTGCGCATTCCAGTACAAGAGCTTCACCTGGACCGGAAGTTGCGCCTGATCTATCGCAAAGAGGCAAGCCTGTCGCACGCGGCGCGGGCTTTTCTCAAAGTGGCCGAGGCGGTGGCTGAGCAACGCAAAGGACGATATCGTTTCCAGCGGGAAAGCTGACTAGAAATCGAACGCAGTAAATGCTGGCTAGGATTCAAGGGTGGAGCGCCCGGCTCATAACACCGGGCGCACTGGTTAGCAGTCGGCGCAGACTTCGTCTTCGGAGAATGATTCAAGCGCCTCTTCCAATGACGGGTGAATATCGAGCACCGAGTTGAGATTCGTTAGATCGAGAAGGTTGTGCACGAACGGGCTGGGACGGGCACACTTCAACCTTGCTCCTTCGGCTTGCGCTTTCGTATGTAGAAGTACCAGCTCGCCGATTCCAGCACTATCCATGGAAGTAACGCCACTAAAGTCAATGATCACATTCCGCGTGTGCCGCATGAGGTCCGCCACAAGGCGCGAGAACGCGTTGGCCTCATCGCGATAGACGATTCGCCCCTGGCAATGCACAATCAGGACATTGCCGCGATTTCGTGTTTCCAGACTGAGCTTCAAATTGGCTTCCTTCCGCAGTCCCCAAGCTGCCGGACGCTCAAGCGGCGACCACGTTTCACAAGATGTGTCCATAGATTGCATCCTAATGCATAGACGCTTGTGGATAGGTTTCAGCACCAAAAAAAGAAAGTAAATTTTTGTAGGGCGCCGCAGAATTGGGAAGCTTCCTGGTAACAAAATTTTGTCAGCTGTCGAGAACTCCCTGTCTATTACACTGCATCCAAAGGATTTTCCGGGACTTGATGAACGATTTTGCCGGCTGGCTTGCCGGGGAGGAAATATTTTCGTGGCAAAACTTGCAAGTATTGTTTTGATGGTACTGAGTTTCATGATGTTGCCCACGGCAATGTCTGCTCAACTTATCCCGCATGGGAACGTCTATGTCGGCGCTTCTTACAGCGACTCCGATATCGTTACCGCGAACCGAATGGGCTTGAAAGGTTGGAACGCCTCGGGCGAAGCGATTGTGCTTCCTCACCTGGGCGTTGTGGCTGACTTAAGCGGCTACTATGCTCCAGGCATTAAGCAGTACAACTTTCTTTTCGGGCCGCGCCTCGCGGTCAGCTGGGGACGATGGCGCCCGTTCGCGCAGGCACTATTTGGTATTCAAAGGATCACTCTAAACGACAGCAGCTACCGGCCGTTGGCGGTGGACTTCGGCGGCGGTGTGGATTACCGGCTAATCAAAGCATTCTCCTGGAGGGTGCAAGGCGACTACGTCCATACCAACTACTTGAGTGCCCAACAGAATGACGTGCGAGGCTCGACCGGCGTGGTGTTCCGCTTCTAGCGAATCCAGACCGGGAGCTCACCGCAAATCGTATTTGCCCGCCTGCGGCGTGGCAACAAATCTCTTTGTGCTCCTTCTTCGTTTGAGCGCATCCAATTTCTCAACTGTCACAAGGAGGTGTTTGCGTGCGCCGGAACGTTGCAGCAGTTTTTTTCACCCTAGTTCTTTCCGCCGGGTTGGCGAATGCTCAAATTCCAACCGGAGGCAATGTCTTTTTCGGCTATTCTTATTACAACACTAATCTGTCCTCTGTCGATCGCGCCAATCTGAATGGATGGGAAGGTTCGCTTGAGGGCAAGGTAGTTTCCTGGGTAGGAATCGTGGCAGATCTGAGTGGCCACTATGGCTCGCAGAATTTTCCAACTATTTGTCCGGCCATTGCGGGGCCGTGCCCGGCGGTCCATCTGAAAGTCAACGAGCACAATGCGCTTTTCGGTCCGCGCGTGTCGGTGTCAGTTGGAAAGATTCGACCGTTTGCCGAAGTGCTGATAGGTGTCGGGCATGTGAGTGCCCATAGCGCGGGCAGTGACACCTCATTTGCAACCGGAGTGGGTGGCGGCCTCGACTATCATTTGTTTCCGCTTCTGGCCTGGCGGGTAGAGGGAGATTATGTGACGACCCGTTTTTTCAGTGCGACGCAGAATAATCTGCAGCTGTCTACTGGAATCGTATTCCGATTCTGAAGTGCGGCAGATCGCAATAGGGAACGCGTTACGCAGCCAGCCATGAGTTGGACTTGTTGTCGCGGCCTCAAAAAAAACATTTGCCCGGTGTGTCAATCTCGCGGGCTAGGTCTGCCAGTACTTGTGGTCGCGCAGGAAATAGTTCGAATTCCAGTAGTTCATTGCGGTTCTTAGGAACAAGCTCGCAACCCGGAAGTGACCCATCTTCTGGAAACGTCGGTTGGTGGTATAGACTCCGCCGCGAACGATACCGAAGCGATGCCGTTGCACCTGCTGGCTGAGCAGGTAGTCCTCGGCGAAGGCGACCTGTTGGTTAAATCCGCCCAGTTCGCGAAATTTCTCCGTGTCGAACAGCATGAACATGCCGGTAGCGAAGGGCCGATGCCAACGCGACAGGTATTGAAACAAATCATTGCTGGCGTAAAGCAGCTTGTCAATCCAGCTTCCGTCGCGACACAAGATATTTGTAGTTACGCAATGCAGGTTCTTGCGCTGGGCTAGTTCCAGGGCGCGACGCAGCACGGAAGGATGTGCCAGTTCGATATCGGCATCCAGAAAGAGCACATGAGGCGTATCGGCAAGGGCCGCGCCGTGATTGCGGCCGACGGACGGCATTCCGCCACGAATGACTCTGAGGTTCAAACGGCCGCGGAAGCTAAGGACGATGTCGGGAGTGCCGTCAATCGAGTGGGCGTCAGCGACCAACACCCTCGTACTCGACATTTTCGAGTAGTCCTGCGTGGTTAGTGAAGTCAGCAAACGCGGAATCAGTTTCGCCTCGTTCTTGGCTGGAATCACTATCGTCAACTCGTTCGCGGTATTCATGGATGCGTACCCCCGGTTCGTCGATGGTCAGATACGTCAGGCGGGAATCGACCCAGCCGCCTGCGTTGTAATAGTTGATGCCGTCGCGCTCGATGTGGACGGCTTCATGGGTGTGGCCACAAAAGATGCGGGTGGCGCCGTGCTGGTGCGCGTAAGACAAGGCTCCGGACGCCACTTTCGGCGACATCCTCAACCAGCGCGTGTTGAGGCGGTCAATCAACCGGGCAATCGGCTGGCCTTTCATATCGAGCTTTTGCAAGCGCAGATAAAAGGAGGTTCCAAAGGAGCTGAGTCTTACCCGGTTCACCTGAAAGCCATCGAATTGGTGGCCATGGATCGCCAGGTGGGGGATTCCGCAGAATTCCCACTTGTATTCCTGGTAGACCCGCACTCCGACAAGATGCGACATGATATTCGCCAGGCCGTGGTCGTGATTACCTTCCACCCAGATCACTTCGACGTTGCGTTTGGGATTCGAGAGCTTGCGAATGTAGCCGAGAAACTTCCAGTGTTCCTTGGTGAGGCGGGCAAAGTTCAGATCGGCGAAAATGTCGCCCAGCAGGATCAATCTCCGAAACTGATTCTGCTTGAGCACGCAAGTGGCTTCGCGCGCGTGACTGGTCTCCGCACCGAGATGCAGATCGGAAAGGACCAGCGTGTTGTAGGCTGGCGGATCCATGTTCATTTTCTAGCAGAGGAATGTTACGGACTGATGAAATTTGCATCGAAATTGGTGCAGTGGTAACCGAGCCGGTAACCCTGAAAATCGCAAACTGTCAAAGGAGTGTTACAAAAACTAGACTATTTCTGGGTGGGCGGCACGTAATCCTTTGGCGGGGCTGCGCCTTCACCGAAGAAGAACTGCTCCAACTGCTTGGCAATTACTTCCTGATCTTCGCGGCGTGCAGGATTCAGGCGATACTCATTGAGAAGCATCTTGCAGTGCTCCGTCCACATTGTCCAGGCCTGCTGAGAGACGTTGTCAAACACCTTGCGGCCGAGCTCGTTGTCAAAAGGAGGCTCGTCCAAGCCCGGCAGCTCTTTTTGCAACTTCACGCAGAATACCGTGTGTCCCGCCATGAATATTCCTTAGCAACAATTAGGAAGACGTGATCATTATTTTACACGCATCGCAGACCGCCCGAAGCCTACTGAGCGACGCGAAACATAGGTAACGGCTTGTGGTGGGCCCGCCAGGATTCGAACCTGGAACCAACAGCTTATGAGCCCCTTCCCGGACTCTGCAAACAAATAAATAGCCCCCTTCCCTCTGCAAATTCCGGCAAAGTCCTGCAAAATCCTGAAAAATCCGCAACCCAGACGCAACCAGCCTGAACAGAAAAGGGAGGATTAAGTTCATGGCATTTGACCTCAGCAGCAGCGCTCTTCGCGGCAAGAAAACCTGACACGACCAGGGTAAAGTCGGCTCCCATTAATTATCGGATGCGTTCGCGCGGGCTGTTCGAAGAGCCCGGATGCAGCGGGAATTTAGAAGAGGACCCTGCGTTCTTCGGGTGGGATTCCCCCGGTAGCCACGCGATCGGTGGATTGGATGGTGGTCGCGACGGACAGGTAAGGAGTATTAGTTGCAGCCTTTTGCGAAAGCGCTTTGAAGCGGTGACAGCTTAGCCCGGGCGTCTCTGCAGTGTGCATACGGTGGTACAATTCTGCGCAAGTGGAGATCGTTTCCGTCCTGCTCCGACCGTTGAGACCTGTTATGCGTTATCTGAGCTTCGTAGTGGTCCTTGCCCTCGTTGCCTCTTTAGCATCGGCACAGACCGACGCTAAGCCTGGATCCGACTTCCAGTCTGCATCGCATCTGTTCGACTACGATGTGAAACAGCCGCTCGACATCCATGACAAGTTCATCGAAGAGTTCGCAGGAGGCAGCCTTCACGACATTACTTACACGAGTCCCAAGGGCGGTCCGGTGGGCGCGTACCTGGTGATTCCGAACGGAAAGGGGCCGTTCGCAGCCGTGCTCTTCGGGCATTGGGGAAACGGCACCCGGGCAGAATTCATTCCCGAAGCCAAGATTTACGCGAGGGCGGGCGGGGTTTCGCTCATCCCTGATTACCCCTGGGACCGCCCGCAACCGTGGCACAAAACTCCGGACCATTTCGATAAACCGGAGTTGGACCGGGAGATCGAAATTCAGGCCCTGGTGGATCTTCGTCGCGGAATTGACTTGCTGTTGGCACGTCCCGATGTCGATCCGAAGCGGCTTGCCTATGTTGGACACAGTTATGGCGCACAATGGGGATCTATTCTCTCCGCCGTCGACAAGCGCATGAAAACGTCGGTATTGATGGCCGGAGTGGCCGAGATGGCCGACATCCTGTTGCGCAGCGACGATCCGGGTATGATCGATTTCCGCAAGAGCCAGCCGGCAGGTCAGTTGGAAAAGTACGCTCAGGTCACGGGCGACATCGATGCCATCCATTTCGTTGGGCGCGCGGCGCCCATTCCCTTGCTGCTCCAGTTCGCCAATTACGAGCAGTACTTCGATAAGACTTCGATGCAACACTACACTGCCGCCGCGAGTGATCCAAAAAAGGTGCTGTACTACGACACTGGGCACGATCTCAACGATCCTCAAGCTTTGGAGGACCGTTACGACTGGCTGGTTAAGCGCATCGACCTGCGGCGGGAGCCTGTCCTCACCCATTAACTGGCGCGCTCGCCCGGCCTTTCTCTTTCGAGGCCGCCACAAGTTCTCAACCCACTGTTAGGACTACCAGTCCAACGGGTTTTTGCAGGAAGAGCACGAGCACATAGTCCCAGTTAACTTCAACGTGCAATTCCCATGTTAAAGCTTGGGGCAAGTGCGCATTGCGCTCTTGACTGCGCATTTGTGCTTCCTCAACCTATTCCACGCGTCATTTATCTAACCTTGCTTGCAAGGTGTCAAGTACTTCAACAAGTAAATCGGCCCATCTTTCTTGCAAGGTGTATTATTTATACCTATGGATGCCGAACTGATTAGGAAACTGAGGTCCGACTTCGCACGGCAGGGCGGCAAAGCACGTGCCAATAAACTGAGCGCAACGCGACGCAAGGAAATCGCGATCAAAGCTTCCAAAGCGGCTGCCAAGGCGCGAGCGCTGAAGGCAAGAGAAAAGAAAAAACGCGGTGGTGAGTAAGGGATTAGGATCCGAGGAGGGTGTATGGCCGTCAAGAATCTGTTCAGTGGCGCAAGGTTCGTCGGTCAGGCAGAAGGCGAAAGGCAAACCTACCATGTCTTCCAGGGAGATAACGGCTACTTGGTAGCCGCTCCGCGGTCAACCAACAATTATTCGGTCACCATCGTTCCCCAGGAAGCTCCCGAAGTGATAAGCCGCAAATTCAAGGGTGAGAGGGTGACGGTGAATACCCTAAAGTCCCAAGGACACCGCGCGGATCTCTTTGGCGAATACTTTGACCGGCTCAACGCCCTCTACGTCATGGTTGCGTTGGGACGTGCGCGGAAGCTGAAGAAAAAATTAGGCAGGGCGATGTTGTTCAAAGTGAAGTGATGTCGGGGCCGGCAAATGAGGGCAGTGGCAATAAAAAAGGGTCAGAGTCGAGATTAAGCCGCGGGTTTTCACGAAATGGGCACTCTCCGGTGCGACCACCTGAGCTTATGAGCGAAGCGGAGATTCCGCATGAAGTGGCCGATTGAATTGGTGGGCCCGCCGGGATTCGAGCCTGGAACCAACAGATTATGAGTCCTAATCGAGATAATGAGCTCGAAGAAGATAAAGCACTTAAGCCTGCAAACTCAAGCAAAGTCTTGCACAATCCGCAACCCAAGCGCAACAAGATCCAAGAGCGCCAGGACGAATGATGCCGATCCACTTAAGGAGATTATC
>QIAN01000158.1 GCA_003225005.1 Acidobacteriota bacterium | reverse complement strand
GCTTAGTAGCTGAGGAAAATGCAGACACAAAACTGCTCCAAAGGAAAGAAATCCAAAAAAGGCTGACAATATCCCGCTCCACCAGCCCGTTCCAAAGCCGGTAGACTCGGCGTCGCCAAAAAATTCATTAATTTTTTGCTCGATCATGATGTGTCCTAGTTTACTTTCTTCGACTCATGCAAGCTATTATAGTAGCAAGATAGCGACATGATGCTTTGCTGAAAAGACGTGAGGCCTAACTTGAAAATCCACATGGACGGTTTCCGCGTCATCAGACTTGACCCAACATAACTTCAAACAATTCAATTACTGTCGAATTGAGCGTCTGGTAGTGGACATGTGCGCGTTGAACGAAATCCATTGCCTGCCCTTTGGTCACTTAGGATTGTCGCTTGAGTAGCCTCCGGCGCAACGCACCACTGTTCCCGCAGTGCGTCGGAAACTATTCCTCTATCGTACCGCTCTTGGTCGTCTCGACTGTCACTTAAACTTCCAAATTGAGTCCCGGACACCTGTGGCTGTTGAATGGAGTGTAAGTGGCGGTCCAACGTTGCAGCGCTTAGCCAGATAGGATTATGTAATCCCTTATTCACCGCTGTCACGGCAAGCGCATATGCATAGAGGTAATCGGAAGGTCTCTGCCCATGCTGAAAGATGAAGGCCGCAATAATAATAATCTTCTCCGGACTGGACTTTCCCTTCATTGATTAGTTGCTTCACTTGCTCTCGCCGCTTGGCGTCTCCAGTCTCATCGCTTCTGTCTTTTTGGTCCTCTTCGTAAATCTTCCGCATCGTGCTCTTAACTTTCTGGACTTTAGTCGGTGTTGTCTTAGCCTGCCGAGAGCCCAGTGGGACAACTATCGACGTGAGCGCAAATAAAAGTGAGGGGAAAGAATCTCTTGCCGCGAGCCATGAATTGGCCTCCAGTTGAATTTCTTGGCGTATCTAGAGCGGACAGATGCTATCACCCAGTAAAAATTGTGGGATAACTCTGGTTAGGGTTCACGTCCATTTGACCGGCCAGGATCCGCGACCGATTCCACAGCGGCGATAATCAGGCATATGCCTACTAATCAACGCCCAAGGACTATTCGTATCGCAAAGCGACCAAGGGATCGACACGGGAAGCGCGGCGCGCAGGGATGTAGCAAGCCGCCAGAGCGACAAGACTAAGGAGCAAAGCCACTGCGAGGAACGTAGGGGGATCAAATGGGCGAACGCCGTAAAGGAGGCTTGCGAGGTAACGGGTGGCACCGAGGGCGACCAAGATTCCGACGATAGCGCCAACGACTGCCAGTCCGACCCCTTGGCGCACAATGATGCGCAATACATCGGGCGGCCGCGCGCCAAGCGCCATGCGAACGCCGATTTCCCGCGTTCGCTGGGTCACTTCGTAGGAAAGCAGACCGTAGAGTCCGAGGCAAGCGAGTAGCAGGGAGAGTGCGCCGAAGAAGCTCGACAAGCGAGCAAGTAGGCGCTCTTGAAAAAGAGAGCGTTCAATCTGTTCTGACTCCGTTTTCATGCTGAATAGCGGGAGATTATTGTCGAGTTGGCTCACCGCGCTACGAACTGCAGGAATGATCGTTCTTGGGTCAACTGCGGTGCGTATTTCGAATACAGCCTCACCTCCTCCGGCTGGAACAAACAGCGTTGGCGCAATTTCGCTTCGCAACGTGAGAAACTTCGTGTCCCCGACGATACCCACGATCTCGCGGCTTGAGCCCTGATGACCGACACCGGTTAAGCGCCGTCCGAGCGGATTCCGATCCTTGAAAAAGGTGCGGGCAAACGCTTCGTTGATCACGGCCGGCTCCCACTTGGTGTCCGGCGGAAGGGAGAAATCCTGCGGTGTGAACACGCGCCCCGCCATTAAGGGAATTCCCATAGTCTCGAAGAATTTTGGCCCAGCGTTAAGGCCGAGCGTTGCGTGCGAGGTGTTCTCCACTTCTCCTTCGATCCCAAAGCTTGTGTTCCAAGAATTGCCACTCAGCAGATCATCGAACGAATAGGTTGCGGAAAGCACGCCGGAAATTGCCTGGATGCGCGCTAACAGTTCGGAGTACAGGCTTTTGGAGCGTGGTCCCTGGTAACCGTTAAGGCTGGGATCCATCCTGAAGAGCAGGAGGTTGCGAGTGTTAAAGCCGGGATTAATGCTTTTCAAGTTTTGGAGCGTCCGAACGAGCAGGCCAGCGCCGGAAAGAACCAGAATAGCCAGCGCAACTTGCGCGATCACGAGGGCACCTCCGAGGCTCAAGAATGGGATGCACGATGCCGTCGTCGCAAGCGCCGCAGGACTTTCTTTGAGTGCTGGAGTCAGGTCCAGGCGGATACTTCTGAACGTGGGAGCGAGGCCAAACAAAACTCCTGTAAAGATGGAAGCGGCCGCAGTAAAGGCAAGGACGCGCAAATCCAAATGTGCGGCCAAATGCGACGGCCAAAATCCTCCGTGAGACATAAACGCGACAAGCGACTGCACACTCCAGTAGGCGAGCAGGATTCCCGCGACTCCTCCTGCAACCGAGAGAATCAGGCTTTCTGTGAGTAATTGCCTCGTGATTCTTGCCCGCCCAGCGCCCAAAGCTAGCCGAACGGCCAGCTCTCTTTGACGTGTGGCGGAGCGCGCCAGCATCAGCCCGGCAACATTCGCGCAGGCTACTAAGAGAACCATGCCTACTGCAGTCATCAGAATGGCCAGGGGAGTTGAAAACTGTTCGCGCAATCCGCTAATGGCTTGGGGCGCGGGCAGCAGGACCAGACGCGGTGCATCATTGACTTTGAATAACTCCTTCGACTTGTCGAGGACATTATCGTAAAAGAGAGCACCGGCCGCAGCCTGCGCCTGACCACTGCTAATTCCCTCTTTGAGCCGTGCAACGATGTAGATCCACCAGATGTCATCGCCGGCCTGCAGTGAAGGGTGATCTCCGCTGACGCTCCCGAACAGAGCCATTCCGACCTGTGAACTAATTGACAAAGGCAGCCAGATCGCTCGAGGTCTGCCGGGATCCAAACCGGGAAATTCCTTCGCCGCAACTCCAGCAATCGTTACGGGGACATTGTTCAGCCAAACAGTTTTTCCTACGACGGCGGGATCGGCACCGAAGGAGCTTTGCCAAAAGCCGTAGGAAAGGACCGCGACGGGCGGTGCGCCAGGCGTGTCGTCCGAGGGATTGAGTGTGCGTCCGAGCGATGGTCCGACGCCGAGCGTTTCAAAAAAGCCTCCTGAAACCATTTCCCCTTGCACGAAACTGGCCGGACCGTTGCCTCTCAGGTTGAGTCCAACGTTTCCGCACAGCGCCGCGACAGTGGAAAACGCATCTTGCTTGGAGTGAAATTGTTGAAACATTGGATAGGAAAACCAGCATCCGTGTTCGCCAGTTGCGCCTGCATTCGCGGCTGGACAGGACATGTAATTGTAGTGTCCCTTTAGGTTCGGGGAATTGTGCGCGGTCCACTGGAACACCACGAGGCGCTGCGGTTCACGGACGGGGAGAGAGCGAAGCAGGACGGCGTCAATCAAGCTAAAGATGGCGGTGTTGGCGCCGATGCCCAGTGCGAGAGTGAGGACCGTGACCGCGGTGAAGCCGGGAGATTTGCGGAGCACGCGGAAGGCGAAGCGGCAATCGGAGAAGGGCGAGTGGAGCCAACTGTCAATGCGCTCTTGGCGAACCATCCCCAGATTTTAGCTCCAAGTGCGAAGTAATTCCCACACCTGTTTCAGTGCCCGGTAAGTGGTTTCGGGCCGGTTCCACATCTACGAGATACGCTGTTAACCAGGACATAGTGATAGTCTTTTCGAATGACCCTCATGACAACGAGCTTGACCATCATCGTCGCACTGCTATCTGCTCTCGCCGCTCGGCCTAGTTCGCCATTCGAAGACGACAAAAGTGTAAGCGTGCCCGCTGAAAGGAAAGTGTATTTAGGATTTGACCGAAATGAGTACCCAGGGGATGCGGTTCTACCAGTGCTCCGCAAAACATTCTCGTTTTCAGGGTACTGGCTTACGGCCCCACCAAGGGAAACGCACAATACGTGGACAGGAAGGAAAAAAGCGTTGGATGCGCAAGGATTCGGATTCGTGCTGTTGGCCAGAGGACGCGAAGCTTTAACCCTCCAGTCAGGTGCAAAGGACGATGGGATTACGGATGCAAGACAAGCGGCGAGGAACGCACAGCTGGAAGGGTTCGGGGCAGGGTCGATTGTATTTTTGGACATCGAAGAAGGCGGCCGACTGCCGCCGCAATTTCATTCGTACCTACAAGCATGGGCCGATGAATTGGTGCAACAGGGATTCAGACCCGGAGCTTACTGCTCAGGCATACCCGCAAGGGATGGAAATGGACCCAAAATTGTGACCGCAGAGAATATTCGGTCGAACGAACAAGGGCGGGACATAGTATTTTGGGTTTTCAACGACGTGTGCCCGCCATCTCCTGGGTGCAGGACCTCGGTGGGTCTGCTACGGCCAGTACAGAGCGGAGTGGAATATGCAGTTGTGTGGCAGTTTGTGCGGTCACCGCGGCCAAAAGAAACTGCCTTTGGCTGCGGGGGTTATGCGAATGATGGAAACTGTTATGCCGCGGCTGACGCGGCACATCCCTGGCATTTGGACTTGGACGTAGCTAGTTCCAGCAATCCTTCTGCTCCTCGGTGAGACCAGCATTGCGCGAGCGGACTAACTCCCGGTAATGTGGCGTACTCGTAGAAGTGTGGCCGGCCCGATTCCGCGACGGATTTCACCTGTCCACAATCGGTGTTTCTCGGGCACTAGGGCGAACTGGCCGTCCTTCATTACCTGTTAATAAGCCCTAGAGTTATGAAGTGTTCTTTGCCGCCTGGATACGCACAAATCTTTTGCAACACGTCAGGCAGAGTTCGTTGAAGAGCAGACAGGATTTCGTTTGCATCATTCTCCGACAGCCTGTTTCCGAACTTTATCGGCCACCGGGCCACTGGGCATGTTAGATACGAACCACCTTTACGGCCTGCTTCCCATTCGAGGTTGCTGCATCCATTGATTTGGTATTCACGCTTTCGCGCCCACCCATGGATTCCCTTACGGATGGTCAGCTTTTGGGAATCAATTTCTATAGTCTCCTCCCCAAAAAACTGATAGACCGAACTCAAGAGGGTAGAAATTAAGATAACTATCCAAATGACACGAATGGGAAGAGGTGTAAAGGGACCAATAGCGATAAAGGACTGCGGCAAAGATGACGGCGCTACCCAAAGCTACAAGCCCAGCCTGCCAGTGGGGTCTATGATGAACAGTCACACAAAGCATTCCGGAACTTGCCGTCACGTCAACTTTTGGGCCATCAAGGAAGCCAGTCATCTTTCTCCTTTCGCTCGGGTGCGCGACTTACAAATGGAAGTTAAGCCGCCCTGCGTTCCTCCCAGTAGTCTTCAAACTCACCATTCATATGGCAGCAGCGGAGAGCCAGGATCGCGTTGGCTCCTCGAACGGTCCAGAACATTCCTGACCTTTTGAGACGGGAAGCGATCACCGTTTTGCAACCGGCTTCGATGACGCCCGAGCCAACAAATAAGTGTTGGCGGCGAAACTTGGGGTATCGCATGCGCTCCGCGTTCCGCTCAAAATAGTCCGCCTCGATGCAAATCTTCTTTATTAGTTCGGGGTTGTCGGATTC
>QIAN01000157.1 GCA_003225005.1 Acidobacteriota bacterium | reverse complement strand
CATGAGGCAGCGAAACTGCTGCGCCTGATTCCCTGCATCGGTCCGATTCGATCCGCCCGTTTGATCGCGCTGATGCAAGCCCCACACCGGTTCCGCAGCAAGCGGCTCGGCGGCGCCCACTTCGACTGCTAACTCGTGTGCGCGTTGAGAACCGTCGCTTCCGCCGCAGTCATCTGCTCGGGCGTCAGCACGCTTTAAGCCGGCCGTTGGCCTTCTTCCACTTCTCGTATTCGATATAGTAGATGAAGGAGCCTGAAATGCCACGCCGCATCGCTATCCTGCCGATTTTCTTCGTTCTGTTGTTGTCCACCACGCTCGCGCAAAAGACCCAAGAGCCCGCTGCTCCGGAAAAGACCATCGCCATTCACGCTGCCACGTTAATCGACGGCACGTCCCCCCACCCCCGGCACGACGTATTGATCGTGGTGAAGGGAAACAAGATCGCCAGTGTGAGCGAGGGAGGGAAGCCGCCTGCGGAAGCCGAGGTCATCAATCTTCCATCGAATGTGACAGTTCTTCCCGGGCTGATTGACGCGCATACCCACATTTTTCTTCAAGGGGAAGATCCGGCGGAAGGCGGATATGACATTCAACTGCTGAAGTATCCGGCATCGTTTCGTGCGGCACGGGCGACAGTTTCGGCGAGGCGCTGCCTGGAGCAGGGCTTTACCACTATCCGCGATGTGGAGACTGAAGGCGCAGGCTACGGCGATCTTGGCATCAAGATGGCGATCAATAAGGGCTATATTCCAGGCCCGCGGATCTTCGCCTCGACTCGCGCAATTTCTGTCACCGGCGGCTATCCGCTCGAAGGCTACAACCCGGATATCGTGGTTCCCAAAGGCGCGCAATTAGCGGATGGCTCGGTGGAATTGCGCAAAGCGGCGCGCGAACAGCTTGAAAACGGCGCTGACTGGATCAAGGTTTACATGACGCACCGCTCGTGGGTAGACAAACAGGGCCACCTAGTTTCGCAGCCCACGCTTACCGTGGAAGAACTCAAAGCGGTAACCGACGAAGCCCACGGCCAGCAGCACAAAGTAGCGTGCCACGCCTATGGTGGAATTGGGCTGCATCGCGCTCTGGATGGCGGTTGCGATTCCATTGAGCACGGCCTTGATCTGGATGATGATGCGATCGCGCAAATGCTCAGGCAAGGCACGTGGTTGGTACCCACTCTGGCGGTGTATTACCACGACTGGTCGCCTGAGAACACACCGGAGGGCCAGCGCGACCGCGCGCGTGCGTCAGTCCATGAAGTTTCGTTCAAAAAAGCTCTTAAAGCCGGCGTGAAGATTGCTTTCGGCACAGATATGGGCGGCATCCCCTGGACCGATCCCATCGCCCAGGAGTTCGGGTATATGGTGAGGTTTGGAATGTCGCCGGTAGATGCAATCAAGGCCGCGACTTCGAAAGCCGCGGAACTCCTGGACGTGAAAGGCGAACTGGGTGTGATTGCACCGGGCGCATACGCCGATATTGTTGCCGTTTCAGGCGATCCTCTGACCAACATGGATGCGCTGAAAGAAGTCAATTTTGTGATGAAGGATGGCGCTGTGTTTAAGCAGGCGAAGTAAGTTGCGCATGATTCGAAAGGTGAGACCACTGCGGAGTCCCCCCCGCCAATCAGGCGTGGACAAAATCAATATATCCATACTGGACGTCAGTCCGCGTAAGCTTGACCCGCAGCTTATCCCCGACGTCCAATCCCCGGTAGCCTTGCGCCAGTAACCCTTCAACGTGAGGCTTCTTGACGCGAATAAACGTTCCGTGCGGAGTCACACCGGTGACGATGGCGTCGAAGATTTCGCCAATCCGCTTGCTCATTACCACCGCAGCCAGCCGCTTCGACATTTCGCGCTCAACTTTTCGCGCCGCATCTTCTTTGAGTGTGCAGTTTTTGGCGATACCCGACAGTTCCTCATCGGAATACGGTCCCGGCGTCCCAGTGGTAAAAGCCTTAAGCAATCTCTGCGTGACAACATCAGCAAACCGCCGGTTCGGCGCGGTCGAGTGTGTGTAGTCCTGAACCGCCAGCCCGAAGTGCCCCTGCTCCGGATCTCCCGGGCGCTCCAGCACATACTCGCCCGGCCCAATTAGTTTGATGACAGCCAACGATAGGTCCACAAAGTGGTCCGGATCAGCCGCTTTGCGCTTGAGCAGAAAATCGTTGAGCGCCTTGGAATCGGGTTGTGCCGGTAGGGTCTCACCTCGTGCCGCCGCCAGCTGAACAATCCGGTCCCAGCGCTCAGGAGTCTTCACAATGCGCCGCAGTGATGAGACCTTCTCGAGCAGGCGCGCCACCACTCCGTTCGCAGCAATCATGAAATCCTCGATTAGCTCTGTGGCAAGATTCCTCTCCTGTTTTGCGATATCCACCACCTGCTCGTTTAGCAACACCGGATGCACTTCGTTGGTATCGATGTTCAATGCCCCATGGAGAAAGCGCTGTTTCTTCAGAGCCTGCGCAACATCGTTCTGCAACTTGAGCTGGCCTTGCAACTCGGAGGATGCAGCCACCTTCGGCGGAGCCGCCGCTGTCCCTTCCAGCCAGTCACCCACCGCTTTGTAAGTAAGTCGCGCCTTGTTTCGCACGAGCGCCGGATACACCATGCCTGAGCTCACATTTCCATCCCCACCCGCCACAGACTCGATGACCAGAGCCACCCTGTCCTGGCTCTCAAGCAAGGACGATACCCCGGTCGAAAGCTCCTCCGGCAGCATCGGGAAGTTGCGTACCCCGGTATAGACCGTGGTCGTCTCCTTGGCCGCATGGTCATCAATCGGAGAAGCCTTCGCCACAAACGCATCCACGTCCGCAATGCCAACCATCACTTTGACATCGCCATTCGCGAGCCGCTCGGCCACCTCAATCTGATCCAGGTCGCGGGATGTGTCGTTATCAATCGACGACCAGAGGAGCCCGCGCAGGTCGCGCACGTCCTGGGTAGAAACAGGCGCCAGCGGTGACCGCGCCTTGATATCGGCTAACTGCTGCTGAACCGCCGCAGGAAACTCGGGTTCGAAGCCGTGCTCTAGCATGATCTGCTCGGCCATTGCTTGTAGGTCAAGCTGCGTTATGTGAGAGTCGTTCATGGAATACCCGTTGGAAGAATCGAATCCAAAAGCCTAACACTTTAATCCTCAACTCTGAGATGCGGAAGCTGCTGAACCAGAAGATTATCGAGCAAGATTGGAAATGCGCGATTTGCGAGCCGTGGCAGTTGTGCTGGTACCGCCATCCGGGCAAGAATCCCAAACTCCTGCCGGGAGAAACCAGAAGACTCGGGCTCCGCGCCATCTGCTGATGCGTAATGCCTCCTGCGGGTATTAGTTCTACCGCCAGCCTTCGTCCGAGCCTTTCCCTAGCTTAAGGGCTTGGGTATCGCAGCACGACCGATACCACCGAGTGTCCCCCCTACAACCTATTTCCCGCCTCCGCAAAAATCCTTTCGTGGCTAGATTGGCTAGATTGGCTAGATACGCCCATTTGACCCTTCTTGCCAACAAGTTCATAATGCGCATCTGCAACCGTCGTGCCACGGAATTAATGGAATTAAGAGGTTAAGGAGCGAGGTATATGTGGAAAGAAAATGCTGACGTGAGCACTGAGCTCACACCAAGTACACTGGCGACATACAAGGAAGCGGTGTTCGAGTTCACGGAAAACGCCCAAAAGTTCATCGAATGCATTCCACTCTTAACGAAATCTCGCGACGCGTATCAGCAAGCTATGAGGGCCAGCACGGAACTGCGCAGCGTTTTGGACGTGGGCGACGAGACTTTGCTAACTCTTATGGGCCAGCTGGAGCAAGCGGTCAAAGGCCACCTGGAGGAAGCCGCTCGCGACAGGAAGAAACCGGAACCGGTGAAAGTCAGAGCGATAAAAGCGGAGGGCGGAAGTGCCCACGCTGTGAACGAACTTCCATAAGCAGTTCTAGGCGACCGTATCCCTCGACTGGTGATATGACTCGGAGCGGTCTGCGATCGGTGAGATCTTTCGGCGCAAAAACGCGATCGCCAAGCAGCCTGTCTTGCATTGACCTCACAGAATTGGTAGTAGGTGTGACAGGCGGGGCAGCTTTCACCGTCTGGCGCTCCAACTGGATATCCGCCGACGGGCATCCTCAATCTGGGCTGCTGTCATTCGCGATCCTATGACCCTCAATCGGTCGTTGTTGTTTCCTCGCAATCCTGTAGCGATACTGGCCCACGTATACGCACGTACGTAGTCTCTTGGAACGCCTCGACCGCTCAAGTAAAGGTCACTGAGAGCACTCTGTGCTCGGATATCGCCGTGGTTTGCGGCTCGTTTGAACCACAACACTGCCTTGCGCTCATCATGAGGCACTCCGATTCCTTTGATATAGCCAAGCCCGAGCTTCCACTGCGCGTTGTCATTACCGTTTGCCGCCGCTTTCGCGAACCATGCCATTGCCTCCCGGTAGTTCTGCGGCACACCTTCACCATTAGCATATCGCAGAGCCATTTCATATTGAGCAATGGAATCACCCGCGTCGGCTCGGTTGACTATGCGATTCACATCCGTGCCCTGAACTGCTTCCTGAATTGCTAGAATAAGCTCTTGCCTGGTGGCTGTTAGTACACTGTCCGACGCTTTCGGTTGCCCATTGGTCTTCTTGTCTTGTTCCGACAACACATGCTGCTGATCCGGGATGGGCGGCTTGTGGTTCGCGGCCGCAATCGGAAGTATTGCGACGTTTGTTGCTGCTCTTGGATGATTGAGGTGATATCCGTAGCCGCCGATTACCAGAGCAAGGGCAGTGGCCAATCCTGTTGTTAACCAGCGAGCCCCCATTGGATGCCCCGGGATCGTCATAGTTACCGGCCGATCAGGTAATTGTGATCCCATATCGTGCCCGTTCCATTCGGGCGCTTCAGCCGCGTCCGTGGTTCGTAGGCGGTTGTTATGCTCCTTGAGTACATCGGCATGGGCCAAGTGTTTTTGGAGACCCCTTACCGCCTCAATATCCTTGCTCGGGAGCTGATCACGGCATCGATCCGGTATTGTCGCGGACTCCGAAGGCAATGGTAATACCCGATCGGCTAACTTACTCATCGCGGTCATGTCATGCTGATTGAACGCATTCGGGTTGATGGACAGTACTTCGAGCACTCCCACCACCTTGGCATTCTGCTTAACTGGCAATATCAGCAGGGACCGGATGCCCATTTCTTTGCATAATTGGGGGTCAACCCGCCGATCGGTATTAGTGTCGTTGCAGAGCAGAATTTCGCCGGTACCGAGACAAAGCCCGGTCAGGCTCATGCCTGATTGCAAACGCGCCCCCACTTTTGGAGCGGGGGCACCAGTGGAGGCTCGGCAGCACACCGCGTCTTCTGTGCTGAGCACAATAGCCGCTCCGGTTGCCCCTGTTCGCTCCATTGCCTGCTCCAAAATCGCCTGGAGTTCGGGTTCAGGGCCTACCGACTCTTTGCCTAGAGAAGTCGTGATTGGACTGAATTGGAGTGCGCTGTGCTCAACATTTCGTCGTGGCTTCTCAGGAGAGCTGGTAATACTTGAATTATCAGGCAAGGGAAAGCTCGACATACTCACGCCTTCACGATAGTTTTGTATACAGCTGTTAGCGATCTACTACTCTGGTCAAGTCAGTTCCGTAAGCCGTTGCCTCTGGTAGACCCGAGCCTTTGGCTGGACTCCCGTGGCGAGCCTGTGCGTTAATCTCAGGGGAATCGAAGCTGCAAAGGAGACCAAACGCCCCTGTTACGCTGCGCGAAGAAAGTCGTGCTTCTTTCCCTGGTAGCCAGCTCAATCGGGAGCGCCTACCCAGCCAAACATGTAAAATCCGCAGCATTGTTAAGTATAGGGGGAGCAGCCCGTGTGCTGGACGAAATTTCCAAGAAATCTCAGAATGCGGTCCCCGATGCCGTCCTGAACAGCACGAAGTGCGTTGTGGTGATTCCATCGATCATGGGGGGAACTGTGAATGTCAGCGCTGGCGGAGTGGCTAGCTGCCGTGAAGCAGCGGATAGCTGGAGCGGGCCTGCATTCGTAAAATTCAACGGGCATGGTATGGGGGCTCATCCTACTGATTTGCTGGTTTTTGTGTTGAGTGACAAGGGAGTGCGGGCATTGCGGTCTGGCGAATTGCAGATCGGAGGCCAGAAACGGGTGGCCGCGCCTCTCGTGAGTACAACTCCGGTTACCACCCAGGTTGAACTGACCGCCGAGTTGCTTACCTATGAAGGCGCGGCGGGCGTGCTCTCTAGCAGTGAAGCCAGCGGCATGATTCGGCGCGACGCGGACACCTCGGATGCGGTCCACAACGCAGTACCGAGAACAATGATTGAGAAATATCTATCATCGGTCGTTTCTTTCTTTAACACGATCACAGCTACCGGGATCGTGTTTCACCACACAGCGGTGATTCCGGGCGAAAATACAGTGCCCCGGAGCGGGCGCGATATCGACAAATATCATCAGGCGCGCGGCTTCGAAATCTTGTGTTTCGGTCGCATGTACCATGTGGCCTATCACTACCTCATTATGCCCAACGGCCGTGTGCAACCGGGCAGACCCGAAAGGTGTGAGGGAGCGCACGCGCAAGGATACAACTCATACCTGGGAATTTCGGTCGTGGGTGATTTCAGCAGCGAAGATAATCCAACCGGAAAAAAGGGGCCGATCAGACCGAGCGCGAAGCAGATTGCCTCCCTAATCCAACTCGTTCGCCGACTGAAAGACCGTTACCATATTCCCTTGCAACACATCGTCCGACATAGTGACATTTCCAGCACCAGATGTCCCGGCGACCGATTTCCCTTCAGGTCTGTTCTGGATCAACTTCAATG
The DNA here is from genome assembly GCA_003225005.1 of Acidobacteriota bacterium. GTDB lineage: Bacteria > Acidobacteriota > Terriglobia > Terriglobales > Acidobacteriaceae > Sulfotelmatobacter. Next base: position 43,374 of record QIAN01000157.1, on the reverse strand, counting down.
GAAACCGGGAGGCGTAAAGCCGAAACGTCGATGATGGACTCCAAGCGTCTGATGGCATGGCTTACGGTGGCGGCTTTATCGACGACTTTGGTCGCTGCACCGAAACGCACCCCGCACAGCCCGAAAGCCTCTAACGGGGAACCATTCCGCAGCTTTCGCATGCTGGACGCTAAGCTGACCCTCCTTGCGCACCAGCAGGAGGCTTTGAACGCGGCTTTCAATCCGGTGCAGGTGGGTTCTCGAAGCGGAGGGGCCAATTCAGGGCGTCGGACGACGCCTTTCAGCGATATGAACTCCACAGCCGCTGGAATCGTTCTCCTAGCGGGTGGGCTGGAGCGTTTGTACCAAAGGCGCCACCAGCCCTTCGGGGTCCAAATGTTTAGAGCTCTGCGCATCAGAGCGGAGGAAGTTCAGCGGGGCGTCAGTGCTGCGGCCAAAGCGCAAACGCGAAGCGCCGCAGAGTCCGCGGCAAAGAGGCTAGATGAAGGGATAGTCTCCCTTGTAGTTCAGTTCCAAGCTGCGTCGGGCGGATACGGAGCGGCCCGTTGCTCCCCGGGCGCATGGACATGTTGCGAACCAAAGCGATCCAAAGACTTGCTTCAAAGTGAACAGGTCGCATGCATGTGGGGGTGTGTGAGAACGGCGCAAACGTGTACCGGGTTCCTAGGTCCGCGTATCCGGCGGCCCTGAAGTTGATACCAATACAACAGTACATCGGTGGGCCTCGAAAGAGTGAACTGAGTTGAACTATAAGTATGCCCGGAGTTCGACAGCGCCCACCCGGACCAAACTCACTCCTAGCGGGACATTGCCCGGCCTGCGAAGCTTCCGCAATGCGTTCTATGACGCGGGACCAACACGAGGTGTTGAGCTTCTTTGATCGACCTTAGTAGGCATCTCTGAGTCCGGAAACACGATTGTGGGATGCCAAAGATCCCGTCAAACGATCAACGGGATAGGAGGTAGGAGGTTTCAAAGTTGCACTCCATAGTAACGAACGAGTAAACAGCGGGGCGTGCAGGCGTTGTGGGGGCGGACAGAAGTGTGGGCGGCGGGGCGCGAGCGTCTAATTGCTTCGTGGTAGCAACGCTTCCTTAGGTACCATGACACGACCAATCATTTCGTCAGCTTCGCGATTTGCAAGCCATAAGGTTCTAACAGGCTACCTGTGGCGTGATCGACGGCTGCACGAGCAACCTGATAACTAACCTGCGCCTGCAACAAGTTCAACTCGGCCTGCGCCAGGCCCGTCTGGGCGTTGAGGACGAAGAAAATGGGCTCCGAGCCGAGTTCGTATTTGCGCTGCTCGGCTGCGAGATCTTTTTGTGCGAGATCCAACGACGTTTTTCCTGCCGCCAGGGTGATCTTCGCTTCCTCCAGTTGATGGACCGCATCCGTTACTTCCCGTGTGATCCGCTCACGAACTTGCTGAGCAGAGTAAAGATCCTGATGCCGCGACACTAAAGCACTGCCCAGATCAGCTTGGGCTGCTCGATTCTTCACCGGAAGATTCAAAGTCAAGGTCCCACCATATCCGGGATAACCGAAAGCAAGAAGCTGATGGAAAGACGAGGCCAGTCCTCCCCGAGAGATCAGTTGGGACGTAACTTGTCCGGTAGTCTGGTTGATATTAAGGTTGTACTGATTGCCGCCCAGTCCATTACTTTGGTAAAGACCAGTCAGAGAAAGATCGGGCTTGAGATGATTGTGCGCGATTCGAATGCTGGTGTCGTCATTGGCCAGCGCATCACGTACGGCTTCAACTTCCGGCCGCTGTTTGAGTGCCACTTGCAGCGCGGTTCCAGCGTCGATGCTCCATAGTGCGCCCTCTGGTTCCGGTTTTTCCGTCAAATCCAGGTCGAGCGCGCGAAAATAAGGATCTTGGTCTGCGCCGATGGTCAGGCGCAACGCTTCTTCCGCCTGCTTCAGAGTGTATTCAGCCTGGATCATCTGTACGCGGCGCGATGCAACTTCAGATTCGGAGCGGTAAATGTTGAGTGGTGGCAGAGCCCCCAATTCCAGAGCTCGTTTGTCGCGCTGATAGCTCGCGTCGGCTGCCTCCAGTGATTTCCGCGCGACATCCAGATTGCCGCGAGCCTGCACCACGGTCCAGTACTGGCTGACGGCTTGCAAGATCGCATCACTCACCTGGGCTCCAAAGCTGGCCCGCGACTGCTGCAGAGTGCGACGTGCGATGATTAAGGGGGCCTCGTTGGCAAACCGCCAGGCATTACGAAGCAGCGGCTGGGTGAACTGTAAATTCAGCGTGGTGTTGTAATACGGATTGAAATAGTAGAACGAACTGTTGGTCGAATTCCTGGTAGTACCGAGACCCACAACGATGTTCGTGCCAGTGTAGAAGGTCTGCGTGTAGTTGATTTGGCCGGCCTGAGTCAACGAATTGAGGGCAGCGGTGCCCGAAACTCCCACTCCTTGAAGTTGGCTGAACCCCGGAGAGGAAAACCGATTCAGATTGAAGATGCTCTGCAGCGCAGGATCGAAGGGCTGGTATGTGCGCAACAGCGCGAACTTATCGGCTTCTACCTGCGCCTCCTGAATCCGCACATTGCTGTTATTTTCGAGCGTCAGGAGAACGGCGTCGCGCACACCGAGACGCAGCTTGCCGTCGTCCACGTGGTCTTGCAAGTGTTGTGGCGACGGCAGCTTGCCCGAGGACACCTGCTGCGTGAGCAACCCGCCATAATTCTCGCGATTCTGTGCTTTCGCCAGTAAGGCCAGCATCAAGAACAACCAGGGAATCCCCAGACGATAAAGTTTCATCTCCACCTCCAAAGTCTTGTCGGTAAGCAAAGTAGTGCTGAAAGAGCGAGGCGACTACATTCTCGTTGCATTCCGTCTGTCTTTCACTCGTAGCGAATTGCTTCCACTGGATCCAGACGAGCAGCCTTGACCGCTGGATAAATCCCAAACACTAGTCCAACAGTGATGGAAACGACAAAGGCGAGAAGAATGGAACTGGCCGTCACGATGGTTGACCATCCCGCCAGCCAGGCGATCAGGCGTGACATAACGAAGCCAAAGACAATGCCCAAGCTTCCGCCAACGAACGAGATCATCATGGCCTCAACCACAAATTGGCGAACGATGTCCGACTGCCGAGCGCCCACCGCGCGGCGCACACCAATCTCTCGTGTGCGTTCCAAGATACTGGCCAGCATGATATTCATGATCCCAATGCCACCCACCAGCAGGGAGATGGAAGCGATTGCAACCATCACGGCATTGAACAGGCGTTCTGTGCGCCTTTGTTCGGCAAGCAGTTCGGCGGGAACGATCACACTGAAATCGCCCGCAGCGTGATGGGACGAATCCAGAATGGCCCGCACCACTTGCGCAGCCGCAGGCATGTCAGCTTTCTCCCGCAAGGTGAGATAAATGCCGTCGATTTCATCTCGCACATCGCTGTAACTGTCTTCCATTCGAAGAATTGCGGCATTCAGAGGAACATAGATGATGTTGTTGATGTCCTGAGTCGGTACTCCCGCCACTTCCGTCTGCGAGCTGAGCTGAGGGCTAGCCACTCCAATTACGCGAAACCACTGTTCGTTAACCTTGACGTACTGGTCGATCGGATTCGAAGCTCCGAACAAGCTCGACTTGGCAGCGGCTCCCAGCACACAGACTGGCGCACCACGATTCTCGTCGCCTTGATCGAAAAACCTGCCTTCCAGCACTTGAAGTCCTGCGATCTGCGTGTAAATGGGGTTGACTCCGTAAACCGAAGGCGCATCCTGCTGAGATTTTGGAATGGTTCTTGAGGCCGTCAACCGCTTGCGGGGAGTCGAAACCACGATGTCACTCACGTCATCGCGAATCGTCCGGTAGTCCTGGAACGTAAGTCCGGGCGAGATCTTGCGGATCTTCTGATGGGCTTGCCACTCGGTGGTTTCCTTCGCTTCCACAATAAGGTTGCGGACCCCCATCTGCTCGATCAGAGCCATCACCTTCTGGCGTGCGCCGGCGCCAATGGAAAGCATGGACACGACCGCCGCAACGCCGAAAATCATGCCCAACATTGTGAGTAGTGAGCGAAGCCGGTGCAGCAGAAGGTTCTGCAGCCCCAGGCGCAAATCTGGAATCCACTGTTCGTGAATGTGCAGCACACGTCGGGGAGTGGTTGAGATCACGGTTGACATCAAGGCGTTACCCCGCCTATGCCGGGTGAGGAACCGCCCGAGATGCCCGATCTTCGCGGCGCCGTCGGGTCGACTAAAGCGATCTCGGCCCCGGCAGTGAGCCCTTCGACGGCTGCGCGGCTCTCGCTTTCACTTTGAATCGTGACGTCGCGTTGCTCAAATCCATTGCCGCTCTTCACGTAAACGACGCGCTTTCCATCCTTCAAGAACAACGCCTGCCTGGGCAAGTAAAGAATATTCTTTCTTTCATCCCCCAGAATCGCGATCTGAGCAGTGAGGCCGGGGCGAAGGCGTGAATCACTGTTGGAGAGTTCGATGGAGACGTCGAACTTGCCTCCGTTATTCTGATCCCAGAATTGACGCACTGCCATTCCACCTACAGTCTTGACCGTTCCGTGGAATAGTTGACCAGGGGATGCATCGAACTCAACCCTTACGGATTGCCCTACTCTAACGTTACTTCGGTCGTGTTCATTGACTTTAGATACCAGTTCCATCTCCCGAGCGTCGATCACCTCCGCAACACCACTGCCCGCCGTTACCTGGTCCCCTTCGCGATAGTCGGGCAGAGACATCCCCTCGAAAAAGAATCCCCCATTCGCGTCGCGATTCTTTTCAATGGAGACCAACCCATCCATGGCGGCGGGAACCTTCATCTTTTTGATATTCTCCTGTGCCTGGTCCATGGACAGCTTCGCTTTGTTCCATTTCTCCCGAGCGAGATAGATTGCGGCTTGACCGGATGCAGTATGTGATTGGATATCCTGCTCAAGCTGCGCCAAAACTCGCTTTGCCTGCTCCAGGGCGAGCTGGTTTTTCTTTGCATCAATGGCGCTCACGAGTTCGTTTTTCTGGAGTTCCAACTCCGCGTCTCTCACATCGTAGCGGTCCTTAAGCAGTGTCACCTTGTCCTGTGCTGCCAGAACTGCAGCATCGGCCTTGGCCTTGGTGATTTCCTCCTCGGCCTGAAGTAACTCCGAACGGCTCTGCTCCATCTTGTAGCGCTGTTCGCTGGGGTCGAATTCGATGACGATGTCACCCTTCTTGACTGGCACGCCAGTATGAAGCAACCGGATAATTTGCAGGGCCCCACCGCCAACAGGAGGAGCGGTAAGTGTGATGGTGTGGTTCGCGCGAAGTTCGCCCGTGGCGTCAATCTCCAGATTCAAGTCTCCTCGCTTCACCTTTCCCACAGGGATCTCATCGTCGATAGTAGTGATACTGCCTCGACGCGCTGCGGCCACCATACCGATGGCAGTAATTAGAATGATTGCGACTACGGCCCACGTAATGGCACGGCGGTGTTTCATTTATACTGGGTCACTCCTTCGCCGACGGGTCTTTCAATGCCACTCGTTCGCCGGCACGTAAACCCTTCGCAACCAGGATGCGGTTGCGACTCCTACGGCGGATCTCGATCGCATGCTCCTGGAATTTCGAACCCTCCCATACATAGGCTACGGTCTGACCCGATTTCTGAAACGAGGCCTCGCTGGGAATGCTGAGTGCATCCGGAACGCGGTCCACCACCACGGTTAACTGGGCTGTCATGCCCGGCTTCAAGCGCGTATCCGCCTGGTCAAGCGCGATCTCGAGATTGAAATTCCTAGGGATTGGCCAGCCCGCCGAAAAATCGATGGTCGCAATCGTGCTGATCTGCTCGATATTGCCGGTGAACTGACGGTCGGGGATCGCATCCAGTTGCGCGGTGACTAACTGCTTTATTGCAATGCGGCCGCGCTCGGTTTCATCCACGCGCGCCGAGATTCGCAACGAAGAAACATCGGGTAGCTCCCCCATCGGTGCGCCAGGCCAAGCCCGGTCTCCCGGTTTAAACGGAACTTCGCCTTCGGGCCGCCAAACCGGTACCAGGCTGATCATGCCCGCCAATGGCGCCCGCAATATCATCTTGGTTAGCGCGCGCTCGGCCCGCTGCACATCGTAAGCCGCTTTCTTGCTGGCCTGGGTTTTGCTCTCGATCGTTGCCTTATTTACCGCACGATCGGATTTCAGCTTCTCCTCCATTTCATGCAGCTTTTGCTCGGCGTCGGCCACTTTCAACTTCGCCTCGGCGCCTTCGATTCTCGACACAATCTCTTGTTTGCTGGCATCCAACTTCGCCGCTTCGACGTCGTATCGGGCTTTCATCGCCACGGTTACATCCTCTTCTTCCTTCAGCCGCGCCTGAGCCCGGGCCTGTTCGATCTCTGCCTGCGCCGATTTCAGAGTCGACCGGTACTGCGCCAGTTCCTGCTCGGTTTTTGTTTTGTCAAACTCGACGATAGTGTCGCCCTGCTTCAGTTGGGTTCCGTCGGCTGCGATCTTGACGATCTCAAGATCACCAGCCTCAGCGGGAGCAGAAATCGTTACCGACTTCATCGCCTTCACTTCACCGCGGAACTGGACCGAGTCGATGAATTCACCACGCTTCACCTCGAAAGTGGGAATCGCAGGAAACCGGTTGGAGTACCGGACAGCTCCGAGCACGGCACCGCTACCCATCGAGAGAAGGGCGACGACAACCATCGCTTTGCGCTGAATCCACAGCTGCCGGATTCTGCTGATCATGTTAAGCCGTCCGTGCCGTTATCGCGCTCTGAGATCTAGGTCAACCGCGGCCGAAAGATCAGGCATCAACCTCGCATCATTGCCGGTAATCGAGAAAACTACGGCGAACGTACGAAGCTTGGAGGAGAAGTCACCACTCCTGCCAATGGGAGCCATCTCCTCCAGCTTGCCCGGGAACACTAGGTCTGGATAGGCATCGAGGTGCACTTTGGCCGCTTGGCCGATTTGCAAACTAAGGAAATCTTCTTGATTGACCAGCGCCCGCACCTGCATCATCGAGGGATCGACCACCTGCATGAAAGGCACGCCTGGCCGAACCTGATCGCCCTCTTGGACCTCTCCCATTTTTCCCTGTTTCCAGATCGTGTTCAGAACGACGACACCATCAATAGGCGAGTGGATTTGCATCAGCTCGGCGTTCGCTTTAGCGTGCAACATGGTCTCGCGAGTTCGATCACGCTGAATTTCCAGGATGCGAATGGCTGCCTGCGCTGCCCTACGCTTCAGATCGAAGGTTTCCCGAAGTTGTTGCAGTGTGGTCTTGGCCTCGTCAAGAGTCGCGTGGGCTTTCTCGGCATCGATGCGCGAAAGGGTCTCAACCTTCTGCATCTCGAGCTCTGCTTTGCTCAGGTTGTCTTCGGCCTGCTTTATTTCAGTTTCGTCTTTGGCGCGCGCCGCATGCTCTTTCGCCAGCTCCTCCAATACCTGACCATTCAATTTGTCGTATTCCGCTTGCTTGTCGAGCGAATCGCGAATCTGGGCTTGGCGATCGAATTCCACCAGCAGGTCCCCGCCCTTCACGTGCCTTCCGCCAAGCGTCAGCTTGGTAATTGTGAGGGTCCCGACCTGCTGGCCTGCCAGAAGGGGCGCCAGCACGGCGCGAGTTTGCACGGCTTCGGTTGCGCCCTTGAGACGTAGAGTTCGGCTCAGATCAGGCGGGACATTTGAAGGAAGCGCGGCATTCTTAATCGATGGGGTCTTGACCCTAAGCCCCACGAACAGAACGATGCCGACGACCAGTGCAAGCACGAGAATACGTCCCTTGGACCGAAAACCGCCACCCGCCGGATGTTCTGGCGGTGTTCCTTCCTGGCCCAGCACAGGACCAGATTCGGTAGTGACTTCAGCAGCAGACGAGTGCATACCAGGCTACTCTCACCGTTACTTATCCGCAGCGCCAGACATGCTCACTTCCTAGGCCCCCTATTATCCAACAAAACGGCAGCTCGGCATGCTGAATATCACGATGTAACGTCGTCATTTAGATCGTGGCCAGGGTTCGAACTTGCAATCGGTTTCACGGCGCGCAGCGGCTTTACGGCTTCCGTAAGACACCGGCAGAATGCATTTTCCCCTCAATGCGTATTACTCCGTCGAACGAGAGAGGGAGATGGCTATTGGGCCGGGAAAATCCGGACACTCGCCGGAACCGGGGTTGGGATGACCTGGCCGGTGTCGGCATTCATCACAGCCATCACTTTGCTGCGGCACCCAAGGAACAGACGGGGTTGGCGCGCATCCATGGCCATGCTGCTCGGCGATTCGCAAGGCGCTGTTTCCATCGCTGCTCAACCGTGAGCCTGGGCGCATCGATCTTAAGAACCAGACTCTCATCTTCCAGGTTGTCGAAAACGGAGCCCTTACCGTCCGCGGCGGCGAACTCAGGCCCACCGCTGAGGTCGACCGTGCCCACAACTTTTCCGGTAGCGGCATCGATCGCGGTGGCGCTGTTGTTGTCGCCGTTGAAGGCGAAAACTCTGGAGGTGGCGGAATCAAAAATAATCGCGTCTGGCTTCTGGCCGAGGCACCTCGATGCTGTGTTTGAGAGTCTTCAGATCGAAAATCGTAACCGTTGAGGATTGGCCGTCGCTGACGAAGCCGCGGCCCAGTTCGGAAGCGATGGCGATGCCGAGCACTCCAGGAGTATCGGAGATCTGGCCTACGATCGTGCCCGAGTCTACATCGAGAACTTCAACTTGCGTTCCGTGGGAGACGTATAAACGTCGCGCCGCCCTCTCGTCCACAGTCAGGTTAATCCCAACTGCCAGTGCCGGGGACTAGAATTTTCTTAACAACGCGATATTCGTCACTTGAAAAAGCCGGGGGGGACGATCAGTCCGAACAGTAGTAGCGCGGCAGCAAATTTCTTCACAAAAACCTCCATGAAATTGAGCTACTAATGACAGACACCAATCACCGAAGCTTTCTTGCTTGCTGCACGAGTTCGCAGGAGTAGCTGTTTAGCTGAACCGAGTCGTCCGCCAGAGGGCAATCCCACAGCCCCCCAGGAGGAACAGCATGGCCGCCGAAACTGCGGCTGCCCATGTCAGATTGAGGTCGAAGCGCGGGAGCCGCGCCATAGCCGCAACCGCAACAAAGATAGCTGTGACACCGCCGACGAGCAGCCAGTCTACAAAGGATCGGCGGCTCAGCCCTCCCTCGAACTCCCTGCCTTCCATACTGGCTCGAACATAGCCGTCTGCAATGCCATACCGTTTGCCCTCTCGTTCTGCTGCATCTTGCCAACGCGAGTGCTCTCGGCTGGTCGCCGAGGACAACGCAATTGCAACGGCACCAAGTGCCATCAAAATCGATCCCCCGATCACTTCCGCGTAGACTCGCTGGCTCCCCCCTTGCAGCTCATGAAAAACCAGGATGCCCCACAGCAGTCCCCACAGCTGATTGGTGTTGGAAAGCGGAACCCCCCGGCTGATCCCCACGTATTTCGCCGCGTATTGCTGAAATAAGTCTCCGATCACCCAAACGAAGCCCCCCAGCATCAGCCAAAACAGCACGGTCCGTGCGCCGACGATTTCATGCCACAGAGGGACTGCCCCCCTATAGCTCAGGGACAGAACGGTCATTGTGGCTAACTCGCCTAGGGTAAAGAATGTGATGAAATAGAGGGGATTCATGCCCGTTAGATAAGCTTTTCGGTAGGGGATATACATGGTTCCCCACAAGATCCCTGCGCCTAGAGCCGCTATTACGCCGAGAGCGGCTTTGCCCGGGGAAGCTTGAGTGGAGGATGCAAAAGCCAGCAATGTTGCGCCGCCGCACATAGCTGCCGCTCCGCCCAGCACTCCCAGCCAGCGCTTCCATCCTGCCTGGTGGAGTTCGTTGAACAAGAGGAAGCCCCAGAAGATTCCAAGTAGGCTATTCGTATTCCACAAAGGAAAGGCGATGCTCAAACCAACAGCGCGGATGGCATAGATGGTCATGGTGTTGGCCACTGCCCACATGCATCCCGCGAGTACTGCCCAAATAATCAGATGAGGCGCCTGACGCACGTCATTGCGAACGTAGGAAGTCCCACGGATAAACGCCGGGATGCTCCAGCGAGCCAGGAAAACTCCGGCCACCATGATGAGTGAAACCGTGATTGGGGACATACCGGTGTTTACCATCTTTATCGGCGCTTCGGCTCCGCCCAGCCACGCACCGGCAGCGAACCCGCAGAACACTCCCAGGGCCTGCAAACTTCGCAGACGGCTTGCCTGCATCGGACTTTGAGCGGCAGAAGTGAGGGCAGATTCCAAGCGTCCTCTTTTCCTACTTCAGTGGAGCTCATGGAGAAGGAGCAGACCCGCTAAGAGCACAACCAGCGGGATCCAGAAATGGACGTCGCCGATGATTGTGCTGACTAAACTGTCAGGTCGTGTCCTCAGGTTCTCGTCGTTCACGTGATCTCACCAATCACAATCAGACACCGCGCCCCCGCACTATGACTCGCGGGTCGACTTGATTCCACATCGAACGCACCCAAACGTGATCTGGATCCTCGGTGTCGCAAGCTGACGAGCGCTCCCGGCCAGACAATTCAGGAAGTAGACGTTGTAACCCTGCCCAGCCACCACCGGGTGGTAGCCATCCCGCACCAGCACGACATCACCATCGCGCACTTGTATTGAGGTAACGATTTCATGGGACATCATCAGGTACGACCCAACCTAATTTGACCATTGCTGTGGCTCCTCGACCCGGCGGCTACAAATCCATTCCTTGCTGGTCAACCATCTTTTGCAAATCGAAGCTGACCTTAATTTCGACATTTCCTGCGCGACTAGCAAACTTGAGCTCCTCTTCATCCGCTGAGACGACTGATTGCCCCGAAGGGTTCTTCTTCGGAAAATGGAAGACAATAGCGTTGATTCTCTTGCCATCAGATGCGCGCACAATCTCCACCTGGATGGCCGGTATTCTTTTCTTTGACTTCTTCGCAATCAGATAGGTTTTGTCCCTCAGCGTGGACTCGTCCGCACTGCTAAATAAGCTCATGTCCGTTCCGACCAGCGCTAGTTCATAATCGTCAGCCGCCGGAGGCAGATTTCTGTCCTCATCTGCCTCGGCAATCCTTCCTTGCAATACCTGGCCGCGGACCGAGGCCTCACGAAGGGTTCTGGAGGATACCCAACGAACCCGAAATTTCACCTCGTCCTTCTTTCTCGCTTTCTCGCCTCTTCCGCGGTTATCATCATCTTTCTCTTCTTTCTCGTCTTCTTCATCGGCGCCAGGAGCGCCGGCAAATTTAGGAGCACCCTCCGGCGCTTCCAAGCCGTGCTTCTCTTTACGTTCAATCTCAACCGCTTTCGACCACGGCGAGTCGTTCAAGATCCTTCGCACATCTGTCGCGTCCCACTGCTTATAGGATTTCTGCCAGGGGTCACTCGCCCACACATTGATCGCAACGAATGCAGTGGCCGCAACGAGCAACTCTCGCGCCACTTTCCTCGCCTCACTTTGCCTTTGCCAGACTACTCCCGTCGAGGGCTCCCGCACTGCATCCCCTCCTAAGTACGAGCTTCAATTGTCGAATCACTCCCAAGCATCCTGGAATTTCAGGTCGCAAACTAAATGGGGTTTGTTGAAAGCCCTCCAATACGAAGACCACTGCCTTGTTGTGTCCACGCCGTTACCGCCTCCGCAAGTCAGAACTTGAAGCGAAGCATGAATTGAAGCTGCCGCGGCAAGCCGGTGCCCGTGTTCGGAGAAGCCTTATTGTCGTTGTTGTTGTTGAAGTTTACGGTTGAGGTGATGATCCCGAAGCTGCCCGGCACCCCCAGGTTTGTCCCTGGAACAGTTGGGTCGTAATTCAGAGTCAGCGAGCCCGGGTCACCAAGCTGAACGTGGTTGAGGATATTGAACGCCTGCACCGCGAACTCCATCGAAACACCCTCGGTGAGCTTAGTTTCTTTGGTGAGCGCGAAATCGACCTGCCAGCTGTTCAGGGCACGGATAAGGCCGTTCCCCGCATCACCGAAGCGGGTGAAGTTTCCATTTGCGTCGACCGGCGGGGCAGTGAAGGCTGCGGGGTTGATCAGTGGCACGCCATTGTGCCCACCGCCCGGCAGAGTGAGCGGCACTCCGGGAATAACGTCGGGTCGTTGGTTGGTCTGATCGTTGCCGTCGGGAAGGAGGTAGGTAAAGGGAAGTTGATCGAAGGGCCCACCGCTAATGGGGCTGCTGAGGTCCATCGAAACGGTTAACGGATGTCCGGTGTGCCAAAGGCCGATGCTGCTCAGGCTCCAGCCGCCAACGACTGTGCCGAGCGCTCCCGAATCGTTCAGGTAAGCCTTGCCAGGCCCGAGGGGGAGTTCATAAACAACGTTGGCGGTGAAATTGTGGCGAATATCGAAAATGCTCGGCCCTTTGTCGCAAGGCAAACAATTGACGTTTTCTGGCCCGCTGGACTCACCGCCGCCGACCGAGCCGTTATTGATGGAATGTGAGAGGGTGTAGCGCGACTGAAAGGATACCCCTTTGGTGAAGTGGCGCTCAACCGACACCCCGAGGCCATGGTAGGTGCTGGCGCCGATATCTCTTTTTATATCGACCGAACCAAAAGGATCGGGGTTGTTTGGGTCGGGATAGAATTGATCAAGTGGCCGGACGCAGTCGCCGTCAGCGGAATTGAAAGTAACCGGACTAGTGCAGAGATTTACGCTACCGCGAGAGAATAGTCGCACACCATGGGTCCCGATATATTGCGCGGAGAGCAGGAGCCCAGCGGGTAGTTCGTGATCGACGGTGAGTCCCCACTCCTCTACATATAGGTCCCGGCGGCCTTGCCGTTGCAAGCCGCGAGGGTGCGAAGCCTGTTTTTGCGTAATCACACTCGAAAGGTCGGGAGTGGTCTGCTCAAAGGCTGGGCTTAGAGCAATCGTCTGGTTGACCTTCACGCGGAACGTGTCGCTCTCCAGTCCGGCATTCAGATCATCATTCTGAGCTGCCCCGTGGTAGATGCCAAAGCCAGCGCGCACGACGGTCTTCCCATGCAGCGCGGAAGGCGCCCACGCGAAGCTCACGCGAGGATCAAGATTCTTATAATTCGGATTGTACAAAGCCGGATTCTTGGGGCAGGGCGGGGTATTGATCGGACCTGAGCCGGCCGGTACTGGCAATGTGTTAAATGAGCCTGACCCCAAACAGACGCCGTGAAACTGATTCAGGTCAAAGACCGTGGTCCGGTTCGTTGCCTCATGGGCAACCCCGTAGTATTCCCAGCGGAGCCCCGCCGACAGGGTGAGAGTCGGAGTGACTTTCCATTCATCCTGGAAATAGGGCATGTAGAACGTGCGGCGCAGCCGGTGGCAGCACCACGGAGCGACGTAAGTAATGTTAGAGAGCGTGGCGGTTGTCATTTCATCTTCGCTGGCGAAGGTGAGAGTATTGTCCGCGGTTTGTCCCTGATTCAGCCTGACCCGGCGGATCTCCATACCGGTCTTAAGGGCGTGCCGGCCGTGGACCCAAGTCAAGTTATCAACCACTCCATACGTCGTGCCGACTTCGACGTCTTCCGTGTTGTCGTTGAGCCCGACGAAATTACTCGTGCTTACCGCAAACGAAAGCGCGCTGGACTGAGGATTGTGGAAGGGTGAGCGATTGACAAAGACCTTGGTTTCATTGAAGAGATTCGGCGTGATTGTGTGCTGCAACGCCACCAGGTAATTTGCCGGGTGGTTGATGGTTTGCAGCTTGTCCGGCGGGAGACTGCTGCCATTCGGCCCGTCCACCAGACTGATGTCGCGCTGGGCGCGACCGTACAGTAGGGTCTTATCACTGAACTGATGGTCAACCCGCACCAGCCAAGTGTCTTCGTGGACGGTGGTAGGGGTTGCGGCCGTGACCAGATCCGCGTTGGGGTCGGACGTAGTTTGGAAAGCGCCATCCGGATAGGAAAAGCGCGGAGCACAGCCGTTGATGGTGCCAACCGAGGTGCGCCATGGGTATGCCTGCATGACGGTGCACATCTGCGGAGACGTATTCAACACGTATTGCTGGAACGGAACCGTAAGAGTAACGAGAGGAGGACCCGACAGTTGGCCGCAACACACACCGGCGGGCGCCGTGAATTGCTGGGTGATCGACTGCAATTGTCGAAGCCCTTCGTAGCTGATGAAGAAGAAAGTCTTGTCCTTAACGATCGGCCCGCCGACAGTCATTCCGTACTGTCCCATGCGGAATGGCGGAACGGCCGGGTTCCCGTTGAGATCGAAGTCATTGAAGTTCCGCGCATCGAAAATGGAATTCCTGATATAGCCGAAAGCTGTGCCGTGCCAGTTATTCGTGCCGGATTTGGTAACCACATCTACCTGGCCACCGGCTTGCGTGCCGTATTCTGCATCGTACAGTGCGCTGTTGACGCGATACTCCTCGACGGCATCCTGTGAGATCTGCAGGCGTGTTTGTGACTTTTGAGCTTGTTCTTGAATGCCCCCGGCATCGACCCCGTCGAACTGGAAGTTGTTGTCGTCCCGCGCGCGGCCCGCAAAGCGAATCGTCCGCTGATCGCCCCCACCATCATCCTGAGCGAATGGTGCGAGAAGGGTGAAGCTAGCCCAGTCGCGCCCATTGTTAGGAAGATTCGCGATCTGGTCCGTATTGATGACGGTGGATGCCTCGGCTGAACTGCGCTCTGAAGGCGCGTCTGAGGCCTTGACTTCCATTTCTTCCCTAAACGTGCCGACCACGAGCCCAATGCCCAATGTGCGTGTCTGGCCGACTTGCAGTATGACATCGTCGACGATCTTGGTCTTAAAGCCCTTACTGCTAGCTGTCACTGTATAACGGCCAACAGCCAGGCCAGGGAAAAGGTAATAACCCTTCGCATTGGTTGTCTGCTCCTGACTGATTCCGGTATCCACAGACAGAATTTTCACATTGGCTCCCACAATCACTCTTTCTGACGGATCGGTCACCGTGCCTTCAAGCACGGCACGATCCACCTGCGCGAAGAGCGCCGGCGTCCCGAGTGCAACCAGCAGAACGCCTAGGAGCTGCTTTGTCGTGACCTTCGAACAAAAGGAGAGAATGCAGGATACTTGCTTCGGCTTCATTTTCAGCTCCTTGAGAGAAGCGACGGCAATCCATGAAACGGCATCAGTACGGGCTCCGAACGAAAAGCAGGGATGGTTATCGAGGATCTCAGATTAGTGATGTCGATCTCCATATTTCCAACCGGCAGAGCAGTGAGTCGGTATGTCCCCTGCTTGTTTGTCAAGGTTTCGTAATGGAGCGGTGTGTCCACGGCCACAGCGTCAATCTTGACCTCTGGGATCACAGCTCCCGAGGCGTCAGTAACTGTTCCGGTTAACGAGGCGCGATCAATTTGAGCGTGGGCGTAATCGACGAGAAGAAAAAGCACCAGCCCACTTGCAACAACTCTTCGCATGCTGTCAAGGGGCGCGCGCGGCATCGGTTTGCCCTCCCTTTCCTTGAGATTCGCTGTTCTTGGTCATCGCTTAGTTCGATGAATGAAGGCTGATATCACAGCCCTTCCGACCTTAAGTTCTGGCCGCAAGTAACGATGGCCTGATAAAGAATCGTGGACCAGAACTCGCTCAACTAGCTAAACGTTTAGCTGCTCTCCTCAAGTAGCGCTCGTTTACACCAAATAGAACGTAGTTGTCAAGCATTTTCTCGGACATGGAATTCTCCCGAATGTCCCGAATATCCCGAGTGTCAGGCAAGTTTCAAACACGGTAATTGGATCCTGGTCATGCTCGTTGTGACGAAATCCAATCGCGACGCGATCGGCGCCCGAGTGACGGCGTGGGCGAGCGGCCATCAACAGTTGCAAGAGGTTCCGCAGCGGTGGCGGCTACATTTCGCAGGGGGACTTCCGTCTGCATTTCGGCCTCGGGTAAGCAACGAAAATTGACACGTTGGAAATCCTCTGGCCCAGCGGATTGGTGCAGAAGTTAGAAAACGATCCGGCTATCCAGATCCTGTCAATCAAAGAAGGCGTGGAAATCGTCAAGCACTAAGGCTTTATCGGGACCGGCTCCTGGTCCGTCGTCACAGGGCGAGGGAGCTGCATGAGTTGCGGCAATTTTGAGAAGGCCGGAAAAGCGCTTATTAAGAAATTCTGCCGCGGAGGCCAGCGGGATTTCACAGAAAGCGCGTGGAGATTCGTTTGATCAGTCATCATCACTCCGGGTTGCTCTCCCCTCTCTGTTGCCTTATTTTTTTCAGTTGCAGCAGCAGGCGCCTGGATTCGCCGAGCTAACTCTGCACCCACGGGGAAAAGCGTGCGACTAGGTGAGAAACCTTCGCTTTTCCACAAAGAACCGAAGTCCCACGATTTCGGCTCTGCGCAGGACCGTCCTTAAGTTACGGGCCGGAAGCCCACTTGGGATGGGCCCCTAATCGCGCCATAGGGTTCTTGCTATGATTACACCGCATTCAACGGAGGCCTGTGTCAAATGACACCCTTTCACCTGCTGACCCTCGCGAGCTCTGCGAACGTCTTCTTTGCCGGTCTGTTTGCGGGGACCCTCCTATTCGACCGGTGGGGAATCACTCCTGTCCGGCCCACCATACCACCAGGCCCTTTCATCCGCTTCCAGCAGGGACAACATGTCAACGTGATGCGGCTGATCCCGACACTGTTGATCCTATCTATTGTTTCCGCAGGGACCGCGGCATTACTCATGCGCGGCAATCCGCTACATTTCCGCTTCGCATTTACCGTTGCCTCGACAGTGCTGATGCTCGTCGTCCTAATCCTCGCTCGCGCGATCAATGTCCCCATCAATGACACGCTGATGACGGGGCGCGCAATGCTTTTTGTCTGCGAGGTAAAAACGGAAATCCCGGTCAAGTTGCTTGCTCTTGTCACGATCTTCCTCGCCGCGACTGCCGCAACAGCGGGTACCCCGGATACACCCGCAGCGGCCCCAAAGCTCCGGTTCGCCGTTATCCTGACTCGTCATGGTGTTCGATCCCCCACGTGGACTCTGCCAGAACTGAACGCGTATTCCGCCGAACCTTGGCCGGATTGGGGAGTTGCGCCTGGAAACCTCACGCCGCGCGGTAGCAAGTTGATGACGCTGTTCGGCTCATACTACCGGCTGCATTTTGCTGCTGCCGGACTGCTCCACTCTACAGGCTGCGCCGATGCTGGCCATGTCTATATCCGAGCGGACGCTGAATCGCGCACCCGCGAGACGGGCCGTGCCCTGGCGACTGGGATTATGCCGGGCTGCAGTGTAGACGTGCAGACCGTCAGTGCCGGACAGGATCCGCTATTCAGTCCGCTGAGCGCTGGTATCGCTAAGCCGGACCGCGCACTGGCTGCTGCTTCCATATCTGGTCGGATCGGTGCCAATCCGAACGCCTTGGTAATCATTTATCGGCAAGCATTCGACATGCTACGCGAGGTACTCTTTGGTTGCGCCCCGGGTGCGTCGTGTCCGGTGGAGGAAAAGCCCGGCAAACGATCTGTTTTGAAGCAGCCTTCTTCGGTGGAAGCAGGCAAAGGTGATCACGCAGCTGATCTGCAAGGTCCGCTCAGAACCGGCTCAACCTTGTCGGAAGATTTCTTGCTTGAGTACGTTAATGGGATGGAGGGCAAAGATCTCGGCTGGGGTCGACTGGACGCAGGCAAGATGCTGGAGATCCTGAGACTCCACGCGGCTTATGCCGACTTGGCGCGCCAGACACCGTATCTCGCTCGCCTTCAGGGCTCGAACCTGCTAAGCCATGTTCTGCGCTCCATGGAACAGGCGGTTAGAGACAGCTCAGTCACCGGATCGCTGGGTGAGGTCGGAGATCGGGTTCTTATCATCGTCGGACACGACACGAACATCTCCAACATCGCGGGACTGCTGGGGATTTCTTGGCTACTCGATGGCTACCAGCGCGATGATACGCCACCAGGGGGGGCGCTGGTGTTTGAACTGTGGCAGCAAGCCGAAGGAGAGATGGCGGTCAGCACTTACTATGTCGCACAAAGCCTGGAACAGATGCGGAAAGCAATGCCGTTGACGCTGGACTCGCCACCCCTAAAGTCTCCCATCTTCCTCCCTGGTTGCGGCACGGCGGACGAGAAGATGACCTGCCCGTGGAAGGCGTTTCAGCACACGATTGAGAGTGCCATCGATCCGGCTTTCGTGAAGCCCTAATTCGCGGGAAAGACTCTCTGTCCTCCGGCACCCTTCGGCTGGGTCGACTGCCGCGGCAGCTTGCCCGCGATAATTCCGTTGCCGAGACGTTCTCTGCAGGCCGACCCGCTACTTCCTCCGGCAGCTTTGGCCGGTATCGCCGAATGCGTTCTTTCCGACACATGGGGCCCCGGATTCGGATAAATTGCTGATCTTATGTGGCCACGTGCACTGCTCGCGAAACGTAGGCATTGCTGGAGCGCCCAAGGATCCCGCACCCGTAGGCGTAGTACGGCGGGCCCCAGGCAAAAATCAGGGCATACCACGATGACGACATGCGCGACAAGCAGTCTCCCCTCGCAGTCGGCCGCTGGTTTGTTGCAGAGGACAAATCCCAGTCACTGAAACGCTGGTAACATTAAAGGACTCGCGTAGCGAAGTTTCCCCGCGCGGGGGGGCGGTCTCCCCACATTCAAGCGTTCGTGCGGGGAAAACCGCTGAAGATAAGTCCTTTCGCTGCTACTTACTCCAAAAATCGGGGCGGGAAAGAACTACAATAACCACATCATGGCTGACTCGTTTGTGATTCTTCCTGGCAAATGCGAAGTTGACACAACCCTCCCGCTCAGAAGCCTTCCAGATATAACCCAACATCGAAACCCGTCATCCACGGATACCGATTTTGCAAACTTCGTTTGCCCTCATTGTGGGCTAGGATCAATGCATCTTGTTGGTCAACCGCAAAGACACGGAGCCACATCAGTGGCACGCATTATTCGTCCTGCGCTCTATTGTGCCTTTCTGCAATGCGTCAGCAAGCGCTGCGAACGCCGCGGGCAAGTTCACACAATAGCCCAAAGCGCAACCCAAACCGCTGAGCCAATCATGGCCGTGCGGAAATGGAAAGTGGACTCATTGGAGTGCCGTGACGCGCACCACGCAAACCAGCCAGCACAATGCAAAGAACACCACGTTTTCAACCCAGAACCGGAATGGGCATCATGAAGTGCGACGTGACCAGCCGGAGTTGGGCGCAAGATTCCAGAGCTGAGGTAAAATCCAGTGGTTTTCGCCGAGAGGTCATGAATCCTGTGATTTTAGCTATTCTGGTCTGGTTTCCGCTCACCGCAAAAGCCCAGCCCCCGCGCCCAAAAATCACGGGTATTGCGCATGTTCGCGTCTATTCCACCAATCTAGACAATTCACGAAAGTTTTATAGCAAGATCATAGCGCTTCCCCCAGGTACTCCTGGATGCGCTGGTCTGGCGCAATCATGCTTTGCCGTAAACGACCACCAGCAGATCGAGATCATTTCCGCAAGCACTCCGGCCAACTCCAATTTTCTTGCCGAAGTGGCATTTACAACTAATGATGTAGGCGAAATGCGCCGCTATCTCATTGCACATGGCATCACCGCAGGTGCAATCTCCAAAGAAGCGAATGGCGCACAGCATTTCGAGCTTCTCGATCCTGAGGGTCACCCCATCGCCTTTGTACAGCAGGCGGCGAGGACTGTTTTCAAACCATCGTCCGATCAGTTGAGCACCCGTCTGTTTCACGCTGGCTTTGTAGTCCGCGATAGCGGCGTAGAAGATCGCTTCTACCGAGACTTACTGGGCTTCCGCATGTATTGGCACGGCGGATTCAAAGAGTCGGATGCGGATTGGGAAGAAATTCAGGTTCCCGATGGCAGCGACTGGATCGAATATATGCTCAACATTCCAC
Organism: Acidobacteriota bacterium; assembly: GCA_003225005.1. Lineage (GTDB taxonomy): Bacteria > Acidobacteriota > Terriglobia > Terriglobales > Acidobacteriaceae > Sulfotelmatobacter. The sequence continues at coordinate 23,540 of QIAN01000157.1, read as the reverse complement.
CCACGGCAGACCACAAGGAACTCGGTGTGCAGAATCACTTCTCGCTGGGCGTCTCTAGTTCAAAAGCTGCGATCGATCTCATCCATGCCCGCGGACTAAAGAACACTGATGAACCCGAAATCGGCCGCGACGGCAAGTGGGCAGTCGATATCTACGATCCGGACGCCACGCGCGTCGAATTCATGGAATTCGCACCGGCGCAAGCACCGTGCTGCAACCCATACACAGCACCGCACCCGAAGCCGTGAGCGGTCACTGATCTACGGCAACCGTCTAATGCGCTGGGGCGCGAAGGATCGTCAGAGGCATTCCACTCACCCAGAATCCATTCCTCGGGTCCGATGACAGTGATTTTTTCAACAAGCACGGGGTCTTTCAACAGCAATCTGCGCATCGCCTCGGAGTCAGTGGTTCTGGCATAATTGGGGCGCCGGAGGAGCATTTGGAACTGATCCATACAGGAGGACAAGCATGAGCGCCCCGGAAGAAACCATCGATCGGAGAAAATTCTTGACCAAGTCGGCCCTACTTGCCGGAGCTACGGCGTTCGCGAGGACAGCTCTTTCGTACGACAAGATTCTGGGCGCCAACGATCGTATTTCGTTGTGCCACATCGGCAACGGGAGTCGGGGCGGAGACCTAGACGGGATCGTGTCTCAGCTGAAAACTAGCCAAAACGTGGAGATGACCACGGTGTGTGACCTATGGCGGCTGAACCGCGAGAAGGCGGTAGAGGTGAATGCAAAGTATTATGGCCGCGCCCCACGCGCGTATCAGTACTTGGAGGACGTGCTTGTTTTAAAAGACGTCGACGCGGTGATTATTTCTACACCTGAGCACTCCCACTCGCCCATCCTGAAAATGGCGGTGGAAGCCGGGAAGGACGCCTACGTTGAAAAGCCGATGGGCAATGTGTTGGCAGAGGCAAAGGCAGCCCGCGACGCGGCCATGAAATCGAACAGGATTGTTCAAGTGGGTACCCAGCATCGCAGCGAACCTTATCCCAAAGCGGCCCACGAATTGGTTCAGACCGGCGCTCTAGGAGAAGTGAGCAAGGTGGAAATTGTTTGGAATTTCCACGGTCCGCGGTGGCGTGGACGTGAGGAAACAAAGCTGATCAGAGAACAGGATACGGATTGGCGGAAATGGCTGCTCACGAAGCCCTATCGCCCATTCGATCCCCAAGTCTATTGCGAATTCCGTTTGTACAAGGAGTTTTCAAGCGGCATTCCCGATCAATGGATGAGCCACGCGATCGACCTTGTGCATTGGTTCATGAACGACAGCTTTCCCCGCTCGGTGGTGGCTCATGGCGGCATTTTTGCGTGGCGCGATGGCCGAGAGAATGCCGATACGTTTCACGCCTTACTGGAATATCCAAAGGGTTTTCTAGTGAGTTACTCAACCAGTTTCGGCAATGACTCCCCAGGCTTCACCCGCTATATGGGGAAAAAAGCAACCCTGACGAACATCGGAGACGAAGGCAGTCCACGATACCAATTGGTCGAAGAGAAAGGGACTCATGAGGAAAATGCCAACATCGACCAGCAGAGAGCTGCGAAATATGTTCTTCTCCCGGGCGAAACTAAGCTTCCGCCCTTGGGCATTGACGACCTATCACTGGGACACATGGCCAATTGGTTCGCATGCATGCGTTCCCGGCAGCAGCCTCATTGCACGGTGCAGGATGGATTCGCTCACTCGGTGGCCTGCATGATGGCGGCGAAGGCTTACTCTTCGGGTAAGAAACAGTATTGGGATGCCGCCACTGAGACGATTCTAGATCGGACACCTGGGGGCCCATCGTGAGCTGAAATCGGCTATGAAAGATACCGGATGGTCTGTTCGATCAGTCGTGCCGTCGGCGCGTAGGGTTCACCCGGCGCGTCGAACTCCATCGAGCAGTAGCCTCGATAGCCGCTGGCCTTCAGGATGTCGAACGATTTTTTCATGTCAATACTGAATAGCTTGCCGTGATCGCCGGCTTCGCCGTCTTTCACATGGCAAATGCTGTAGGCGTGCTGAAACATCGCTTGCAGCGCCCGGTAGTTGAAATCAGCGTTGCCGGTCATCATGGAATTCGCGAAGTCAGGCAAGGCGTGAAGATAGGGATGGTTGACCTCCTCGATCACTTTCACCACGAAGAACGCATCCTCGCTGACCAGATCGTCATTCTCCAAATTGACGACGACATTTTTCCCCGCAGCGTACTCGACCACTTCCCGCAGGCTTTCCGCCGTGCGCTGCACACTTGGCACCGCGTTGGATGGTCGGTGAATGTGCGTACGGATGCCGGGGGATCCGATCTCGACGGCTACGTCTACCCACTTTTTTGCATAAGCAATTGCTTTCTTGCGAGTGGAAGGATCCCCATCATAAAAGCTCGACTGTCCACCGACGGCGATATCCACAACCTTCACGCTCGCCTTTCCCAACGCTTCCCGGAAAATGCCTAGATAAGCAGGGTCAAGCGAACGAAAATGACGGTTGTGAGGCTCTATATTGCGGATGTTGAACTTTTTCACCACCTCGGCTGGGAAGTCAGTGAGATCCATTCCCGGCAAACTGCGGTCGCGGTCGTGGTTGGCTGGACCATCGATGTAAGCCCGAAACGAATACGATGCAACGGAGATGCGATCCCGCGGTGCGCGCGGCAACGATATATGGGGCTGGGAGGCGGCTGACTCATCTGATCGATCAGCTCCGAAGGCACCCCTCACCCCGCTCGCGACAAGCCCGCCAGCCGTTAGCGCAGATAACTTTTCGAGGAATGCGCGTCGAGTCAGCGAGTCCGTGTGGCTGAACCTCCAAGTCTTCGGATTATACTCGGGCTGTCGTGCTGTAGGAATACGCAGCCGATGGATTTCCAGCCGATCCGCAAGCTGCCGAATCACCGGAACAGGAGCGCGGCCTTTGCGGGTTTTTGGGTCTGAGATGCGACCCATTCCAGATTGACCGAGAAACGTACATCTCGCCGTCACGGTAGTTTTCCCCAGAGCAGGCCCTGTATTTCGCCGTGCCGCAGGCCCATGAACGCCGCAACTGCGAAGGCTGTTCCCGCGGGCTCGGGGAGCAGGGAGAGGATCGCTTGAATCTCCTCCAGCGTGTAGGCAACCGTTTCTCAGACCAACAATCCCAACTATGCTATGAGGCTATCCGGTAACGATCAAGCAAGGGGTTCAGAATTATCTGGCACCATGTCGAAAAGGTGCTTCGCAAACCGGCAATGTTCTGTGGTACTTTCGTTGTTCTCACATGCGTTCGCTCCGTTACCTTCATGGACGAACGCTTCCTCCATTTTCAACCGTAACGAGACACAAAGCATTGGACTCAGTCGCTTTTCCACGTTGCTGTCGTAATCAAAATGGTTCTGCTGCGCGAATTGGCCGCGGATCCTGCAAATTCTTTGCGAATTGACTGCGCTGGTGCCATTCTCCACCCGGTTTCTCGTGTTCCCTTTTTTGTAGGTCAGGGCTTTGCGGCCGCTGGCATATAGCTCAGGTCCGGACGAAAATGCAGCAGCTCGGAGTAGGATCTGCCGTAAGCCTTTCGGATCGCGACCATGACGGCGGCGCCCTGATCTCCGTAGGCTTCCTGCACGACTTGGTCGACCGTTTTTCCCGGGACGCCCTGCAATTCGGAGATGCTCTTGAGGTCACGGACGAGCACGACTTCGGGACCGGTTCCTCCGTTGGCGAGGGAATACCAATTCGATGGATTGTTGGGCATGGCTTTGGCCACGGCGGCACTGGCTTTCTTCACGCCATCGTTGAAATCGAGCACGCCTTCCGGCTTGAGGAAGAAATGCGTGACGCTGAGGTACGGCGGTGGTGGGCCGGAAGGAGTGGCCGGAGACAGGTCCGGACGCTGTACGTAGTACCCCATCGTGTCGGACGCGAGATACGGACCCATGGTGGAGTTGGCGTTAGTGGAGTCGGCGGCCTGGAACTTGTCGCGCCCGTCGAAGTCCTTCCAATCGTGACCGCAGCTGCCGACCAAGTAGTTGCCGGTGCCTTCGCCGGTGGTGATCTCCCAGACGGCCCAAGACCAGGAATCGTTCTGCCCCTTGTGCCACGCCATATGCTTGGCGCGCGCCTGCTCGTACTGGGACGTCATGCCCGGCTTAACCTTGTTGACGTGGATCTCGCAGACAGTTGCTGCCGACTGTGTTTGTGCTGCGGCCAGGGTCGCGGCGAGACAGAGCACGACCAGCAATAGAAACGGTTTGCGCATACGATACGACCTCCTCAAAATATTCCTCTTTGACCTAAGTATTGGCTTTTACACTTTTGCCCACTAGCACTACTGTGCAAAACAGGACACTCTTTGTAAAATCCCGTTGAACTCCTGCATTGCCGGTTTCGGGCTGCTCAGCGTTCACGTACGTTACGGCGTGCACGCTCGCCACGTCGCCATCGCGACCCTCTCCATCGAAGCCTTCGGCGGCGTCGTCACCTCCGCCGCTGCCTCGACTGCCGGGTCGAGGCGATCCAGTTCGGGGCCGGTCTTTTCTCCCGCTTGTTGGTCCAGCGCCTTTCACGCGCACTGTAATCGCCTGATCAGTATCATGCTCCCCTGCGGTCGTCCGACCATGCGCAACTAATGTGGTATGACATCCCAACTTGGTAGTTGGAAATGAACATGCCAGCAATTCATGCGATTTGCACTGGACTGATGAAGGTACGCCGGGCGCAAATGGAGTCCCGAGGCACGGGACCTGCTCGCATCGCGCACATGCTGCTTGACGAGGAGTGGACTCGCGCTAGCCGCATTGTCGCTCCCCGCCCAGTTCGTCTGGGCGGCACAACTATCTTCCGCCAGGGGCAAGCTGGGCCAACCTCCGGTTGGCCGACGATACAGACTTAATACCTCGACTGCGTCGCAGAAGGTGCCTGCTTGGGACTCTGGCCGGATCATAGCAAACGAAAACCTGGGCCTATCAGCAATTTACATAACAACCGGCACAACGGGCAGCACTACTTGCGAAGGGTGCGTAGTATCGTGAAATACGTGAACGTGCGCCCTTTTCATCTGGGCACTGTTCACCTCCGATTCGCCACTCTGGAGGTTGCGAGAAAAGTTCGGGGTGAAGCTTGCGGAGATCTGCAGGCGGATCCGGTGTCCCTGCAGAAACAAGTTGCTAGTGATCAGGTTCTCCAACTTCAGCTCGTAGATCTTTCCGGGTGACAACAACTGCCGGCCCCGGCCGAGGTCGCGATAGCTTGCGCGCAGCACATCCAGCCCTGGACTCATCAGGTTGATCGCCGTTCCATCCGGGGAGACGTCCAGAAGCCGGGCCCAAAGATCGAAATCGCGGCAATCACAGGAAACAAAGATGCGGGCTTTGATCGGCCCCGTTACTTCGGTATCTTCCCGCAGCACTGCAGAATCGAAGGTCAGAACATCGGCGCGATCAGCCAGCTTGCGATAATCGTGGGCGCCGGGGGAGTTGTACGGGTTCACGACGGGACTGGCCGGATCGGATACGAACTCGCTGAAGCTGTCCTTGTTGTCGAAAGGCGTAGTTTGCAGTCGACCCAAACTTGTACCGGGGGTTTCCGGAGCCAGGAACGCTAGCATCGCTCTCGCTGCGGGCGGCCACTGATCCGCGTCCCGCCATTGGTTGCGTCCCATTACGAAGTAGCGCACAGGCTTTTCACGGTCCACGCCGTTGTCCATGCCCTTCAGGTAGTGATCCATCCAGCGCAGAACGACCTCGTCGTAGTCGATCGCCGCGGTCGGGCCGAACTCACGCTCTCCGGATCGTGTTTTTTCGGTGCTGTCCACGCCATGAACCCAGGGTCCAAGGAGCAGGTGCGTGCGAGCGTCCTTATCGCCCTCCCTGGCCTTGAGCAGGCCTGCATAGTTCGTAGTCGCGCCTTCAGGCCCATAATTGTCGTCGTGCCACGCCGAAAGGTTAAGGACAGCTGCGTGCGTGCCAGAGTACTTGTCTCGCAGATCGCTCCAGTTCCACCACGGATCCTCCGGCGGGTGTCGTAACCAGTCGAAATAATAAGGGGCGGCGTGCTGGAGAGGCTTTAGGTCAAGCAAAGGCAGGGTATTCAACATCTTCGCCCCTTCTCCTTTCCAGGCAGCGAGAGCCTGTTCGTAAGAGCGCGGGCCTGGCAGGTTCTTTTTCGTGCGGGTGTCCCAGGCAATGTTGTCCCAGATCCACTCGATCCATGACATATCCCACGTTCCCCCTGCGTAGAAGAAGTTCTGCGGCGTCGAGAATGTCATAGCCGGAATCATGGCCTTCAAGTGAGGAGGGCTCTGGACGGCGGCGAGCCATTGCACTGCTCCGGGATAAGAAAGGCCGAATGTTCCAACAGCACCATTCGACCAAGGCTGACTGGCAGCCCACTCGATGGTGTCGTAGCCGTCGCGCCCCTCATTTTCGTAGGGACGGAAATCTCCATCCGAGTGGTACCGCCCGCGAACGTCCTGGATTACGACGGCATAGCCACGCTCGGCGGCATGCTTGAAAGTCGTGTACTCCTGCTGCGCGGCATCTTTCCCGTAGGGCGTCCGATACACAAGTACGGGGAGTTTGCCGCCCTCGGCTGGGCGCATTACATCGGCGCGCAGAACCACATTATCGCGCATGGGCACGGGGACGTTTTTCTCCACAACAAAATGCGTTCTGGAGTTCGTGGAATCCTGAGCAACCATGAGAATGGAAGCTGCAAGAATCAGAACCAAAGCCCAGAGTTTCATCGGGCGTGAGACTACCAGGGTGCCAGACGTGGGGGCAAGTCTTGCAACTTCCTCGGCCATTCCCCTCGCTGCTTGACACGAATTGGCGTAGCTCGTTTCAGATTATTGGGTTCCCGTCCCTCTTTGCGATGCCACCAACTCGATTCTTGCTATAAAATTCGTACGCTGGGATCCCAGTGAAACTGAATGCCAACTGCTGATTGATTGCATGACTGCTAGGTGCTGAGTGCCGACTTCTGACACCCAATCCGTTGCGATGACTCTACCCGCCCGCTACTACACAGACCTCAATCTCTTCCGCGAAGAACTCGAACGCTTCTACTGCCAAAACTGGATCTGTGTCGGGCGGGCCAACCAAGTCCCGGCGCCGGGCGACTATTTTCTTCGCGATGTTGCCGGTGAGAGCATCATCATTACGCGTGACGGGAGTAACTCGTTGCTGGCGTTTTTCAACGTCTGCCGGCATCGCGGGACCCGAATCTGTGCCCGCGCCGAGGGGCATTTCCCCGGACGGATCCAGTGCGGCTATCACGGTTGGACCTACGGACTCGACGGGAGCCTCATCGGCGCTCCACACGCGCACCACGGCTTCTGCCGCGAAGATTATCCCCTCAATCCCGTTCATGCCGACGTCTGGGAGGGACACATCTTTATCAACCTCAGCTCAGAGCCCGCCCCGCTTGCCAGTCAGTTAGAAGATCTGCCTCAGAAGTTCCTGCATTGGCAAATGGCTGAGCTGCGCACTTATCGGCACATCGAATATGCGGTGAAGGCCAATTGGAAGTTGATCATGCTCAACTACAACGAGTGCCTGCACTGTCCCATTCTGCATCCGGCGCTCAGCGCCATTACCGATTACCTCTCTGGCGAGAACGATCAGCCCCATCGCGGATACATCGGTGGCTCAATGGAGTTTCAAGGCGGCGCCAAGACTATGAGCAAAGATGGCAAGCTGCGGCGCGACTACCTTCCCGGACTCAGCAGAGACGAACGTAACAAAGTTTATTACTACGCGATTTTTCCTAATCTGCTGCTAAGCCTCCATCCGGATTACATAATGACGCACACTCTATGGCCGCGTGCCGTCGATCGTACCGACGTGATCTGCGAATGGCACTTCCACCCTGACGAAATGGTCAAGCCTAACTTTGAAGCCGACGATGCGGTTGAGTTCTGGGACAACACCAACCGTGAAGACTGGGCTATCTCAGAGCTTTCGCAGGCCGGAATCAAGTCCCGCGCCTATAAACCCGGCCCTTATTCCAGCTGCGAGTCGCTGCCCCACGCTTTCGACCAAATGGTGCTGGATCGCGAAAAGCAGGTACTCAAGAAACAGGGCCGTTAGACGGCTGACGCTGCAGCAACGGGCTTCTCGCGATGTGATGGTTCCCGGATTGGTCGGTTAACCGGAAGCGATCCGGCTTCCACGGTGGGATTAGTCCGTGAAGTCCGCTTTGCTCCGGTCAACTTCCTTGTTGCCGATTTTCAGTTGAACACAATTTGGTTGGGCCTTTTGCATGGATGATAATCTCACTCTGTACTTTTCGGAGGAGTGATGATCTACAGAGCTTTCCTGATTCTGTCGCTGGTCATAACCGCCAATCTGGCATCCGCCGCTGCCGCAACAAAAGAACTGATCTTGATCAAAACATCCAGATTGATTGATGCCCGTACAGGCAAGCTTCTGACTGACCAGGCAATTCTTATCGACGGAAACAAAATCGCTGCCGTTGGACCGTCTTCCAGGGTCGGCCAACATGGCAGTGACACTGTCAGAGTGGTAGACCTATCAGGCCTGACAGTTCTTCCCGGCCTTATCGACTGCCATGCGCATGTACTCGGCAATCTCAAGGACCTGTCAGCGTCTGGGCCGCTGCGCATGTCTTCGCCGCAGGGTGCGCTTTGGGGAGTCCATAACTTACAAAGCTGGCTGGATCACGGTTTCACCACGTTACGCGATGCGGGAGAATCGGATCTGGCCTACGGTCAACTCGCTCTACGTGACAGCATAAGGGCGGGTTTGATCAAAGGACCGCGTATGGTCTCAGCGGGCAATTATGTCTCGGTGACGGGCGGTCATGGTGATGCTGATGTCCTCGCCGCTGATCAAGCTCTTGCTCGTCGGCCAAATCTCACTGATAGTGTTGACGACATCTCGGCGGCAGTTAGGCACGACATTAAGTACGGTGCCGACTGGATAAAGGTCATTGCGACAGGTGGCATCTCTGACCCGATAAGTGATTTCAATGTGCAGGAACTGAGTGAGGAGCAGATGAGAAGAGCCGTGGAAGTGGCCCATCGTGCCCACAAATTAGTCATGGCTCATGCGGAAGGTGCTGATGGCATCAAGGCTGCGGTAAGGGCAGGTGTGGATTCAATCGAGCACGGCACTCTGCTGGACGAAGAGGGTGCAACGCTCATGGAGAAACAAGGTACATGGCTGGTGTCCACGTTATCGGTGATCCAGCGATATGCAGCCATTGGGAATCCGAGCGGACTAGATCCGGTTGCTTTGGAAAAGTCGCGAATGATCGTGAAGTACCAGTCTGACGCCTTCCAGCACGCCCTCAAGCATCACATAAGAATTGCCTTTGGCCTCGACGATGACCCTGACTTCTTGCCCAAGGAGTTTCCAGCAATGGTAAAAGGCGGACTGACTCCGATCGAGGCACTTCAGGCTGCAACAATTCACGCCTCAGAGTTGCTCCGGCTGTCGGACGAAATCGGTTCAATAGAGGCAGGCAAGTTCGCTGACATCATCGCCGTCTCGGGTGACCCAACACAGGACATCAGCGCCATGGAAAACGTCGTGTTCGTGATGAAGCGAGGAGAAATTATCAAACAACAGCTGCCGGCAGACAAAAGCCATCCTTGAATCTTGGGACTCACTTCGACTCTGACTTTGCTGCTGCCCCGGTGGGCTGGGCTTTGAGCGCCGCGACAAGGTACTTGGCGCTTAGCCCCTCGCCGGTACCTTGCTGCATGATCTGATCCAATGTAAGCGATCCACCACGAATCAGGATTTTATCGTGGAGATAAGACCCGCCTTCTCGACCCCAGTTCCTGCCAAACCTTTGATCCAGAGTGTGGTGGACTTGATAGGCGAACATCTCAGCCAGAACATAGTTCTGTTGGTAGATCGGAATCGCTGCGTAGAAAGGATCGTATCCCCAGGTGTTTGATTGATGGCAGTCCACATCGAGATACTTTGAGCAAACACGATCATAAAGAACGGTGAAGTCCTGTTGCGGATTATCGTAAGCTTCCAATTCAAACTCAGACTGCACCATAAGAACACGTAGGGAATAATTCGATTCCAAACGGCGTCTCTCGTTCAGAATACTTGCTTCATCGCTGGAGAGGCCGTAAACAGTAGTCGCGATCTCTGGTCGAAACATCATCAGGGACATTGTTTGGCCGAGCCCCTCATCCATGGGTGGGGGGTAGTTGTCTCGAAGTATGAACGTCGGTTCTTGTACAAAACTGAAGTGCAATGCGTGTCCAGATTCGTGAAGAATCGTGTCCGCGAAACGAATTCCTGTGTGTTTACTGACAAGTAATTTGATCTCTTTCCCGTACCAGATCGGCATTGTGTAGCCGCCGAACGTGATGTCGGTAATTTTCACGTCGACGGGTAGACGACTGAAATCGAATCCAAGCAGGCCAGCGACTTTGGTGGTGCGCTTCCAGGCTCCCTCCAGTCCGAGCTTGCTCTCAAGCTCTGGACTCAGAGTCGAAAAATAGTATTCGAGGTCCCAAGGCTCTAGCTTCTCGACCCGCAGCTCCCGTTGCATCCGTGAAAGGAGGGCCCGATATTCTGGCTCCGTCGATGTCCTGATCTGTTCAAACCAGCTCAATAGCTCTTGTCGGTTTGTGGCGCGACGTCTGAGCATGAAATCGCTGAAGTGCTCACCCGCGTAGCGTGGTCCCAGTTGGTTCCGAAGTTTCATCACCTCGCAGATCCGATCGCCCGTCAGTTGGGTCAGCTCCGCCTGAGCATACCAAGCCTGCCGGCGAACATCGCGATCAACCTCGTGGCCAAGGACATTATCGAGTTCAGGCCGGTCCAGTAGTTTTCCGCCAATCTTATATCGTATGGTGCTCCCGTCTCTCCGAATCGACTCGACCAGTGTGACCAAGTCGGTATCGGTAGAGATCTGTGAATCGGCTGCAACTTCCAGGAACAACTGCCGCCGGCGCTGCAGGACAGGGTCTTCGAGATGCGCCACCTTTAATGTGTGGAGCAATTCAGGATCACTAATCACATCGCGGATCTTGCGATTAACATCTTTGTCCGAGACGCTCGTGGCGTCCTGCTCCAGTTGATACTGGATCTGCCAGTACGACGCGTAAAGTCGCTCCAACTCTTGTTCTTTACTGTCCAGGGTCGCCTCCACTGACTTCGCAGAAGGCACAGTAGTTAGCTGTCCGACACCACCGGATGCCAATAGAACGACCAGGATCGCCGAGAGAGTGGTTCGCATGCGGGCACAGCTTAATCTGGAAAGTTGTTCTTGTCCACAGTTCAGCTTCTGCTCCTTCTGCTCGTCAGAATGCAATATCGTCCTTCGGCGAATTGTCCTTCGGCGTCGCTGGCACACCGGTGAACGCCGTTGGCAAGATCCCGTATTGGCAGAATATATTCCCGAACGCGGCTGGGCCAGATGCGACGCAACTGTCCGGGTGTGGGGCCCCGGGAGAATCCGCACTGACCACGGTTACGGCTACGCAGGCCATGTACGACTCTTATTTCTGCAACCTACACAACGAAGTAGTGGCCTTGCAGAACGCTGACGTGTTCTGCTTTCCGGCCTGTGCCCATTGGGGGTGTCACACAGCCCTATCAATTCTTTAGCGGACAGTTCGCAACTTTGTATGCCTGGAGATCCATCGGGAATAGCTCATACAATGCCGCACAGTTCTCGCTTCAACATCGCATGACACATGGACTGCAGATGGATGTCAACTACACCCTTTCGAAGTCGATCGACGTCGGTTCGAACGCCGAACGCACGAATTTCAATGGTTATTTTTCTTATGCAAGCCAGATCATAAACTCATGGGATCCGAATCAGTTTCGCGGGCCTTCCGACTTCGATGCGCTTCACAGATAAACTCCAACTGGGTTTACGAGCTACCGGTCGGACACGGCGAGCGGTGGGGTTCCGCGATGGGTAGACTCTCTGAAGCACTATTAGGCGGATGGCAGTTTTCAGGGCTCTTGCGCTGGACGAGCGGTTATCCCTACAGCATAGGTAACGGTTTCTTCTTCCCGACGAATTGGGACCTGGAGGGAGCAGCAGTCCTCACCGGTAAAGTACCCGAAAGCGGTACGTTTCGCGATTCCTTCGGAAACCCAAATATTTTTAAGGACATGAACGCCGCTTTGGCATCTTTTCGTTTTGCGTACCCCGGCGAGTCCGGCAATCGTAATGTCGTTCGTGGAGCCGGCTTCTTTGGCATCAATACGGGCGTTAGCAAGACTTGGAGACTTGCCGAGTCACAATCCCTCAGGTTTAGCTGGGAAGCGTTCAACATTACCAATTCAGTGGTTTCGACCTTTCTAACGGAGGTGGGTTACCTTCGCTCGGAACCACGGGCACGTTTGGCGAATACAACCAGACATTAACAAAGCCTCGTGTTATGGAGTTTGCTCTGCGATACGGCTTCTGAGGCACGGCGTCTACGAGGATGCTGTAGAGAAATCAAGTAGAGTAGAGAGTTTTCATAACGCATCAGAACACACCAGGTGATCTTCAAAACCGGGGGGCAAACGCTTCACCGCTTCGACACGATGGTCTCCCGCGATTCTGGGGCGTGAATGACCTGCGGTCTTACCTGTGCGAGCTCGTTTGGCAATGTAGCTGCCTTATGGAATAAACGTCATATCCTCGGTGCTCTGGTGCTCTGCGACGCTGTGGTCATTGCCGTTTCCTCCCCAACAACAAAGCAGGTAATCTCATCTCCATGCACGATCCGACTCAAAACACTCTCGACACCGATCGCGCTTTCAAAATGTCTTGAGGTGGGAACCAACGCGAATTCATGGAAGCATCGGCCATGCCATGCGAGATAAGCAGTCTCCGCTTTCCAGTCGGGCGCTGGTACGCCTCAGCACTCAGTGCGAATTTTATTCACTGGGACATCTAAAGCAGATTAGAAGCACTTGGCGTGACTCAGCAGCCCTAGGAGCGTGCAATTTTGCAAATGAGCCATGAAAAGGTACCCCCGGCAAGGAGCGATCGCTGAATGGGACCCACCTCTGCCGCTTAGCGGCATGGAACTGCAGCGTCGCGATTTATCTCCTTCTCGTACCCAGGATTTCAACAACTTAGCCTTGCTGCGTCTTGTCACAAAAGGCTCATGTGCATCCAAGGCTAAGGTTGCAACGCCTGCAAACAACTGTTCTGATCTGCGCCTCAGATCTTATGAATCGAGACTCGCCTCAGCCGAGAAGACACAACTCTATTAGCACGGATATGACTGCGGGAGGCGTAGGATTCGTGGTATTCGTCCGAGATTGGAGGGGTCAAATCCGCGATTGCGGAAGCTTTCGCAGATTGCGGAAAAACGCCTTCTACAGTCCGCATCCGGCAACCGCAGGAGCTGGGTCTCAGCTTATTTTGTGGGAATAGCATTGTGTTTCCTCAAGAGATCGATTGTTTCTTCGAGAGGCAACGCCTTCACTGTGTGCCCGTGTCCGGACATATCGTGTGCTCGGAACATCGAGTTATAAATCGCCTCTTCCGTAGCCTCGATCACAGCTTCAAATAACGGGGACATACTCCCGTTGGCCAACAGCGCCTTGGGCTGGTACAGCGGACTATCCGCCTCGATACGAACCTCTGGAGCAGTCGAAAAGGCAATGACGTAATCACCGCTGCCGTTACTGCCGCTAGATCCGGTCCGGGCCAGACCCATCATCGCTCGCGCCGCCAGGCGACTCAAGTTGCGGTGTTCGAGCGGAGCATCAGTCGCCACCACAATCATGATCGAGCCATCCGCCGTCTGTTCTGGCGTCCGGTTGGTAGCACCCTTGTTTTCCTCTAAGTAATCTTTCAGATAATGGTTCCCCAATTCCTTGGCAATCGGTGCACCCGCGATGCTGAGAATTCCGCCAAAATTTGTCTGGACCAACACCCCCACGGTGTAGCCACCGAGCGAGGCCGGAAGGCGCCGCGATGAAGTTCCAATTCCCCCCTTGAATCCAAAGGCTACGGTGCCGGTGCCAGCGCCCACGGCACCCTCTTCCACCGGGCCTTCTTTTGCATTGGTTATCGCCGCGAACACATCCTCCTGCCCGATGGGGCGGGAACGTATGTCGTTCAAGTAACCATCGTTGGTCTCGCCCACCAGGGGATTCACCGACTGCACACTTTCATTACCCTTGAGGTTCAACATGTAGCTGACGAGGGCATCTGCGACTTTGGGCACCGCGAGCGTGGAAGTCAGCAGGATAGGCGTTTCAATTTCTCCAAGTTCATTCACCTGCGTGGACCCAGCCAGTTTTCCAAAAGCATTGCCGACGAAAACTGCCCCAGGAACTCTTTCTCTAAACAGATTCCCTCCGTGCGGCAGAATGGCGGTAACACCCGTGCGGATACTGTCGCCTCGAACCAGCGTGGTTTGGCCGACTTTGACCCCGGCAACATCCGTGATGGCATTCAGAGGACCGGGCGACAATATGCCCACTTCCACCCCCAGGTCACGGATCCGCGGCCGGGTTTCTGTTTGGGAAAACGCCACTAACCCTGTCGCCCCGAACAAAGCAATCATGAAAAGAGATTTCGTGGTCATACCGAATCTGTTCTCCTTACCGTTTTACAGCGTCATCGCCCGCATTCCCATCCGAGCGGTGCCGATTCTAAGAAGGGTTGTGGCCACACGTAGCCGCCTTACGTCAACGGGCGCGAGATAACTCACGATCTGATGCCACGGACTGGGCTTCGATCCTCGGATAGGCCCACGCAAAACGAAAAACATAAGGACGAGGATCAGAAACTCCAGTACGCTCGCGGGCCGCCTGTAAGCCACTCGGCCCCGGCGACTCGACTTGGACGTCTATATGGTCGGCGTCACGCGAGCGATGGAACGGAGTTTCCGCGGTGGAACATTCTGATTCAGCCGAAAGAAGTTATTTGGATCATAGTGCGTCTTAACCGCTACCATACGGTCCCATCGTTCCTGATAAGCCTCGGGCACGCGATCCTGCTCGTCGCCGCTCATAAAATTTATGTAAACACCCGGTTTCATAGCCGGCCGAAGGTTGTTGAAGAGCCCGCGAATCCAGGAAATATTGTCGACATCTGCGGACTCTTCCGACCAGTTCGCCAACAAATTCATGATGAAAGGAGCGCTGCGATCGCCGAACGCGGTCTCCTGCGCGTCGATCCGAGCAGCCGCGCCGCCAAGATAGGCAAGTTCAATCTGGGTTTCCGATGAGGGAATCGTGGCAACCGCCTCCACCATGCAATCAATAGTGCGGTCGTCGAGATAAGTGAAATAGCCCGATTTGGTGTAATAGCGTCGGCCATGCGGAAAATCGGAATCCGCCATGGTTTGCAGATTTATGAACGACACAACCTTGCTGCTCACAGAGTCCGGAGTGCACATGGAAAGCGCGCGCTCCAAATATGGACGCCCGGCCTCGGGGTCGCCAGTCCAAACCAAAGAACTGCTAGCCCCGGCCGTCCGCGGAGGGCAACAGGTACTGTCTTTGTATGCGGAGCAAGGCGTAGATCAATGTTCCACTTCAAGTCGAGTGACGCTTCGGCCATGAAGTCTCTCCAGCACTCAAGGAGTCCGCGGATATCAGTCTCCGCAGACAGTCCTTCAGCGAGCACAACAGAGGTAAGCGGATAAAGCGTCACTTCGAATTCGGTCACCACTCCGAAGTTACCGCCACCTCCACGCAAGGCCCAGAATAAATCCGGGTTCTCCTTTGTGTTGGCGCGTACAACGGAACTATCCGAAGTTACGAGAGTGAACCCCTCGACGTTATCGCATGATAATCCGAATCGCCGGGTCAGCCATCCGGTTCCTCCGCCCAGGATCAGTCCGGAAGCGCCGGTATGTGAGACGACGCCGGACGGAAAAACCAGTCCTGCTTTTTGCGTTGCGGTATCGATCGATCCCAACAGACAGCCGCCAGCGATCCGCGCCCGGCGGGCTTCGCGATCAACCGTCACCTGGCGCATTCTCGATAGATCAATCACCAGGCCGCCATCGCACGTGCTAAAACCTGCCAGGCTGTGCCCTCCACAACGGACGGCGGTGAGGATTCCGTTCTCTGCGGCGGCTCGGACTGCGGTTTGCACATCGCTTACATCTGCACAGCGCGCGATAAGGCCTGGTGTGCGAGCCACCATGCCATTCCAAATGGTGCGCGCATCTTCGTAACCCCTTTCGCCGGGGCGCAGCAGATCACCTTTGAATCGCCGGTGGAGCGAAGAGTAAACCTCTTCGCTGGCTTCGACCATCTTGTGCTCTCCTGGCAGAACGTATTTCAATACCAACAATGACTCGCTCTTCTAGAAAGTGTTGTGCCGCCGGCCTCGCAGGTACAAGAGCGAGATCAACCCTAAGAAAACAGAAAATGCCGGAAGCGACCACTGCAATCCGTCCACGAAGAAGGTGCTGACCGAGATCGCAAGAAGTAAAAGAATACCGACCATCGTGAAAAACGGGTGCGCCCGCAGACGCATGGGCAAACTCAACAACCGCTCGCTCGTGATTGCCTTGCGAAAACGAAGATGTGTGTTCAAAATCACCAGCCACACGAAGAGCATTCCGGCAACTGCGGTCCCATAAAGCACGAGGAAAGCATTCTCAGGAGCCCAGATGGCCAGCAGAATGGCCGCGATAATCCCCGCGGTTGAGGCGAACAGCGCGCGATGCGGCACTCCGTTGCGGCTCACCTTGCCCATCCATTCGGGGGCATAACCTCCCTGGCCCAAAGAAAAAAGCATTCGAGTGGAAAGGTAAAGGTTCGTATTCACGCTCGATAGGGCGGCCGTAAGCACGACAAAGTTCATGATTGCGGCGGCGTAGGGTATATGAGCCGCAGCGAACGCGGTCACAAAAGGACTGCCGGAAAGCGTGGACGAACGGCTGGTTTGATTCCACGGAACCATCGTCACCATAATCGCGATCGCCAGCACGTAGAACAAAATGAGCCGCCAAACAATGCTTCGCATTGCCTGCGGGATAGTAACTTCCGGATGCTGGGCTTCTCCCGCAGTAACGGCGATAATTTCCACTCCCATGTAACTGGTGACCGTTATCGTGAGCGAAAGCCATACTCCTTTCCATCCCGCCGGAAAGAATCCTCCGTGGTGAGTTAAATTCGCCAGGCCAATCGCGCCCCGGGAGCCAACGCCAAGAATCAACGATAGCCCCACGATGATGAAGGCGACGATGGCAGCCACTTTGATCATTGCGAACCAGTATTCAAACTCACCTAGGCGGTTGACCTGCATGGAATTGAGCGCCACCAGAGCGGTCGAAACCAACACCACCCAAACCCATTGCGGAACATTCGGAAGCCAAAACGAAATGTAGATGCCGGCGGCGGTGACTTCAGCGCCGATAGCGATGATCTGTGCAGCCCCGTAAGTGGCTCGAACCGAAAACCCCGCCCAGGGATTGAGGTACTTCTCGGCGTAGACTCCGAATGCGCCGGCGACAGGGTGGACGACTGCCATCTCCGCCAGCGCATAGGACATGATCAGAGCAATTCCTGCCCCCAGAAGATAGGAAAGAATGACGGCGGGTCCAGCCAGGCGAATGGTGACACTGCTTCCCAAGAACAGACCGACACCGATGGCGCCGCCGATCGCCATCATGGTGAGCTGCCTTTGGCCCAGGCGGCGGTGGAGACCTTCCACTTCCGGCGTTGGCGGCTTCTCAGCGGAAAGCGTGGCCCCAACTGCTGCACGTTGTTGATCAGTCATAACTGCCAACACTGGCAGGGTCAAGGACCAGAAGATTGATATTCTTCTTGAGAACTTCCGCGACTGCCTTCACATCGTCCATGGTGTTGTACACATGGAACGAGATCCGCAAACCGTCGTGCCGGTTCGATGCGACAATATCGCTTGCAGCGAGCTTCTGCACCATTAAGTTTGAATCCTTACACTGCAATACCACCAGTGGCCCTGCGCTGTTGGCAGGCGTTTTGGCGCGAATGCCCAGATCGCGGGCGCAGCTTAACAGCGATTGCGCGAGTCTTTTGATGTGGCCCGCCACATTCTCCATTCCGATTTCTCGCAGCAGTTCGAATCCGGGCACCGCCGCGTACACATTGGGCATGGAAGGAGAACCTGACTCGAATCTTCGCGCTGAGGGAGATAGATCGATATGCTGGGGATCGAAGGCGAACGGATTGGTTTGCGCGAACCATCCGGTAACTGTGGGAACGAGCGATGAAATAAGTTCTTTTCGCGCGTACATGAAAGCAAGGCCGGGAGTGCCGAGCAGATATTTGAGAGTTCCGGTTACAAAAAAGTCCAGGTCCAGGGCTTTCACGTCAACCGGGCGGGTTCCACAATCCTGGTAATCATCGAGCATTACGAGAGCACCGGAGTGATGGGCAATTTGCGTGATGGCGCTTACCTCAGAGCGAAATCCGTTCTTGAAACAGACGCGCGTGAGCGGCACAATGAGCGTATTGCGGTCTACTATCTTTTCGTAATTGGCCACCGGAATGTGGTTGCCTTCTGCACTCACAAACTGCACCTCGGCGCCTCGTACGCGTTGCGCGAGCCAGATATGACCCATGGTGGGAAATTCGAACTCCCCCATTACGACTTTCTGTCGTTCCCGGAAATTCAGCGCGCTGGCGACGCTGTTGATGCCCGCCGAGGCGCTGGTCACGATGGCAACCTCTTCCGGGCTGGCGTTGATGAATTGAGCAAAGGCAGTTCGCGCCTCCTCATACCGGTCCATCCACGTCTCCCACGGCGAACCCTGCTCGTGCCAACTGGCGATGTAGTTCTCCAGGCCGGTCTGCACGGCAACTGATAGCGCACCCTGGGAGCAAGTGTTGAGATAGATTTTGCGCTGGAAGATGTTGAAGCGCGAACGAATCTCCTGGACTTGCTTGTCGGTCAGCATGAGTTGGTGGTTGAGCGTTGTTGAATCAGTCACTCGTCATCTCAGCCAGCGTTCTTCCGAACCGGCGCACTTCTTCGACCGTATTGTAGTGCACCAACGACGCTCGGACTGCGCCACTCTCTTTGGTAAGCCCCAATCGATTCATCAGTCGCGGTGAATACATGTGGCCATCGCGGACTCCGATATTTTGTTTCGCAAGCGCCTCGGTGACTCTTGCCGGAGACTTATTCGGCAAATTGAAACATAGCGTCGGCGCTCGTTCACGGATCCTTTTTTTTTCCGCCACGCCGTAGACGGACGCGCCGCAATCGTTCAGCAGCCGAAGCATTTCGAGCGAAAGCGATTCTTCGTAGGCGCGGATTGTCTCGAACGCACGCTGCAGAGCGGCCCGTCTCGATTCCGATTTCTCCGCTTCATCGTTTCCGGCCATGCTCCTGCCCAGGGTTTCCAGGTAGCGTACCGCAGCATCCATCCCGGCTACATTTTCGTAGATGAAGGTGCCGGCTTCAATTTTTCCGGGTGGCTCGTCGGGGATGAAATCTTCACGGAAGGTGGGAAGGCTTTGAAGCAGCTCACGCCGTCCCCAAAGAAATCCCATGTGGGGAGCGAAGATTTTGTAACCCGAACAAACCAGGTAATCGCAATCAAAGGCTTGCACGTCGATCAGTCCGTGAGGGCCGTAATGCACGCCATCAAGAAAGATTTCAGCCCCGGCCGCGTGCGCCACTCTTGCTGCCGCCGCGACATCCACAATCGATCCGATGGCATTCGACGCAAGCGTGCACGCCGTGAGGCGCGTTGCCGAAGACACCAGAGGGATGAGGTCATCAACGTGCAAATTCCCATCGTCCCTCATCTTCCATAAACGGATTCTTGCACCGTTGCTTTCCAATGCCAGCCAGGTGGCGACGTTAGCTTCGTGGTCCATGTCGGTTACGACAATCTCGTTCCGCCTGTCGAGCGTTTGTCCGATCGCCAAACTCACCAAACGAATGAAGGAAGTGGCGTTCATGCCAAACGCGATTTCGCTCGCATCACGTGCATTCACAAGATCGGCGACGCTCTGCCGTGCACGCGCAATTGTCGCATCCACTTCACCGCTTCTTGCGTAGCGCCCTCCCCGCTGAACATTGCACTCGAGGAGGTGATGATTCACCGCGTCCAGCACGATCTGTGGAACCTGCGCACCCGCTGCGTTGTCGAAAAAGACGAATTCCGGAGGGCGCGTCAACGCAGGGAAAGCAGCGCGAACCGTCTCAATTGGAAAGTTCGCATTCGATGCAGACGAGATTCTGGGGTCGAGAACGCCTTGGGATTTGGCCTGCACGCTATTGCTCCTGATACATCTGAAAAGTCGGCACTGAAGTCTTGTGGAATAAGCAGCGCCCAACCTATACCCCGCGCAAACGCTCGTCAAGAGCGCAGTTGACACCTTCGGAGGGTAGAATATGTTCTCTTTGTTCCGAGAGGTAAGAAAAACGGTCTATAGTGTCGGCTGCCACGAGCGGCGCGATACGGCACGACATCAAATTTGAAAGTAAGCTTATGCCGGTATCTTTGACCCACTCCAAACTGATCTACGACGGTTTGAAGGAATGCGACATCCGCCTGCTCTCAGCTCTGCCGGAAACCTGGTTGGTCCATCTCATCCGTTTTGCAGACGAGGACCCAGAGGTGATTCTGGTACGACTGGCAAAGGAGGAGGAAGGGGTCGGTGTCTCGGCTGGAGCACACTTTGCTGGGGTCAAGTCGGCTATGCTAATGCAGAACCACGGCTTTCTCGCATCGATCAACGGCATCGTCTCTTTCGCACACCTATACAAGATTCCTCTATTAATGCTCATCAGCTACCGAGGCTCCTTTGGGGAGCGCGACCCGTGGCAAACGCAAGGCGGCAACGTCACCGAACCGCTCTTGCGGTCATTGGGCATCCCTTACTTTTTCCTGGATGCGTTGGACACCGTCAAAAAGCGCATCCGGCAGGCGCAGACTCTCGCCGAAAGCAGTCTGCAGCCGGTCGCCCTTCTCTTGACACGCGACCTGATGTGGGAGGATTGATGCTGCGCCTTGATTGTCTTCGGTCGACTTATTCGGAGCTGGAAAACTGCCTGGTCGTCACGATCATGGGAGCAGTCGCGGCCGAATTGCACTCCTTGGGTCACCGTCCCAATTTCTTCTACCTGCAACACGCTATGGGACTGGCCTCCTCGACGGGACTGGGCTTGGCTCTGTGCCTGCCGGAGCAAAGAGTGATCGTCCTCGATGGTGACGGCTCGCTTTTGATGAACCTTGGCAGTCTTAGCACAATGGCGCGCTACCGCCCCAAAAAACTGGTCCACGTCGTCTTCGACAACGAGAGCCTGCTGTCGGTCGGCGGCTTCCCAACGGCGACCAGCACAGGTACGGACCTGGAAGGGATCGCCCGTGCCGCCGGCGTTCCGCGAGTAGCAACGGTGCGTAGTGTGGAGAGTTTTAAGGCCGCTGTGACCGGCGCCGCGCATGGCCATGAACTGACAACCATCATCGCCAAGGTCGAAGCCACGGGTCCCGCCGCGTATGTCACAGACCTGTCGTTACTTGAGAATCGGTTTCAATTCCGCCGGCATATTCAGTCGCTCGAGAGGCAATGAAGATTGGGCAGCGTCACTCGGAATCCGATCCAGTGGAGCTAGCTAGAGTGCCGAATGCAAAAAGGCTTGTGAGGTGCACCAATGTCCAGCGTCCTGGCTAAACTGCTTGAAGAACTCACGGCTGGCCGGTTACGGGTCGTGGATCTGACCCAGCCCTTGAGTCCGCAGACGCCTTTGCTGCCGTTACCGCCGCAGTTCAACAACACGCCCGCATTCAGGATCTGGGAGCTGTCGCGCTACGATGAGCGCGGTCCCGCCTGGTACTGGAATGCTTTTGAGACCGGCGAGCACACCGGCACCCATTTTGATGCTCCAGTCCACTGGATCTCCGGGAAAGATCTTCCGGACAACACCGTGGACCGCATTCCGCCGAAGAAATTTGTCGGTCCCGCCTGCGTGATTGACATCAGTTCGGAGGTGGCGAGAAACCCAAACTATCTGCTGACTCCGGAGCGCATCCGACGGTGGGAAGAACAGCATGGGCGTATCCCGGCGAGCGCATGGGTTCTCTTGCGCACAGACTGGTCGAAGCGGGAAGATCCCAAGGACTACATCAACCTAAAAGAGAATGGCCCCCACACTCCCGGATTGGCTCAGGAAAGCTCCGCCTTTCTCGCCCAGGAGCGAGATGTGCTGGGTGTCGGTGTGGAGACGGTTGGAACCGATGCCGGTCAGGCCGCAACCTTTGACCCGCCCTTCCCGAACCACTACCTCATGCACGGCAGCGGCAAGTTTGGGCTGGCTGGTCTATCCAACCTTGATCGGCTTCCGCCGACCGGTGCCGTCGTCGTTGCCGCGCCACTGAAAATCGTGGGCGGCTCCGGCAGTCCTCTCCGAGTCATTGCCATCACACCGTGAAACACCGCGAGCCGCCGCGGCTTTTGCTGCGGCGGAGCCGGCACACTATCGTATACGATCCCAGAAAACGAAATACGCCCCCGATTCAACGAGGTCAGCCGAGAAAACGGAAGCAATCATCAAGAAATTCGCGCGAATCCCTGCTCCGGTTGTGTCTTACAGTGAGAGGTTCTCAGTGAGAGATTCTTTTGCACTCGGATTGTCTGGTTAGCAGGCAGTCCGACTGCTAACCGTTTCGAGAGTCGAGTGGTCGAATAACTTGAACGCCCAGTTCGCCTCCTGAACGTAAGCGTGCAGCTCGAACGCGAGCTGCGCTGGAACAACCGAAGCCTTGATCTGACGCCCCAAAACCATTGCGTGGGCGACAGCCTGCCACGACGGAACGCCGTGGCGCGGGCGGGTTTCGTTGTGTGTGGAGGACCTCCTCCTCCTGTCCACCAGAGAAAAAGCCCCAGGAATATCGCTTCGGCGAACGCAGCGAGCGGCACACCAAGGTTCAGAAGCAACAGCGGTCACACGTTGACAGCAGCAAGAGTAATCAGAAGGCCGGAGATGACAGCCCGCAGTGAAATGCGCAAGTTCGCCTAACGACTGGGCGCGCGGTCCTGCGTTCTCATGGTAGAGGTCCTCGGATCATTTGGGAACAACCTTATGGTTCCCAGTAGTGCAACGAACATCGTCCTTGTACACTCCGGCCATTTCGGATTCCCGCGTCCCGCGCAGAACCTAAGCCAGGAGTTTCTCGAGCGGCTCCCAATAGTGCGCTTTCCATCCCGACGCCAGGACCTCCGCCTCGCCTTTAGGAAAGCCCGTATGGTCAAATACGGTTTTGGTCCCGGAGCCTTGCTCCACCAACTCAAATTTCACGCATTATAAAAGGGCGCCCCTTTAAGGTAGGTTTTGAGTGTGAAGCAGAACTCTACCGAAAGGAGCACCCGTATGGACATTAAGTATATTGGCATGGACATTCACAAGGAAACGATTTCGATTGCGGTGATGAACGGCGAGGGAAAAGTGGTGATGGAGTCGATCATCGAAACCAAGGCGAGCACCATCCTGCAGTGTATCCAGGGAATACACGGTGACTTGCATGTGACCTTGGAAGAGGGGACCTGGGCGGCTTGGTTGTATGACCTACTGAAACCACACGTCACGGAGCTAGTCGTGTGCGATCCACGGAGAAACGCGCTCATGAAGGAGGGTAACAAGAGCGACAAGATT
>QIAN01000156.1 GCA_003225005.1 Acidobacteriota bacterium | reverse complement strand
GACGATCAGCAAAGATCTCACCCGGGTAATGAATCGAGTGAAGGCTCTGTATCGCAGTTGGGGAATTTTGTGTGGGGGGCAGCAAGTCTACGCCCCGCGTCATCGCACAGAGTGGTTGAACAAGATTGCAAAAGCGGGCGTCCGCCGGCGGGCTGAGTTTTTCTACCAACAGCTCGATGCTCTGCGAGAGTTGCGCCAAGCGGTGCGGAAGGATCTGTTGGCCGAGAGTCGCAAACAGAGCGCGACCAAATTACTGCGCCAGGTTCCTTCGATCGGCCCGATCCGAGCCGCGCTGCTCATCGCGCTGATCCAAACCCCTCATCGTTTCCGCACCAAGCGGCAACTGTGGACCTACAGCGGTCTCGCGATTGAGACGCGCGATAGCGCGCAATACCATTACGTGGGAGGACAGCTGCAACGTTCCAAGAAACCACAGCAACTGCGGCGAGTATGGCCAGCAGCCGGGAGGGAGCGTTCCACGACTTCTACCAAGGCTTGCTCACGAAAGGCATGAAGCCAGCAATGGCTCGCCTCACCTTGGCGCGAAAGATTGCAGCGATCACTCTAATCCTCTGGAAGAAGGGAGCACATTTCGACGCTAAACAATTGAAACAGCAAGCAGCTTGAGCGTCTCGGACCAAGAGTCCGTTCCATTCCCTTGGGGATCATCCTTGGCGGTGGCAGTCGGGTTTCTTTTTGAGACGCTCGGGTCGAGGGAAGAGTATCAACTCAGTTGTTAGGCGATTTGTGGTGCTTCGGCACCCAGTCTCCAATTTCACCCTATGCCCCCTCGCACGACCCAACAAAGCTGTAGGCCACGAGTCTCAGATAGGACCATGGTTGGCAACTCTGCAACCAGGTTAGCTTGTGAGTTTCAGAGAACCGAACGGCACCGTCATGACGAACATGAAACCCCCACAGGAAGGAAGAAACACGGGGGCCCCGTCGCTCCGCGGCTTACAAGGCCGCTCCGCGACCGGGCTGAACGGTCAAGCAGCTAAAGAAGAAGTGTCGGCACTATGGCGAGGGGCTGGATGCCGGAAAATATTTCTGGCGTTCCGGCAGGGAGAAGTGTTTTTCACTTGACATCCCCTTTAATAGGACCAGCTGAGAATCACCCCGGCACCCGGGGTGAGACTGTGGAGGGAACTCCATCATCGCGGGCGATGGTCATTGAGCCGATACTCGCCGAGGAGATCAGCGAGAATCCATGCTGCTCCGGCAATCGCGAAGGTCTCGGCGGTTTCGCTCCAATTCGCATGATTGTGGGGATCCGAAAGAATCAACAGTACCCACACGAGTAGCCCAAAGATCACGAGCATCATTGTCAGAAGGCGAGTCGCGAGAAGTGCCATTCGATTCGTAAGAAGAGCCACAGCCGCGAGTGCGAACAGAACAGTCGTCGTTACCGCCCAAAACATCTGAGTTGGCGGAAGCCACTTCGGAACAAGATTGGCGGTAGCGCCAAGATAAATCGCCTGTTCGAGGGTAAAGGAAGCGGCACAGATGCCCAAGAGAATGCGGCCGATCCGATTAAGCGTTTCCCGTGACCATGGCGATGACGAGCGCGCATAAACGATCGCCGCTCCGGTCACGAGGGAGAACTGCTCGAAGAAGTTGCCCCAGCTATTGTAGATCTGCGGTTTGGCGAAGATTTGTGGCACGCACAGTAAGGCGAAGACAAGATAAACCGCACCAAGGACGACTGCGCCCGTTTTCGCGGTCCGACGGAACTGAATCGCAGCTCCGCCGAAGATCTCGGCAGCGGCGGCGGGGTAGACAATGTAACGTGGTAGATGCCAGCCGTTGAAGTCGTGCCAGGCCAGCGTGATGAGGCCAAAGGCCAAAGCCGCCGCTCCAAACACATGACGGCCGAGGTTCGAACTATAATAGGCGTTGATATTGACACGGGCATAACGAGGAATTGTTGCTTCGCCGCGTGAATCTTCCGGTCTCATCTGACTACTGCCCTCGCGGTTGCCAGCTAGACGAAGTGACTTTGAAGTTCGTTTCCCAGAAGTCTGCAGAAGAACAGAAAAGGACGAAAGAACAGTCAAATGGCGTGCCCGAGAACCTGCGTTGAAATACGGGTCTTTCATGACCGCGGCGATTAACAAGGACGGGCACGCGCGGATCATCATCATGCGCCCGGAGACCATTCTCCACTAAAGGCCGGATACATTTTCGCAGACTGCTTCTCGTTCCATCGAATTCTTCTTGCACTCGAGCGGCGGACCAAACATTTTCAACAGTAACCCGCCGAAACCGCAGCGAGTCCTCCGCGGCATGTCCTTCCGACATCTACCCAAGGGCAGATTCCAGGTCTTCAATCTCAATGGCATGCGGCAACTCCCCCAGTCGATTACCCAATCCTTTTCAATCCGTGTCTCTTCCATCATCACGCTTACTGCATTCGTCACGCTATTCACTTTGGGCGCACGAGCCGTCACCCAGCAACTGACTTGTACACCGACCAGTCTGCGCTTTGGCAATGTCACTGTCGATCGAACGGAGACGCAACTGGCCATTCTCAAGAATAGCGGACATACCAGCGTCACAGTGTCGGCGATGAAATTGAGTGGCCGCGAATTCAGTGTGTCCCATTTGACTCTGCCGTTGCATCTGACTGCGGGGCAGAGCGTCGTCCTGAATGTGAGGTTTGCTCCGACCGCGACTGGATCGACCGGAGGGAAGGTCACGTTTACCAGTAACGCTTCAAACTCGACTTTACAGCTTGGTTTGGGCGGAACGGGTGTAACCAGGCAAGCGGTGAAGGCCAATCCCTCTAGCATTTCCTTCGGCGAGGTGGCGCTGGGAAGCAGTTCCAAGGTGTCGGTAGTGCTTACCAACACTCGCTCCTGGAAGGTAAGGCTCGTGGCCTTCTATACGACGGGTAACGGATTCTCAGTCACCGGGCCGACCTTACCATTGGTTCTGCAGGCTGGGCAGAGTGTGAAATTGAACGTTAAATTCGCTCCCCGAGCCGCGGGGTTGGTTGGCGGTAGTGTCGTCATTTCCTATCCCGGTATCGACATACCTCTGAGGGGCACCGGAACTCCAACCTCCGCGGGCCAGTTGCTCATAGCTCCAGCGCCACTGAACTTCGGCGACGTGCTTGTGAAAACGACGCAGACTCGACCAATCACCATGAGCGCTGCCGGCGCCAGTGTGACCGTGTCTTCTGCTACCAGCAGCAGTTCCCAATTTGTCCTAAAGGGGGCTTTTTTTCCGTTGACGATCGCAGCAGGCCAAAGCGTTTCATCCCATGTGGCCTTCACGCCAAAAAGCAGCGGGAACATTTCTGGCTCCCTCTCGTTTACCAGCAACGCCTCCAACTCGCATGCACTTGAATCGCTTACCGGCATTGGCACCGTGACGCCGCACAGCGTCAGCCTCTGGTGGAAGGCCAGCACTTCGGAGGTTGTGGGCTACAATGTTTATCGCAGTGCCAGCGCGAGCGGCCCCTATGCCAAGATCAATGCCACCTTGGACTCGAACACCGCGTACAAAGACGATACCGTCGTCTCCGATCACACGTATTACTATGCTGCCACAGCCGTAAACTCGAGTAGGAAAGAGAGTGCCCGCTCGACGCCGGTAAAGGCCGTGGTGCCTTAGCCTTCATGATTCTGGAGGAGGTCTTTCGGAAGACGGGTACTTTCTTTTGTGCAAGCCGCTCAATAATAAGTGTAATCGCATTATAAAAGGCCATAACGCTGATAACCCCTCAATGAGCGAAATGGCGAAGCTATTCGTACCGCAAAGCCTCAATGGGGTCCAGACGCGAGGCACGGACGGCGGGTACCATCCCGCTCACCAACCCTACGGCAGCGAGGATAAGCGTAGCCACGAGCAGTGTGCTCGGAGCAATGACCAGGCGGACATCGCCGCCTTCCGCGTTCTTCGCTATGGCGCTGTACAACGTGAGCCTTCCGACGGAAAATGAGACCCCATAGGCCAGGATGACTCCCAGCGCGCCGCCGATGAAAGTGATGGTCAGAGATTCGGCCAGGAACTGAAGGAGGATGTGACTCCTGCACGCACCCAGCGCCTTTTCCACACCAATCTCACGGGTGCGCTGCGTCACCGAGACCAGCATGATGTTCATGAGGCCAACTCCGCCGATGCCCAACGTGAGCGTGCCGATAAAGCCCAGCAGAACCTTCAGGCCCAGCGTAATCATTTCGAACTGGTGGACTTGTTCCATGAGGTTAAATACCAACATGGCGCGCCGGTCGCTGGGGTTGAACTTGTGTGCTATGGCCATTACGGAACGCATGGTGTGTTCGAGATCTTCATAGGCTGGGGTTTCATAGTTGAACCAGATGGAGTCGAGGTAATGCGTGTCTTTAACGCCGCTCATGGTGGTGAAAGGGATGTAGATCGCGCGGTTAATATTGTCGTCGCCCGCCTGCATCTTGGGGCTCAGGATCCCGATGACTTCAACGCTGAGGCCATCGATGCGAATTCGTTCGCCCAGTGCGTTCCGTCCAGAGAAAAGTTTTTCTTTGGCCTCGGAGCCAATGACGGCCACGCGGGCGTGCTGTATCTCATCTTCCGCGTTGTAGAAGCGGCCCAGCGCCAGCTTGAGCGCGCGGATGGAAAGCACGTTGGATAGTTACCGGTGACGTTGAAGGGGAACGTCCGCGTCTCGTACTGGATGTTGGCCTGCTTGGAGGCTTCTAGGGTGATGTGAGTGATTTGAGGGATGTTGGTGGTAAGCGTGTCCACGTCATCGAGGGTAAAGCGTATGGGCGCGCCTGCTTTCTGGCCGCCAGCCTGCATAGAACTGCGGCCAGGGACCATGATCATCAGCTTGGTGCCGAAGTTGGCGAAAATATTGGCGCAGGCCTGGCCGAACCCGTTGCCGTAGGACAGCAGCATCACAACCGTGGCGATACCCCAAGCCATGCCGAGCATGGTGAGCGTGGTGCGGCGACGGTTGTGCCGCATGGCGCCGTAGGCTTCGAGGAGCAAATCACGCAACATCGTCTTAACCCTGGTCTTAACCTTAAGTGGCCTATTCCTGCCGGAGCGCTTCCACGGGCTGCAGCATGGCGGCCTTGCGCGCGGGATATAGCCCGGCCGCTACGCCCGCCAGCGTCAAGCAGGCGATCGCCAGAATCGCCGACGCGGGCACCAGCTTGGGAGGATCAAATCCCCCCGGTCCTTGTTGCGTACCGAGCAGTGCCATCAGGGCACCCGCTAGCCCCATTCCGATCAGTCCACTAAATAACGTAAGAAGAATTCCTTCCAGAAAAAACTGGACCAGAATGCTGCGATTGGTGGCCCCCAGGGCTTTGCGCAATCCGATCTCACGGGTGCGTTCACTAACAGCCACCAGCATGATGTTGATGACGCCAATCGCGCCAAGAGCCAGGGTCACCAGTCCCACCGTGCCCAGGAACATATTCATGGCATCGAAAATCTTGCCCATCATCTCGGCCTGCTGAACTGTATCCATGCTCTCGAAGGCGTCTAGATCGCGGTAGTCGAAGCCGTGATTACGAGCGATGATCTTGCGGACGTCTTCCTGCGCGAGCAAGTGCTCCGCGGTAACGCGAGGCTGATAATTGATCAGGGACATGGAGTTTTGGTGGTTCTTGCCCTTAAGCGGGAAGCATGTGGCCATCACCTGGAACGGAATGTAGCCGCGCATGTTGGTAAAGTTTTCGTCACCCCGGCCGATGCGCTTGATGGTGCCGATCACTTCAAACCTTATGTCGTTGAGCAGGATGTCTGCGCCCATCGCGGGTCGTCCGGAGAAGAGGTTCCTGGTCAGTTCGTCGCCGAGGACGATGACGTTGCGTTTCTGAGATTCGTCCAGGCCATTGAGCCAGCGCCCCTCCTTGATCGGAAGAAACCGGATCTCATTGAACTGAGGCTCCACGCCGACAATCTGCCCGTTGGCAGTGGCGAATTCGCTAACCGCACGCACATCATCGCGAGCCAGAAGAGGCGAAGCCTTGCGAACGTGGGGAGCTTCCCTACGGATGTCCGCGTAGTCCTGGTAGGTAAGCAGATAGCTGCGGGCGGAGTTCATGCTGCCTGCGACCACGGGCGCACGGCCGGGGAAGATAAACATGATGTTTTCCCCGTATTCGGCCAGCCCCCGCTTGTTTCCCGAGCGGAAACCTTCGCCCAGGCCGACGAGTAGCAGCAACGATCCCACACCCCAGGCAACGCCAAACATGGTGAGGAATGAGCGTAGCTTGTGTGCCCACAGCGTGCGGAAGATTTGCGCGAAGATGTCCAAGATCATCCGCATGATCAGAGACATTGTACCTTTGGCCATTTCGACCGATCTGGATAATTTACGAAACCAGGCGGTTACGCTCACAACCACGGTCAGTGAGTGCAAACCTACTAGAACGCGATTTATCGCCAACTCAGTAAGCAGTCTCCGACCTGCGGAACCGTCTGCCGCAGCTTCGTACAAATCCCCACCGATCAACCCACCCCATACAACTCACGACGGGACCATTAAACTTCGTCGATCCCCGGGACGGCCACTCCTATGCCGAACTTTATGTGAAGCACCGTTTTTCCCGAATTTGCAAGGGCGTGAAGCGGCAGCAGCCGGATTGGACTCCTGAAATGCTTCCCGCCTGGAAAGACGATCCCGGTCTCACCAAAGCCACTGAAGGCACCGTTTCCTATGATTGCGACACCTCTGACGGCCCGCGAATCGTTACCGTATATGTGCGTACCGCACTTAACACTAACGACGGCCTCTGGTTTGTTACTCCCATCAGCATCATCAGCACCGCGGATCGTGCGGAGCTGGCCCACAGCGTGGTTCAGCACATGATTAACACCTGGGAGAAGAATCCGCAGTGGGTCCACTATCAGAATCAGGTGACGCAGATGGGCTTAGATCAAATCCGGAAGGGGTTTCAGCAGTTGATGAGCCAAATGCAGGCCTACCACCACGAACAGCGTACGGCAGCAATGAATCAGCAAGTGGCCCGCTTTGAAGCGCATCAAAGCGCGCAGCAACAGCAAGTTTCAAGCTTTGGAGAGGCGCTTACGGGTCTGCAAACTGTTTCGGATCCCATGACGGGGAGCCAGTTTCAGGTATTCAGCGGGCCAAAGGCCAACTACTATGTCAACGGCGTGAAGGTCAATTCCAACGTCTCTCGAGGACTGGGGTTTCATCAACTCACGCCGGTGCAGTAGTGACGGAACGCGCCGAATAGCTGTTAGATGACTCCCCGTTCCTTGCTTGGCGCTAGTTCCAGAGATCGATACGGTCCGCGATCATGATGCTGCCGGGCAAAGGTGGGCGTGAAACATCCTTTGCAGAGCACGAGCCAGCTAGTTTGGCTTTTCTTCTCCGCGGTGACGGGCGCTCCCGCGCTTTTCAGCTCCGAAGCCATTTGCCACAAAATGTTTGGGTTGCAGTGCAAAAGGGAGTACGCTCTTTATACTGGCATAATCAATCGACCTTCATTGCTGCCTACCGGACGGAAGCAGATTTCCAACCATGCTTCAACCCATATTCTTCTCACAAACACGGTTAAGAACCTGCAGGGATGCTTGGGCCTTCGCACGTCTGACTTTTGCGTTGTGTCTCGGATTCGGCTTGTTGGTGCTACCTGGAGCAGCACAGCAGCGTAGCCCGAGTCCCGATGATAAATATCCAGAGAACCCCAGGAAGCAAGAAAATGCGCCATCGAGACCCGCAAGTCTCGGACGGCTGCCGATCGAGTGGATCATTGGTCCATATGTTCCGGTGCAGGAGCAGCTCGAGCCGTTAACCAATACGCAGCGAGGGCAGATTTATATTCGGCAGATGTTCCTCACCGCTGGATCTTACGTGGCCAGGGCGTTTTCAGCCGGAATTGACCAAGCGCGTGGTGAACCCCACGACTGGGGCGGCGGCTTTCCTGGCTACGGCAGACGCTACGCAGCGCGGTACGGACAGTTTGTCGTTCAGAACAGCGTGCTCGCGGGAGGGAACGCTCTGCTCGGATATGAGCCTCGGTACGACTTTTGCCGTTGCAACGGATTCTGGCCTCGCACCCGCCACGCCCTATCAAGAAACTTTGTAGCCTATAACCGAACTGAGCGTGAACTCCGGCCACAAGTCCCGATGTATGCCGGGGCCTTCGCCGCCGGCTTGCTCTACAACACGTGGCTGCCGGCGCAACGCAACATATGGAAAGGCGGTGCATACAGCATGTTGTCCCAGGCAGGAATCGGCAGTGGCTACAATTTCGTGAGCGAATTCGCGTTGGATATCCTGCACGCGTTCCGCCTCAAAAAAGACGTGAAGCGGGCGCCATGACCGCGCGGTTCAACATCTGCGCTTTTCGCCAAAGTTGCCGCAGCAAGCCAAACGATTTGACTGTAGCTACCTGAGAGAGAGCTCGGAAAGGCAGACCTCGAATTGAAGGTGAAGCGAGACGCACAAATGCTCGGGAGGCTTCGGATTAGCAACGGTTCACTCGTTTGGGTGCCGGCAAACAAGCAATTTGGCTTCAAGATTAACTGGTCAAACTTCGAGCGCCTTATGCAGGAGCAGGGCGAAGGCGGCCACCGGTAAGGCTTCTTTATCTACTCCCCCTCTTTCGCGCAGCGAGGATACTAGCGGCAATCAACAGCACGCGTTTGCGGCCCTCGTCCACGCTGGCAACTGTAGCACTCGAATTCGCCTCTCGGCATGTTAGAAAACCCCTCCAAACTCTGCTCCTTCGAACCCGCAGAAACATTGGTTCTCTGCATCAGGAATTTCAGCGTTAGAAAGGAGTAGTTTGCTAACCCCAAGAACATGCGATTCCTACGCGACAGCACCTATGGGCTGTCCGGCTGGAAGGAAGCCAAGGTGGCGCGGTCCGCTGCGAGCCTGAAAGTCGAGAGAGTACCAGTCGCTGAAGAATTTATTTCCAGCACACCCTCGATGGAATTGGAAGGGCGTATGAGCGAGGACAAATCCAAAGCTCCACATGACTTTACGTGGAAGGCACAGGCGAATGACAACGAGGTGCCAGTCAATCCCCTGGGGATATGCTGCCGAATCGCAGCGATCCGATGGCTTCACTTTTGGCACAGTTGGGCTCTCATCCAGCTTCTTCCCTTCTTCCTGACCATCCCAACGTTGCGTTGTTTCTTGAAGCAGTTCACCGGTGCAGAGTGCAACTATCGTTACAAGGCTTTAGCTACCATTGATGTCTGCTTAGTTCAGTCCTACTGCGTTTCGCTGCATAACCGATTTCGGTCTCAAACTTCACTTCCTGAGCCCTGCCAGGCATGGATGGTACGCACCCACATCGCTCTCAAACTCTTCCGGTCTGCAACGGTCATGCTGTCTTCCTCTGAGTTTGCGGCTGCGGCTGCACTTCGAATCGCGGAGCCGTATTTGTTTTATTACGCTTTGTTTAACACATCTCGACAGCGCGTTAGGAAGGTCTTCGGGGAGAACGATCCGGGAAGCCGCTGGATCCTTCCCCGCTCCGGTCCTTCGGACCGAGTTGGCGTGGGTGTCGGGTTAGTGACCGTGTTGACAACTAAAGGGCTGACCACTAGAGTTCTCCACCTGTGTTGTCGCAACGCCGGACAGTTTCGAGGAGGGGGTATGGCTAAGGGTAGGAAACCCGGGAATCTTACACCGGAAGACGTCGAGCGACTCAAGAAGTCTTTTGCTGCTGTTCAAAAAGAGGAACAGCTGATTAGACCTCAATTGAGAACAAAGCTAGATGCAAAGATCCAACTGCTCCATGATGACCTTATGGAACTGGCCCATTTTACAGGCGATGATGATGACGTTCGTGAAAAATAGTCACTGAAAAGAGTTCGTCTCGCCTGCAACCTTCGGCGACAAAACGGTGTGCAGTGACTTCGATTCGATTAAAACGCGCAACTAGCATAGTTGTATTTTGGCGAGGCGGTCAGCTCATTTTTCAGAACTATCGCACTCGGGTGTCGATCAGCGCCGATCCTGTCTTAATTCGGTTGCTGGATTTATTTGGGGATTGGCGCTCAGAGGAGCAGGTATCTCGTCTATTGGCGCAGTATACAAAGAGTAGTATCCGCACCACCGTGCGCCAGCTAGAAAAATACACGCTCTTGGTACGGGAGGGTACGCCTGAAGCACAGCGGGATTTTCAATTTAAACAGGCATGGTCTGGATGGCTCCCAAGTGCTGGATTTTTTCACTTTGGAAGCAAAGATGTTCGGTATTGTGCCACGCGTCATGAGCTGAAGAAGAAACTAAGACGATTGCTGGCGAACTCCCCCCAACCCCCATTTTTTAAGACCTACGAGAATGTTCGTAGGCTGCACCTTCCGACAGCGACAGGGGCACGAGGGGAATTCCTTGAGGTTCTGATGTCGCGGAGAACGCACCGCAGATTTTCGGTGCAAACCTTGTCTTTAAGCTCACTCTCAAACATTCTCTACTACACCTGGGGGGTCACAGGCTCTATCCCATCGGGCGTCTTAGGAGATCTGCCTAGAAAAACGAGCCCTTCTGCGGGCGCGCGTCATCCGGTCGAGACCTATGTGCTTGCCCTACGCGTAGAGGGATTACCGCCCGGACTCTACCATTACGCCACGCGCGAACATTGTCTGGAGCTGCTCCGTCTGGGTAACTTCGACAAAAAGGCCGCCCGCTATTGTGCGGACCAGGCCTGGGTCCAAAGAGCGGCCGCCTTGTTCCTTATGACAGCGGCTTTTCCGCGTGTGATGTGGAAATATAATAGTCCACGCGCTTACCGAACTGTGTTACTGGATGCCGGCCATGTCTGCCAGACTTTTTGCTTAGTTTCTACCTGGCTTGGACTTGCTCCCTTTTGTACTATGGCTTTGAGAGACACATTGATCGAGAAAGATCTCGGATTGGATGGTATTTCAGAGTCTGCGTTCTACGTCGCTGGGGTGGGACTTCAATGGCCAACGGACACGGTTAGACTGCGTAACCGTCTTTCGGCGTCCCTGTAAATCTCGAGATTGCTGTCCGGTTGAGACCAGTATTTTAGGAATTGCTGAAGATAGCTGCGCGCGCGCTCTGATTGGCCAGCACTTTCGAACAGCGTTCCGAGTCGATAATGTGCATCCACAATCTTATGGAATGCAGGAGTGTCATAGCTATGACTGCGCTCATTACCCCGC
The DNA here is from genome assembly GCA_003225005.1 of Acidobacteriota bacterium. Taxonomy (GTDB): domain Bacteria; phylum Acidobacteriota; class Terriglobia; order Terriglobales; family Acidobacteriaceae; genus Sulfotelmatobacter. Next base: position 25,712 of record QIAN01000156.1, on the reverse strand, counting down.
GCCAATACTTGTTCGTACTCACGGATAGCGTCTTCATCCTTACCAGTCGCTTCGTAACAACGAGCCAAAGTTTCCAACGCAAAGGATGAGTTCTCATAGCGAACCGCCTCCTGTGCCGATTGTAGAGCGGACCGAAGGCTGCCTCGGGCCAACGCCAGTTCTGCTGCGAGCAAGTATTGGAACGATTGCGTCGTAGGGACCGGATTCTGGCGGACAAGACGCTTCATCATACGAAGCATGTTCTGTCCATCCTGCAATTGGTGCCCCTGGGCAAGTGCCACACCTAAAAGAAGTACCAGCTGCGGGTCAGGCTCGTCGCTCTTTGACAATGCTCCGGCAAACTGAAGGATTGCTCCTTGATCACTAGTCAGAGTCCCGAGCAAGATTCGTTTCTTAAGTTCCGAATACACGCCCCCTCTTTTTTGATCGGCAACAATGCCTGCCTCCAAATCAGAGCGTGCCTCGCGATATTGTCCCGTAGCTAAAGCGAGGTCCGCTAAAGCGGACCACGCTTCGGCTTCTTCGTCACCCCCGGCATCCACCATGCTCTCAAATATGCGGCGTGCCTCAGTGGGCTGTCCATTTAGAAGGTATAACTTACCAAGGTAGTTGCGCGCACGAGAGTCCTTCGGATCTTTGCGAAGAATCTCCTGGGCAAGCGCGAGGGCTCTAGCTGTATCGCCTTTCAGAAGGAGAATCTCGACGAGATTGTCTCTCGGTCCGGATTGTGACTGTAAGCTGACGCCCTTTTCAACTTCGTAGACGGCAGAATCATATTGAAATTTTCCGGCGTAGCAATCTCCCAAGTTCAGGTAAGCAGCAGGATCTTGTGGCTGTAGGCGAATGAGAAGCTGGAACTGGCCGATCGCCTCATCGTAATTTCTGACTAGCAGATTGTAGTCTCCAAGAATCTTATGCTTCTCGATCTCGGTGACACGGTCCGTTAAGCGGGTGGCATCCAACAGTTCCTTCTTCGCTCGCACCGGATCGTTCAGGTGAACATAGGTTATGCCTAAGTACTCATGAGCCATAGCGAACGTTGGATCCAATTCCAGCGCTCTCTGGAACAATCCGCGTGCCACTTGGGAATCTCCGTTGTATAGGCCTACTTTGCCAAGCGAGAAGTAACGTATCGCCTCTAGAGACTTGGACGTAACTTGCTCCAACGGGACCGAGCTTTGCGTCACCGAGGTCAGCGATTCGCCGAGGCCTATCCGAATTTTCTTTGCGATGCTGTCCACCGCCTCCGGAACTTGGTCTGCCTCTGGTACAACCTGCTCGGTACTTACCAGATTTCCGCCATCCGGGCCCACAGCACGAGCGACAAGGACGTAATTCTTGCCAATTTTGCTAAGCGACCCTTGTAACAACGCTTGCAGACCCTCTCGCAAGCAAATCTCTCTGCCGGTAGCTTCATCCAGGTGGACCGTGTCTGAGCGCTCCATCCGTCGCAAAGCATCACGTATCCGAATCGACGGGAACACGCTCAAATAGCGGGACTGCTCCAGAGCCGTCGTGAGCAGTTCGGGCACAGCTTGATCGAAAACGGGTTCTCCAGTGCGGTTCTCGAAATCGGCTATCAATACTGACTGGTGTGTCGGCTCGTGCTTCAACGGACGCCAGCGCTCGAATGCGAAAATTCCTGCAATTATTGCGATTGCGCCACAGCTCATCAGAAGGATTACTCGGTGAGTCCTGTTGACCGTCCGCACCCCTGTCACTAGTGGAACGGGTGTGCTCAGCCGACTCAGATCTACCAAGAGCTCTCGGGCAGATTGATAGCGGCGATTTGGATCCTTGTCGAGAGCTTTGAGGATGATGGTTTCCAAACCTGCCGAAATCTGCGGATTGATTGCAGTCGGAGGTCGCGGTGCATCGTGTAGTATCGCGTTGACGAGGCCGAGTCTATCAACATCCGTGAACATCTGTTGGCGCGTACACATTTCATAGAGTACCGCCCCGAGCGAATAAATATCGCTGCGGAAGTCGGGCAACTCTCCACGGAATTGCTCCGGAGCCATGTAAGGAAGCGTTCCGGCACCATGCAAAGCGATAAGACTCTCCGTCGAGGCCGACGCAGTCGTCCTAAGCAGCCTGGCCAGGCCGAAATCAAGAAGCTTTATTTGCTCCTTAGGGGTGACCATGATGTTTCGTGGTGTCAGATCGCAGTGCACAATGCTATGTTCGTGGGCATCCTCCAAGGTCTTCGCTATCTGTTCACCCAGCGCGAGTATTTGCTTCTCCGATAACCCACGTTTCGCAAGGGTTGCCGTCAATGTGAACCCTTCGACGTATTCCATCACTAAGAAGTCCGTGGCGTCTTGAGTGTCGAAGTCGAAAACCGTTGCGATATTGGGATGGTTAAGTTTGGACAGTGTCAGTGCTTCGTTCCGGAAGCGCTTGCGCGCGTTTTCATCTGAGAGGGCTCCAGCAGGCAAGATTTTGAGAGCAACCTTACGGTCAAGACGCTCATCCTGAGCGAGGTAGACGACACCCATCCCACCTGCACCAAGCTGTTGCAGGATGAGGTAGTGGCTCAGCCTGTGTCCGACCAAATGTGGCGATGTCGCCATTTCGGAGGAATGTTAGGCCCAAGTCATCCGGGCGTCAATCGCTGGCGTCGTTCGTAATGTCACCGTACTAGTAATGGGCGAATCGCCCTGCACTCGGGGGCGCCTTCGTGATTGCCAGATTGGGACCTTTGGGGGGCCTGCGCCAGTAGTTTGTTCACGGCAGTGATCGTCTGGTTGCGTCAAGGAGCCGGCCGTCATCCCAGCGTTGTTCTGGAACAACGAAGACTAAGGCTCGAGGAACAGTGGCCGGGATTGGCTGCGGCGCGGTACCACAACATTCTGAACCATACGAAAAAAACGCTCGTTCTCTCGGCGCTCGACGAGACCAACGGCAACTACGTCGAGGCCGCCCGTCTCCTCGGGACTCACCCCATGTACTCACACCAACTGATCCGGAATCTTAGCTTGAAATCCGACGTCAAGCGACTGGGGTGAACTACAGCGCGCGTGCAGTATGGACTAGCGTTTGTTTTCGGCGATCTCACCCCACTATTGTTACCGCTGCGAGAGAGGGATCTGCAGAAAGGCGGTCCCGCACCACGAAACTCAGAATAAGTCGCGCACTTGTGGGATCCGGAGCTTGACTTCGAAGAGCACTTCTTCGACAAAGGATCGTCTGGTCCTCAACCCAACGACAAGCATGCTGCCGTGATAAGAACGTGATTGTTCTATGCTCATAACGTGCCAAAGTCGATTAAGACAGGTCAGAACTTGTTTCTGGTAAGCGATTGAAGAATCAGGTAGAGTAGAGAATTTTCATAACCGATCGGAACACACTAGGTGATCTTCTAAACCGGGGCGTCAAAACCGGGGCGTGCAATCAGACCTAGGCTGTCATGAAATTGTAATGGTTGCACGATCAGAACGAATCATCTCCAAGCAGAACGGATCAAATCGACCGATTTGTAACGCGTTGAAAATAGGAGTAGAGTAGAAAATTTCCTAACCATTCAGAACCCACTGTGGAACTTGAAAACCACTGTACCGGAAACGGTACCGGGGGGTTCGAATCCCTCTCCCTCCGCCAATTTTGCTTTTCCTTGAGTTGTGGGCATTCTATGGGATGGGGTGGGCTTTGAAGATTCCCAAATGAACGCAGTGTGTAATGGTTTTGTAATGATCTGTTGCTACTGCAAGGCACTTTTTGGGTGCCTCGGAAAGCTCTTCCGGGCTGGGTTCGTGAGCAGCGCGCAGTTTTTCCAGTTTGTGGATTGCATCCCGCCTGTACTCCTCTATGACTGCTGCATTATCTTGTACCGGAGAGTTGCCAAAGCGCATCCGCCCCTGCTGTCCACTCTCGGCTTCGATCCAAATTCGTTGCTCTCGTTTGTGGCACAAAACACCTACCCCCCCCTGATCGAGGTTCACTCTCTTCCCGTGGACTTTCTTAAGACGCGTAACAAAACCTCTGCTTCGCCCGAGGTTTGACCTCGCACCACGGAGCGATTCCCAATGACGGAAACCACAAGTCAGTGAGCGCTTTACCTTCGCACGGCAGCGAAGCCGCAAAGGAGGCAGAGTGGTCAAACTCAACGGAGGGCGGACCTGCCACTGGAGCACCAGTGCAATATTTTTCATCTGCCATATTTTCCCTGTACAACACGCTTGTCAACACGTTTTGTCTGTCAACACGTTTTGTCAACACGTTTTGTCTTGACACTTCAGCGTTATAGGGCTAATGTTCGGAGGCTTTTGACTCCTGCTCGCACTTTTGCGGTAGTCGTCGCGAAATGTTGAGTAGGAGGCCTTCCCCAATCCCCCAATAATTTCATCCGTAGGCTGCACTGAGGTGTTTCATGCGCCGCCGCGTCTACCCGTGCCTAAGTCATGCGCTTGCGTTGTCGCTGTCAGTCACCATATGGGCGCCAATAACCATGGCGCAAACGAACGTGCAAGGGCGGTGGAGCACTCTGCCTTCTCTCATGCCCATCAACCCTGTCCATGTCGCGCTTCTCAGCAATGGCAAAGTGCTAGTGGTGGCGGGATCGGGAAACTGCCCGCCATCTCAGGCAGGTTGTCCATCCGGTCCGCCCTATGGTCCTTCGAATAACTCTGGGGCGTTGCTGTGGGATCCGAACGCCGGAGCAATCTCTCAGTTTTCATTGTCGTGGGACAAGTTCTGCAATGGCATGGTGCTTTTGCCGGACGGCCGCGCACTGATCGATGGCGGCACCATCCAGTATGACCCCTTCTATGGGCAGCCTAATGTAGCAGTTTTCGATCCTGTTACGAACCTTTTCGCCGACGTTCAAAACATGGCGCATGGCCGCTGGTATCCCACTGTACTGACACTGGGGGACGGGCGTGTGATGGCATTTTCCGGCCTGAACGAGAGCGGCGCCACCAACACCGCGGTGGAGTTCTACACGATCGGCTCGGGCTGGAGCCAGCAGTATCCCGCATCCTGGACGCCGGACCTCTACCCGCGCTTGCACCTTTTACCCAATGGCAAGGTGTTCTACTCCGGAGCGCAAACAACCTCTAAGCTTTTTGATCCAGCGACGACCACGTGGAACACGAATGTCGCCACAACAATCTACAGCGGAACCCGAAACTACGGCACGTCAGTGTTACTCCCGTTGACACTCGCCAGTAACTACGATCCAAAAGTGATCATCATGGGCGGCCACAGTCCGGCCACTAATACGAGCGAGATCATCGATTTTGGAGCACCTACGCCAGCGTGGCAATCCGGACCCAACATGAGCAAGGCGCGAATCGAGATGAATGCGGTGATTTTGCCCGATGGCAGGGTCTTGGCCGTGGGTGGTTCCGTAAATGACGAAGACACGACTACGGCCAGCCTGAACGCGGATCTGCTGGGACCTGACCCTAACAATCCCGGCAACTATACTTTCTCCTCAGCCGGGGCGAACGCCTATCCGCGTTTGTACCACTCGGTGGCGCTGCTTCTCCCAGATGCTACTGTGTGGCTTGCGGGCGGAAATCCTCAGCGCGGTACTTACGTGCAGCAGATGGAGATTTATCGACCGCCCTATCTGTTCGACTCGACCGGGGCGGCGGCGATTCGGCCCTCCATCACTAGCGCGCCCAGTTCCATCTCCTACGGCAATGCATTCACAGTGCAAACTCCAGATGCCGCGAGCATTAACCGCGTCGTTCTGTTGCGTAACGGAACCGTGACGCATGCCTTCGGGATGGACCAGCGTGAGGTGGAGTTGTCCTTCACGGCGCAGAGTGGATCTCTGACCGTCACGGCCCCTCCGAATGGCAACATCGCTCCTCCCGGCTACTACATGCTGTTTCTCTTGAACAGCTCAGGAGTGCCCTCAGTGGCGACGTTTGTTCGGGTGGCTCCTCAGCCAGACTTCTCGGTGGCAACCACACCATCCTCCCAGACGATACCCCCGGGAACAGGCACGAGCTACAGCGTGAATGTGACACCCTCCAATGGATTTAGTGGAAGTGTGATTTTCAACGTATCGGGCTTGCCTTCTGGTGCGACTGCGACCTTCAATCCGAGTTCCGTTACAAGTGCTGGATCTTCCAACTTGTCCGTAAACACGTCGAGTTCGACGCCTGCGGGCAGTTATCCCCTCGAGATCACGGCAACAAGCGGCAGCCTCACTCATACCACGCAAGTTACCCTAGTCGTGGCGGATTTCTCGATTGCGGCATCTCCGAGCAGTCAGACTGTGAATCGCGGTTCGAAGACGACTTACACAGTGTCGGTGAAGGCGTTGGGACCGTTCTCTGCTGTTGTTAATTTCAGTGTGAGGGGATTGCCCACTCGTACAAGTTCCTCGTTCACTCCGACGTCGGTCGCGGGTTCTGGCAATACAACACTAACAATATCAACGAGGTCGAGAACCGCGACTGGGACCTATCTCCTGACGATCAAGGCGACAGGTGGGGGTCTCACACATTCCACAACTGTGAACCTAGCAATTAAGTAATGGCAGAAGTTCGAGTTTCAACGGAGAGCCACAATGACAAGTAAAGCGTTCTCGTCCCGTATTCTCCTGCTCTCGTTGCTGTTCTTGGGGGCGACGATAGGAACTGCCTCACTATGCTCCGCCAGACCGGCCGACGATCAGAACAAGCCGTCCAGTTCTGCGCATAAGACGGCGACCGATTTCACAGGAACATGGTCAGGCACTTTTTTTTCGAAACATGCGAATGTTGCGCCGTTCGCGATGACAGTGGTCATTAATCCCGACTCACACGGATACCTTATCGGTGCCTCGACTCTCGATTCCGACTGCCTGAAAGATGTCCGCCTTGAAGTTACCGTCAGAGGTCCACAGATCACGCTCGCGGGCAGCGATGATGAAGGGGACAACATCACCGTCCGAGGTACAGTCGACGGCACGGGCACAATGCTGAAAGCTAACTACATTCTGAATGGTAGCGCCTCCGGCAGGTGCGAAACCGATGATGGAACGGGCAACCTGGCGAAACGCTAATGGCCGGCCTCGGGCCAGTTGCAGTGGACTGCGAGCGCATCTTGCCACGCGAGGGGTGTTCATTCAGGCCTCGGCCACGTTTCCTTTTCCGATTGCGTCGAAATGATCTGACCCATCGCACATTATTTTCTTCTACGGAGTTCACATGATCACTTCTCGCAGAGGCTTTCTTCGCTTGCTGGGCGCCGGTAGTACCGCGGGGATGGCGGGGCACTGGTCAATGGTGGCTGCTTCGCGAGTGACCGCATTCGAACCCTCCAGGCAGGACGATGGCTTTGTCCGCTTGAACAGCAATGAGAATGCCTACGGTCCTTCGCCAAGAGTGAAGGAGCTCATAAGATCTTCGGGCGGCAGCGCGAACCGCTATCCATTAAGAGAATGCCGATGGTTGCTGGAGAGGATTGCTGGCGTGAACCACGCGAATCCGGAGCAGGTGCTGCTGGGCTGCGGATCTACCGAGATTCTGCGCATGGCCGCTTTCGCGTTTCTCGGCGGTGGTAAACAGTTGATCCAGGCTTCGCCCACGTTCGAGGCCATCGAACACTATGCGCGTTCAGCCGGTTCGGAAGTCATATCCGTGCGCCTGACTCCCGCATTTGCCCATGATCTTGATGGCATGCTGGCGCATGCCGGTGCTTCAACAACGCTGGTGTACATCTGCAACCCCAACAATCCCACGGCGTCCCTGACTCCCCGGAAAGACATCGAGAGGTTCATAGGTAACCTTCCTGCGTCAACGTTTGTCATCATCGATGAGGCCTATCACCATTATGCCAACCAGTCGGGAACATATGCCTCGTTCATCGATCGGCCCCTCGATGATGAAAGGGTGATCGTAACTCGGACGTTTTCGAAGGTCTATGGCCTTGCGGGATTAAGGCTGGGTTACGCTGTGGCTTCGCCTAAAGTAATTTCGCAGATGCAGAAATTCGCTACGGAAGCCAACATCAATGCGATTGTGACACAAGCTGCCGCGGCCGCGCTGGACGATGTCGATGCAACCGATGATTTCATTCAGCGCAATACAAACGACCGCCAGGAATTTTTCAATCAGGCGATGGGGCGTGCGGTCAAACCCATCGATTCGCACGCCAATTTTGTAATGATGAACACCTTCCATCCGGCGGAGGAGGTGATCGAGCACTTCCGTAAGAACAATATCTTGATCGGACATCGCTCCCCGCCGCTGGACACACACATCCGTATCTCTTTGGGCGGCCCGGAGGAAATGCGCTCATTCTGGCGGGCATGGGATGCCTTGCCGTACCCCAAACACTCCATGCAGCACTGACCAGAAGTGGTCCTGAGGTGCGTCACCGGCCTCGCGGACGTGACAAATCGCCTCCGATTCGAATTGCCCCAGAAGTGTTGAAGAATTATCAGCGCTGAAGTGCGGGAAGTTAGTATAATTATGGTCTCCCCCCGGGATTACCCGGTCCTCCCAGGTAAGCTCAAATCTCTATCGCTTGGAAGCAGTCATGCCGGCAGTGCCGCAAAAAATCCGCACGGGTCTCCTAGAGTTACGCACGCGCATCGGCTCGGTGTACGTGAGTCCGTCATTTTGGGAACGCATCTACTTGCTCTGGACGTTCCGCAATTTTCAGAGCCTGCCCAAGCAGGTGCTGAATCGCCACCAGCAGCATCTGATCGATAAATTGTGCCGGGCAGCAATCGTCAGTCGGAATGGGCCGATTGCCAGGGCCCGTATTATTGGCGCAGTTGAAAACGTGTACCTGATGCCAGATCGCAAAACGGAAGCTGCAGCACCCACAAGCAAGCTAGTGGAGTTGGGGGCAACCAGCGCGGACGTCGGCGCGTTACGAGCGGTGGGTTCCGAAGGGATTTCGATCCGATCGAATCGTGCAGCGTATAACCGAATTGATGTTGGGCGGTTACACAGACAGAGTGCCAACGTCCAATATATTTCAGCGCTCAAACGAGATTCTGCAGAGCAGAGCGAAACCAGAGAAGCGAGCCCGGCATCAGTGGATTCGGATGCAAGGAGAACGTGGAGTCGAAACAGGGTGGGATGGACGCTAGTTGCCGCGTCTGGTGCGGCGCTGCTAGCGATTTTGTTTGACTTTCGAGAAGGTCGGCTTACGCCGCGCATAACCGTTGCGATCGAGGCTCACGAACCCGCGCTGAGCATTCCCTCGGCCGCTGCGGCGCCGCCAGACAAGGTTCAGCAGTCCATGCCCGCGGAACGCAGACAGCCGACCACAATCACTGCCCTCAAACCGTCATCCCCAGTAGTTTCCTCCAGACAACATGAGAGCGCGCCGCGCAATGCGGTGATCCTCCCCCGGCAAAATGTTGCGACCATGGACTCAACTCCGCGGGAACGCCTGCAAGTTGCAGGAGCGCCCGAGAGCGGCTTTAGCTACCCGGTTGCACCGAATCCAACCCTGACCGGAGAAGTCAGCCTGAAAGCAGTGATCGGCACCGACGGAACTGTAACGGAAGTCGACGTCCTCAGCGGCAAACGTGCACTCGCAGGTGCCGCAGCGCGGGCGGTGCGGCATTGGCGGTATCGTCCCCACGAACTAAAGGGCCATGCGGTCGAGGCGGAGACAAACATAGTGATCAGCTTCGTCGCCTCTGATGCAGTCTCCGTCAGTTTCCCGGCAGCGCGCTAGGTCTGTCTTGCCTGCAAACGAGAAGGTGTGCCCGGCCTTGGTTTCCCACTGAGTCCGTGTGTCCGAAACAGGTTAGTCCGCCATGCGAACCAGAACTCGGTTTGGAAGAAATCGCCATTGCTCTACTCGAAGCCTGGTTTTCATAATTGGGACAAGCGCGCGGCTGGTTCCGTCGCTGGCGTCCTGAGCGGCGTCGGATTGCTTATGCTCGGGACGGTTTTTCTTGGTGGGCAAGTGGAGTCGCAGCGACGTTTGGGTGGAAGATTGGGTGAGAACCGAATTGAACGATTGGCTCACCGCAGCCGCAATTGATCGTGGAAAGCTGTTTTCGCAGGGTCAACCGTGGGAAAGACATGGGGAGATGGGGTGACGGTCAAGGCGGTTTGGCACATCCGTGAAGGAATTCGCCAAGAGCATCGGCCTGGCGAAGTTGGCGCCCCACGATCTACGACGCCGGAGGTGTGCCGGGCTCTGCCATGCTTCGGGAGGAGAGTTGGAGCACATCCAATTCCTTTTGGGGCACGTTTTCGGTGCAAACGACCGAACGATATCTTGCTGCAAGCAGCGGATTCGATCGGTCGTCAATGATCGCATTGGCATCGAGCCGAATCCTTGAGCCCCTTAGCTGGGTGCGCGGTTGTGCAAGAGTTCCCCACAATCCAGAATCGTGGGATTCGTTGACTAGCGGATTCCGTGTCCGTAAGATGAAGCGACCCGAAAGCCGTGCATCTCCGGAATGATCGGCCAAACCATTTCGCACTACCGCATCCTCGAAAAGCTGGGCGGCGGCGGCATGGGCGTGGTTTACAAGGCCGAGGACACGCGCCTGCACCGTTTGGTCGCCCTGAAGTTCCTGCCTGACGAAGTCGCACGCGATCCGCAATCCCTCAGCCGCTTCCGTCGCGAGGCACAGGCCGCCTCGGCCCTGAATCACGCCCACATTTGCACCATTTATGACATCGGCGAGCAAGATGCGCAAGCCTTTATAGCGATGGAGTTTCTGGATGGTCAGACGCTCAAGCACAAGGTCGAGAACCGTGCACTCAAGATTGAAGAGTTGTTGGAGCTGAGCATTCAGATTGCCGATGCACTCGATGCAGCCCACAGCCGCGGCATTGTGCATCGTGACATAAAACCGGCCAATATCTTCATCACGAGCCGGGGACAGGCGAAGATTCTCGACTTCGGACTGGCCAAGCTTAACGCGAGCCGCAATCTTACTGCTTCGAGGAACGAATCCACGGTAGCGGATATCAGGGAAGAACAACTCACAAGTCCAGGGAGTACGGTGGGCACGGTTGCCTATATGTCTCCCGAACAGGCGCGCGGTGAAGAACTCGATGTCCGCACGGATCTTTTCTCCTTCGGCGCAGTCATGTATGAGATGTGCACTGGCAAGGTGGCATTTGGCGGCAGCACTTCTGCGATCATCTTCGAGGCCATCCTCAATCGCGCCCCCACGCCGCCCCCCCAGCTCAATCCCAGCTTGCCATCCGATCTCAACCGGATTCTTGGCCGGGCGCTCGAAAAGGACCGCGAGCTGCGCTATCAGACGGCTTCTGAAATACGCGCCGAATTAAGGGGATTGAAACGCGACTTGGACTCAAACCGGATTGCTGTGGCGCAGGGTACGGTATCAGCGACACAGGCAGTGGGAGCTGTGGCCTCAGCAGCCGTGGCCAGAAAGACACATGCCATCCGATCGACGGGATTGATCGCCTGCGCGGCCCTCTTTGTGGGCACAGGTGCAGGCTGGCTTCTCCGTGGCAGGTGGATGGCGGTGTCACAGCCTTCCTACCATCAGCTCACCTTTCGCCGAGGTACCATTCGGTCTGCGCATTTTACGCCCAATGGGCAGTCGGTCGTCTATGGGGCTTCCTGGGAAGGATCTCCAATCGATCTGTTCATTACCAGTCCCGAGAGTCCGCAGTCGCGTTCCCTTAATCTCGGCGGAGCCGCGCTTTTGGGTATCTCCTCCTCGGGAGAAATGGCGGTATCGATAAATAGCCGTCCATCGGGAGTTTATGCCCAAGTAGGCACGCTGGCCAGAGTGCCACTCAACGGTGGATCTCCCCGCCCCGTGTTGGAAAACGTGCAGTGGGCGGATTGGTCTCCCGATGGAAATAACCTAGCCATCGTGCGGGATGTTGGCGGTCGAAACCAACTCGAGTTTCCCATCGGGAAAGTGCTGTACCAAACCTCAGGCTGGATCAGCCATCCCCGAGTTTCAGCAAAAGGGGACCTGGTGGCGTTCCTCGACCATCCTCTGCCCGGAGATGACGCTGGTTCTCTCCGTATCGTGGACCTAACCGGAAAGGTCAAGACTTTGGCGGCCGGGTTCCAAACAATACAGGGATTGGCTTGGTCGGCCGACGGCGGGGAAATATGGTTCACCGCCTGCGAACTCGGCCTTAAACGCGCCATCTACGCCGCTACGCTCGGCGGCCGCGAGAGGCTAATCGCACGAGTTCCCGGCACCCTGTCGCTACAGGATATTTGGCAGGATGGGCGCGTACTCCTCGCCAAGGACGCATGGCGGCGAGAACTCATTGGCCTCGTTTCTGGTGAGAGCAAGGAGCGCGATCTGTCGTGGCTCGACTACTCCTACCCATCTGACCTCTCGCCCGATGGCAAGGTCTTGCTCTTCACAGAGGCGGGTGAAGGTGGAGGTACGAACTATTCTGTTTATCAGCGAAAGATTGGTGAGACCTCGGCCGTGCGCTTGGGAGATGGACAGGCGATCAGCGTGTCGCCTGATGGCAAATGGGTTATTGCGAGTCCGCCTTCTCCCCCAGCCCAGCTTATTCTTCTTCCCACCGGGCCGGGCGAAGCCAAGCCTCTCACTCACGACGCCACCAATCACAGCCGGGCGAAGTGGCTTCCTGACGGCCAGCGCTTCCTCTTCTCGGGCAAGGAACCAGGTCGCCCTGCCCGTATTTACCGCCAGGATTCGTCCGACGGAAAGCCGGTGCCCATCTCCCCGGAGGGAGTCGATCCTCTTGTTTTGGTTCTCTCTCCGGATGGTCAGCAGGTGGTTGGCATCGGACCTGATGAGAAAGCATATTTTTACCCGGTGGCAGGAGGGGACCCTCGGGCTGTTCCGGGTATTGAGCCTGGAGAGCAACCCATTCAATGGAGCGCAGACGGCAAGGCAATCTATCTCTACAAGCCGGGAGATCTGCCAGCTAACGTTTATCGGCTGGACTTGTCGACGGGCCACAGGACACTGTGGAAGGAGCTTATGCCTTCCGATTCAGCCGGCGTAAGCCGTATTGGTCCCATCCTCATCACGCCGGACGGCAGGGCATGCTTGTATGGCTATCACCGAATTCTGTCAGACCTCTATCTCGTGGAAGGATTGAAGTAAAGGAACTCTTTCCGGTGCGCGACATGAAAGTTGGAAATCATGCTCGCCGCGCCTCCCGGTAGTCTTCAAAGCGGTGGTTGAGCTGGCAGCAGCGCAGGGTGATGATGGCGTTGGCTCCGCGTGCTGTCCAAAACATGCCTGACTGTTTGGTACGGGAACCAATGATGGTTTTGCAACCTGCTTCAATGACGCCCGACCCAACGAAGAGGTGTTGTTGGCGGAACTTGGGATAACGCATCCGTGCGGCATTCCTTTCAAAAATTGACTGCACGCTCCCGTGTGTCGCGGCTGCACCGGCCTGGCGCATCTGTATTGCCTTAACGATCGTCCTTCGCTTACGAGGTCTGGCATGCTCAACACCCAGCTTAGACGCTTCTCCCCTCGCAGCTTCCGGTTCTCGACCGCCACCGGGCAATTCTGGGCGAGTCACGGGCGACTCTGAAGTTATGGGCAAGCTCTCAGCGCTTTGCGAAAGCCTCAACCTCGGTTCTTGGGACGGATCGCCAAGCCGAAGTCACGCTCCATACGCCGGTACCAGGTTTCGTCGTCGGCGGCATGCAGGTCCACCCATTCTTCATCGGTCATGGACTTACGCCAGTCAAGAAATGGCGCCGCATCGGGTCCGACCGGGTGCCGCAGTTGCCAAGTCCCGCTCTCGATGATCCCACGGATCTTCTCTGCCACCAGGGACGGCGGCGCTGGGTTCTTGAGCGCTGCAGCAAACAAATGGGCAAAACGCCGTTGCTGAGGGTAAGGTGAACCGTCCGACGACTCCTCCAGTCGTCTGGCCATGGGGGTCTCGATGATGCCGGGTTCGACCACGGCGACTCGGACGTTAAACGTCTTCATCTCCTGGGCCAGTGCTTCGCTTAGCGCCTCCAAGGCAAACTTGGATGCGGTGTAGGGGGCCAACGGCGAACTAGCGATGCGCCCGGCGACCGAGGTCACGTTGATGATGCATCCGTTCTTGCGTTGGCGCATCTGCGGCACCACCGCATGGATGCAACGCAAAGCTCCAAAGTAGTTGGTCTCCATCACCGCCCGGAAATCGGCCAGAGCAAGTTCTTCGACCGATCCGTTACGTTCCACGCCAGCGTTATTGACCAGCACGTCGATGTGGCCAGCGTCCTTAAGGATATCCGCAATCGCTGTTTTCACCGAACCATCCGAGTCAACATCCATCACAGAGATCTTGACTGGAAGCCCTTCCTGCGCAGCTTTCTTTCCGAGTTCCGGTGCTCGGGAAGGGTTGCGCATGGTGGCGTATACTTTGTGACCCGCCCGGCCAAGAGTCAACGCGGTCGCCAGACCGATCCCTGTGCTCGTCCCCGTGATGAGTACAAGCGCCATAGGGGTCCCCTTTTTCTGCGGTGGTTGACGGCAGGCAGCAGTGTACACCCGCTGCCACCAGTGTGCTGCTCCGTTGGGGTGCGAGCGTTTCCATGCGATTACCGTGACATTGTCCGGTGCGAGGCTGCACCTGGGTTGAAGTGAGATGCCGGCAATAAATGGCCTAGCTCTTACTTGCCCACGAACTTCGCCTCCAGCCGCTCGTACACTTCCTCCGCCCGCCGCAGAGCTTCTTGCACGTTGTCGCAGATGTTTTCTGGGCCGACTACTTCGGAGAACTCCCCCTGTTGGATCAATTGTGCGGGTTGCTCGCGGGCGCCACAGAGGATCAGGGTGCGCTTGCTGGCGTGCAGCTTCTTGGCGACTTCTTCCAGGGCGAATAGGCCGGTGGCGTCGAGAGCCGTCATGTTGCGTAGGCGCAGGATGACGACCGGAGGTAGCTTGTGCAGATTCTCGGTGACGACAGAGATTTTATCGGTGGCCCCGAACAGGAACGGACCGTGGATGCGGAAGATGGTGGCGTAGTAGGGGATGTCTTTGTCTTGGAGAATGTGCATACGGCCGTCTTCGATATAGTCGTCGGTGACCTGCGACACCGTGGTCGTGGCGGCGACGCGGCTGATGAAGAGCAGCGCGGCCAGAATCATTCCGGCTTCGACGGCGACGCTGAGGTCGGCGAAGACGGTCAGGGCGAGGGTGACCAGCCAGATGCTAATGTCGGTCTTCGTCAATTTCAGCAGCTGCGGAATCTCGCGCCACTCTCCCATGTTGTAGGCGACGATCATCAGGATTCCTGCCAGCGCAGACATGGGTACGTAGCTCACGAGCGGCGCGGCGAAAAGAAGAATGCCGAGCAGCGTGAGCGCGTGGATCATGCCGGCGATCGGAGACTGCGCGCCAGAGCGGATGTTGGTGGCGGTGCGGGCGATGGCGCCGGTGGCGGGAAGTCCTCCGAACAGGGGCGACATAATATTAGCCACACCCTGGCCGATGAGCTCGACATTGGGATTGTGGCGGTCATTGCTCATGCGGTCCGAGACTACAGCGGACATGAGCGATTCGATCGCACCCAGCATCGCCACGGTGAAGGCTGGGCCGAGCAAGCCGTGAATCAGGTCGGTGCGGAAGCGGGGAATCTGCAGATGCGGCAGGCCGCTGGGGATTCCTCCGAAACGGGTGCCGATGGTTTCTACGGGGAGCTTGAAGAGGTAGACGGCGAAAGTTGCCAAGAGCAGCGCGATGATGGGTCCAGGGATGCGAGGAGAAAGGCTGCGACAAATGATCAGCACCAGCACGGTGAACATCGCGAGCGCGGTGGCTTCGTAGGAGAGCGTGTGGAAGTTTCCGGCGAGAGCTTCCATGCGCAGCCAGAAGACGCCGGGGACTTTATCGAGACGCAATCCGAAGAAATCTTTGATTTGCGTACTGGCGATCAGAACCGCGATGCCATTTGTGAATCCGATGACAACGGGGCGCGGGATGAATTTTACGCCGGTACCGAGCCCGGTCGCTCCCATGATGACCAGCAGAACCCCGGCCATGATCGTGCACATGAACAAGCCATCAACTCCGTGCACGGCGATGATTCCCGCGATCACCACCACGAAGGCGCCGGTTGGTCCGCCGATTTGCGTTTTCGATCCGCCGAGGGCCGAGATCAGGAAGCCGGTGACGATGGCGCAGTAGATGCCGGCTTGCGGCGTGAGCCCCGAGGCGATAGCGAAGGCCATGGCCAGGGGAAGGGCAACCAGACCGACGGTGACTCCGGCGATCAGGTCGAGAAGGAATTTGTGACGGTTGTAGTCGCGGAGACAGAGGACTGACTTCGGGAGCCAGCGGTCTTCTAAGAAAAAAACACCCATTATCACATTATGGCAGCGGTCGGTGGAACTCGGAAGAGGATGTAGGAGGATGTAGGCGAACGGCGTATAACGCACGACAATGGCCCCACCGTATGGCTGTGGTTGAGAGAGAGCTGTGATCGCACAAACCGAGGCGATGGCAAAACCAACCTTGAGATGGTTTGTGGCTGGTCTTGTTTGCCGCTGGCCTGCGGGCCGAACCTACCTGCTAGCACCTCCGTTTGCGCGCTCGGTCGCTTCAGTTGCTGATCGCGTAATGCCTGTCAGTGGCCCCTGGGTGTTGTAGCCGTTTGCACGAGATTCCAGCACTCCCGAGCGATCATCCAATCTTCCTGTGCGTGAATAACCAAAATGCGGACGGTCGCATCCGGAGCAGAGATATCCTCGTCCAAAGGCGATTGTGCATTCTTCCCTGGGTCGAGCCTCAAGTCAAGGAAAGCAAAATTTTCACACACCGCAGCGCGAACTTCGGGTGAGTTTTCGCCGACCCCCGCAGTGAATACGAGAGCATCAACTCCGCCCAGCACGGCAATCATGGCACCGATCCCCGATCGCAGGCGATGAACATAGATGTCAAGCGCCAGTTTTGCGCGTTCATGGCCCTTCCTGCTGGCGGTAAGAATCTGCCGCATATCGTTGGAAATTCCCGATACGCCGAGCAATCCCGACTTCTGGTTAAGGACCTCGTCCAGTTGCTGGCTCGAGAACTGTCTCTGTCGAATCAGATATGTAAGGATGCCAGGATCCACTGAACCCGAGCGGGTGCCCATCATGAGACCCTCTAGTGGAGTGAAGCCCATCGTGGTATCCACGCTTCGACCCCCGAAAATCGCCGCCAAAGAGCAGCCATTTCCCAAGTGGCAAGTCACGAGTTTCAGGGAATTCGGGTCCTTGCCTAGCAACTGTGCGGCACGCTGGGAGCAATATTGATGATTGATCCCGTGGAATCCGTAGCGGCGAATTCCTTGCTCGAGCCAATGGTACGGACCTGGGTAGGTAGCCGCCGACAAAGGCATCGTGCGATGAAAGCCGGTGTCAAAGACCGCGATCTGCGGCACTGCGCCTAGCTTTTTCGCGACGATCTCCATTCCTTCCAGTTCGGCGCGATTGTGGAGCGGCGCAAAAACGGAAACGCTTTCGATCGCCGATTTGACCTCAGCGGTAACGATCGAGGGCTCGAAATGTTGCGGACCGCCATGGACCACGCGGTGACCCACAACATCGATAGCGGAAGGGCCGGAAATGGCTTGGGTTTTGCCGCTCCACAAACTGCCCAGCAAGCGCTCAATAGCTTCCTCGCGAGAGCCGACCGATATCAGGTCCTGTCGGGAAGCACCGCCGGAGTTCTTTATTGAGTATTGAGCTTTATCATCTGCCCACTCGATCTTACCCTCCCAAACCGAACCCGGAGGATTCTCCGGGAGGGAATCCCCAACTTCGTACAGACAGCTCTTCTGGCTGCTAGAGCCGGAGTTGAGAACGAGTACGTTCATCAGTAGGGCCAGGTCCAGTCGCGGATTTCCGGCATGTCGTCACCGTGGTCACAAATGTATTGTTTATGCTCGACCAGTCGGTTGCGCAGCAACTGCTTGAAGTGGCCTCCGACGCTCTGCAATCTCGGAACACGGTCCACCACATCCCCAGCCAGGTGGAAGCGGTCGAGATCGTTCAGAACAGTCATGTCGAACGGCGTTGTCGTCGTGCCCTCTTCCTTGTAGCCACGAACGTGGAGATTGTCATGATTGCGCCGGCGATAAGTGAGGCGGTGAATTAACCAGGGATAGCCGTGATAGGCAAAGATGATCGGCTTGTCAGCCGTGAAGATGGAGTCGAAATCGAGATCGGAGAGACCGTGCGGATGCTCGGTCGACGGTTGAATGGTCATTAGATCGACGACATTCACTACGCGAATCCTGATGTCAGGGAAATGCTGTCGCAAGAGGTCGACCGCCGCCAACGTTTCGAGCGTGGGAACGTCGCCCGCACAGGCCATCACCACATCGGGTTCAGCCCCGTTGTCGGTGCTTGCCCACTCCCAAATGCCAATCCCAATTGTGCAGTGTTCGATGGCCGATTCCATGTTGAGCCACTGCAATGCGGGCTGCTTGCCAGCGACGATCACATTGACATAATGGCGGCTCCGCAGACAGTGATCGGCGACCGAAACCAGGCAATTGGCGTCGGGCGGGAGGTAAACCCGAACAATGTCAGCCTTCTTATTCACAACATGATCGATAAACCCGGGATCTTGGTGAGTGAATCCGTTGTGATCCTGACGCCATACGTGAGAAGTCAACAAGTAGTTGAGCGACGCGATCGGGCGCCGCCACTCGATCTTGCGGGTAACCTTCAGCCACTTAGCGTGCTGGTTGAACATGGAATCAATAATGTGGATGAAGGCTTCGTAACAGGAGAAGAAGCCATGGCGCCCGGAGAGCAAATAACCCTCCAGCCAGCCTTGGCACATGTGTTCACTGAGCATCTCCAATACCCGGCCGCGCTGCGAGAGATGTTCGTCAACGGGAAGAGTAGGTTCCATCCACTGCTTGTCGGTGGCTTCATAGATAGCCTCCAAGCGGTTCGAGGCCGTTTCGTCCGGACCGAAGACGCGGAAGTTCTTGGACTCCGCATTCAGCTTCATCACGTCGCGTAAGAATCCGCCGAGCACGCGCGTAGCCTCCGCATTCTGCGTGCCCGGTTTGGCAACGCTGACGGCATAATTGCGAAAGTCCGGCATCACCAAGTCGCGTAATAACAGGCCGCCGTTGGCGTGCGGATTCGCCCCCATCCTGCGATCACCCTTCGGGGCCAATGCCGCAAGTTCGGAAACTAACTTGCCGTTCTCGTCAAACAATTCCTCGGGCCGATAACTTCTCATCCACTCTTCGAGGATCTTTACGTGTCCAGGTTTTAGCTGAAGATCAGTCACCGGTACTTGATGCGCGCGCCACGTGTCCTCCACCGGCTTTCCGTCGACAATTTTTGGTCCCGTCCAACCCTTCGGACTGCGCAAGATCAACATCGGCCAAGTTGGCAGGCCCGAGT
The DNA here is from genome assembly GCA_003225005.1 of Acidobacteriota bacterium. Classification (GTDB taxonomy): domain Bacteria; phylum Acidobacteriota; class Terriglobia; order Terriglobales; family Acidobacteriaceae; genus Sulfotelmatobacter. The sequence continues at coordinate 6,452 of QIAN01000156.1, read as the reverse complement.
CTGCCTCACTTCGAGCGTTGTTTTGAATAAACTGAATTTCATTCACGATGGTGTCCAAAGTTCCGGCCATGAGTTGATGCATCGTCTCGGGTTCGTGCCCCTCGACAAAATACGGCTTCCAGCCGTAGCCCGTGAAGAGATTCGTGAGCTCCTCATCATTCATCCGGCCAAGCAGGGTTGGATTAGCGATCTTGTAGCCATTGAGGTGGAGAATGGGCAACACGGTACCGTCACGTGCGGGATTCAGAAATTTATTGCAATGCCAGCTGGTTGCCAGGGGTCCCGTTTCCGCCTCGCCGTCTCCCACCACGCAGCACGCCAGCAGTTCTGGATTGTCGAACACGGCACCGCAAGCGTGCATGATCGAGTAGCCCAATTCTCCACCTTCGTGGATGGAGCCAGGAGTTTCGGGCGCCGCGTGGCTCGGAATCCCTCCTGGAAAGGAAAACTGTTTGAACAGGTTGTTCATCCCCGCTTCATTTTGGGGGATGTTTGGATAAACCTCGCTGTAAGTACCTTCCAGATATGTATTCGCGACCATTCCGGGACCGCCATGACCGGGTCCGGCCAGGTAGATGACATTCAGGTCGTAGTTCGTGATCAGCCGATTGAAATGGACGTAGATAAAATTCAGACCCGGCGTGGTCCCCCAATGTCCTAGTAGCCGTGGCTTAATGTGCCCGACTTTCAGCGGTTCGCGGAGAAGCGGATTTGCGTACAGATAAATCTGGCCGATCGAAAGATAGTTGGCCGCGCGCCAGTAGGCGTCGATCTTGCGCAGATCTTCGGGCGTGAGGGGCTGGGTAGAAATGCGAAGCGGTGCGGACTTTACCGAGGCTAAAGGAGTCATCGATCTTGCCTTCCTATTTCACTCTGTTCCATATCATAATTTCGTGGGGTTGTATCTGCCAGGGCCTGGTCGAAAAAACGAGTGCTCGCCTTTCCGTCGGCCTGCAGCCGCGAGAGTCGTCAGCTTCCCACTGACGGCGTCACGTTCCGCGACGAACTCATCACCCCTGCGGCTTAATGGATAGGGAACGCTCTCAAAATTCAGCGCGTGAGCTACATTCAAGATCCGAAAGCGGGACCAATTTCAGGAGAGACACGCGCGTCCATACCATCCATACCATGGGAGAGAGAAAGGGGATACTCAGAGTGGTTGCGGTGGAAAAAGTCTGAGGTGTGGGAAGGACGCGAGTGGGGCCGTTGGAAGGTTTTATCGCAATCTCTTTCCTTTGCCGTAAGTTACGAAAATGGCTAACGAGAATTCCAGACCTCTCCGCCACCCCACACGGCCCGTGCTCTCATTGCTTCAGAGCTGCTTGGCACCATTTCCATGCACCAGCCGGGGCTGGAAGCTGCGCTCCTCCAGCCAGCGCCTGACCTGGTGATTGGAGAAGCGGATGTTCGATTCGATCCGCACATATGAGATCGGTCCGCGCTGCACGTGCGCATAGATCGTCTTGCGAGCAGGGCGCGCTACGCTCCATGGCGAGCCTCCGAATTATTTTGTGAAGCAATCCGCTTGGATTAGTCGCAAACCTGCACGGACACTAACTCCGGGCTGCACCGGGGATTTTGGATGGATTTTAACGGCGTCTTCGGCCGTGAATCTTCCCATAACCATTGCCAGCTCACGGTTGGTTATCGTCTGGATGGGATGTCAATCTGCTGCACGGATTCGGGGCGCGAGTACCGCCACGGTTCACTTTCACAACAGAGTTCGTGTTTTTCATGGGCTTCCCCTACTCGTTCCGGGATGACACGGATGACAAACAATAGGGAGGCGATAAAAACCGCCTCCCGGTTTTCTCGTTAGCTACTGGTCTTACGCGGCCTTGCGTTGAGCCTGGGCTTCGAGTGTCTTCTCGCTGCCCAGGTTGACCTTGATCTGCTTGGGCTTGGCTTCGGCCTTCTTGGCCAAGCTGATCTTCAGAACGCCATTGTCATAGTGGGCGTTCACTTGCCCCGTGTCGACGGAGCTAGGTAGCGTGAACGAGCGGGTGAAGGTGCCATATTGGCGCTCCACGCGGCGATAGTTTTCTTCTTTCTCTTCTTTTTCAATTTTGCGCTCGCCATGCACGGTGAGGGTATTGTCCTGGATGCGGACATCAATGTCTTTTTCTTCGACGCCCGGGACATCAAGCTTCAGAGTAATGGTGTGCTCGTCTTCGTAGATGTCCACCGGCGGTGCGAAGTTGGTGGTTGTCAACGCTTCTTCCGGAGCTTCGGGGCTATACGACTCACGGAAAAGACGATTCATGCGGTTCATGCGGTCCTGCATGGTGGAAAACTCACGGAACGGTTCCCAACGGGTCAATAGAGTCATAACATAGTTCCTCCTTCGAGAGGGAAGCTAAGAGGAGCGAACTTCAGATGGGCTGACTTAGTTCAGAGAACCTGAAAGAGTAAGAAGAGGTAGCTTGCTCAATTTCAATGCTAGGCTTCTGCCCTACCGTTGTCAATAAAACGCCCATGCGGTCCCTGCGGTGGGGCTTTCGCAACGACACGAGTGGGGGATCTACGCGTTTCTGAAGGTCAAGAACCCTCTGTTTCATGACGCGGCTGAATCTCCCCTCCGGCGAGATGGACTCAAGGAGATATTCGGTGATGAAGAAGTATTTCGCAATCGTAGGTCGAGTGCTGGCGTTCACGGTTTCATCGTTCGCTCAACAATGAAATCTCTTGCGGAAATTCATACTCAACTCTAAGGCATGTAACGGCCTTGGCAGATTCGTCCAGAGACTCTCAGGGGCAGCCCTCGGCGAAGCACTGAACGGAGCACAATAATTTGAAGCCATTAACGGATGAGTTTGGGTTGCTGCAGGGCGGAGCCGGCTCAAGTCAGCGCGGGCTTCTTTGGGAGCAAAACGTGTGGTAGGTTGTTCCGATGGCGACTGACACAGTCCTGGTGCTGGCGAGTCCCGCTGAACCGCAACTCGCGCTTCTGAGGCAGTTGCCGCGGGAGACTGACGTTGCCGTGGGAAACTCAGTTGATGCCTTCCGGAGCGCATCGAGGAACGCCACAATAATTTTGAATTGGTCGGGCTCCGGTGCCCTGTTGCGTGAAGCATTTCAGATGTGCCCAAACTTACAGTGGGTGCATACCCGTGCCGCGGGCCTTGACAGCGTGCTGTTTCGGGAACTGATCGAAAGTCCAGTATCCCTCACAAATGGAACCGGCGTTTTCAGTCCATCACTAGCTGAGTTTGTGCTGGCCGCGATCTTATATTTCGCCAAGGATTTCCGCCGCATGATCCGCAATCAGTATGCAGGCGTGTGGGAAGCTTTTGATGTGCTACCAGTCTCGGGCTCCACCGTCGGAATCATAGGATATGGCGACATTGGCCGTGCAGTTGCCAAAGGAACGCGCGCGATGGGAATGAGAGTCCTGGCAATCAAGCGGCACTCGCCACCGCTATGCAAGTCGGATGACCCGCTTGTCGACCAAATCTATAGCCCCGACCGCAGAATCGAGATGCTCTCGCGCTGCGATTATGTCGTGGTGTCTGCGCCCCTAACTTCAGAAACGCGCAGCATGATTGGAAAGCCCGAATTCGCGGCCATGAAGTCCACGGCGGTGATAATCAACGTGGGTCGCGGTCCAATAATCGATGAAGCGGCAATGATCAATGCCCTTTTTGAAGGCCGCATCAAGGGCGCGGCTCTAGATGTTTTCGATCAGGAGCCGCTGCCCGACCGCCATCCATTCTACAAACTGGAGAACGTGTTACTGTCGCCGCATTGCGCGGACCATACGCCCGATTGGCTGGATCAAGCCATGCAGTTTTTCCTGACACAATTCGAACGATTTCGCAAAGGCGAACCACTCGAGAACCTGGTGAACAAGAAGCTAGGCTATTGACCCACCGACAAACACTTAGTTTGAACCATCTGGCGCACATTGCCCGCGAGGACACGCGAACTGTGGAAAATGGATCAGTCGATATCTTGTCCAGAATTTGCCAAAGATCAACTCGCCTGACTCGCCCTTGAAGGTGAACCTCTTCCTACTGAGTTTGCGAAACTTGAAATACAAGGAAACCGAGCGATGACAATCGGGTCAGGCGCTGAGAAGTGTCAAGCAACGTGGTTCGAGCGCCCAAAAACGAAACGTGCGCAACATCACAGCAAGGTTAGTTTCGCGCTGCAGAACGTCCAGCGCGATAGTTATGGCCTCGCCGCACTGGACCGCGCCGAAAACCCCGTTTGCTGCCACCATTTGCGAAAACAACGAAATTACCCGCGGGAATTCCTACTCGACTCTCTGGCACGTCAGCGCGAGGGCGGATTCGAACCGAGGCTATGACGCTCCTAGCCAACTCATTAGCCCATCGGTGGTTCGGACAAGAGTGCCATTCTCTCGTGTTGAAAAAGGGACTATTTTGTAGGTGATGACTATTGGGAGGAACGCCGCGAGGCTCTGGCGGCTTGACATCCACTTCTATGTCGCCCGCCCCAGTTCGGTGCACAAGCTTTCAACATTCTTAACCACCCCAACTACGCTTTGAGCAACGGCAACGTTTTCAGCAACGGAGGTGTCACTACAGCCCTGGCGACTCAGGGATATGTGCTGCCCACCGATCCGACTTTCCTGCAGCCGAAGCAATTCGGTGGCGGCATCCGGAGCATGATTCTCAGCATGAAATTTGTCTTCTGATTAGCTGTCGAGAGACCATCAGTGCGGGAGGCTTCGGGAAATAATTCGGGAGAATCCGTATCTACGTATGACTCTGTGGTAAGCCGGCAGTCTGCTTCGAACCATTGGAAGGCTCAAACCGCCTTAATCTCGACAGCATTGAAGCCGCTGATCGCCAGACTTTCGCCTCATGACGGGAAGGCAGAAACTGGACTACTAGATCCTTTGGCGGGCATAATCTGTTTCTCCGGATCGCTCGTTTCTCGGACGAAATCCCGGTAAGTCAGTGACACACAGGGGCTGTGCTTATCGAGGATGTCTCCATCTCTCGATCAGTTTTTCTGCCTCGCGCTCCGGCTTTTGCCCCGAGACATCTCCGATCAAGCCTACCCGCTCATAAATTCGTCTCATCTCCACAAGCCCGTTCCGGAAGTCCACCTGGCTAAGACGTGGTCGACCAATCCACGGCGTTCGACTGTACGGCGAAATACATTTTCGAGAACAGCTTTTCGCATACAATCTCGCAGTATCTCAGTTCACTGTGAGGAACCGTCTTGAACCTGGTTTGCCGCAGCATCGCCCCCGTTGTCATTTTCGTCGCCGTTTCACTGAGTCATGCACAATTGGAGGGCAGCAAGCCGGATACGCAGCCCATTCATCATCCGGTCCCCTCCATGCAGGACACCGAGAGCCCCGCCCGGCGCGATGTCCGGATGCAATGGTGGCGCGAAGCCCGCTTCGGTATGTTCATCCACTGGGGCCTTTACTCCATCCCCGCGGGCACCTGGGGCGGAAAGCAGATCCCCGGCATCGGCGAGTGGATTATGAATAACGCTTCTATCCCGGTCGCGCAGTACAAGGCCCTCGCGCCCCAGTTCAATCCCACCAGCTTCAGCGCTCGGGATATTGTGGCCCTCGCCAAGGCCGCGGGGATGAAGTATATCGTCATCACCGCCAAGCACCACGACGGCTTCGCCATGTTCGACTCCAATGCAAACCCTTTCAACATTGTTGCCGCAACTCCCTTTAAGCGCGACCCACTCCGCGAACTCGGCGAAGAGTGCAGGAAGCAGGGGATGAAGCTCGGCTTTTACTACTCCCAGGACCAGGATTGGACCGCGCCGGGCGGATCCGCCTACAAAACCGGCAATCATGATTCCGCAACCCACCACTGGGATTCGGCACAGGACGGTGATTTCGACAGCTATCTCCACACCAAGGCCATCCCACAAATCAAAGAACTCCTCACCCAATATACGGAGTTTCCAGTCGTTGTCTGGTTCGATACTCCCACTGCCAACATGACCCGGGACCGCGCAGCGGAGATCGTCACCCTGCTGAACCAGCACCCCAATCTCATCTGGAACAACCGTCTCGGCGGAACCTACCAGGGCGACACTGAAACTCCCGAGCAGTACATCCCTCCTCAAGGCTTCCCAGGCCGCGACTGGGAGTCCTGCATGACCATCAACGACACTTGGGGTTACAAGTCCTACGACACCAACTTCAAGTCCGTCGAGACCCTGCTGCGCAATCTCATCGATATCGCCAGCAAGGGCGGCAACTATCTTCTCAACATCGGCCCGGACTCCAAAGGCGTTGTCCCGGCTGCCGAGGCCGAACGCCTCCATCAGATGGGCCAGTGGTTGGCCGTCAACGGCGAAGCCATCTATGACAGCAAGCCAACGCTTTTCGGCCCTGAAGCTGGCGCGTTCAGCCCCACAGAGAAGGACAAGAAGGGCAACGCCAAGTTCATCCCTTCATGGAACTGGCGCTCCACCACCAAGGCCGACAAGATTTATATTGAGATCTT
>QIAN01000155.1 GCA_003225005.1 Acidobacteriota bacterium | reverse complement strand
TCGCTCAAGACATTGCTCATGCCGTCGAAGGCTAAACAGCCTTTCGCCGGAGTCAATGTCCGGAGTAGGTTCCCTAATTAATGGCCGGTTTTCAGGTGACCATTAATGGCCGGTTTTGGGTGACCACCGAGGGAGGGGATAAGACGGTAAGCTTGGCGCGGCCTTTTTGAATATAGAAAACGGCATCGCTAGGCTCTCCCTGGGCGAAGATCACTTGGTCCTTTGGGTATTGCATTATGGTTCTGCCCAACCCGGTTTGAGCGAGGAAATCCTTGGGATCGAATATCCGAGTCTTAAGATGCGACATACAAAATCTCCTCTAGAAATATGATACGCCGACAAGAAACGGATACCGAATCCCACGTTTGTTAGGAAATCTGGCTCTGTGCAGGAATCTGGATAACTCTTCGATGGACAAGGGTTTTCGCGTCTACGACAAGTTTCACATTCTGCGAGGCATGCCAGCCCAGCGGTGGACGAAGTACGGCGGGCAGAGTTCTTCCGTAAAGGAAGCGCAGCGCGGAGATCTGGTGCGGGGCAAGCGCTGGTTGCTTCTGAGCAGCTGGCTCAACCTGGATCGCGGCAAGCGACGTCAGCTGAATGCGCTGTTTGCTCTGAACCGGCGCATCCTTAAAGCCTACCTCCTGAAGGAGAGTCTTTCGCAGTTGTGGAATTACACCTACGAAGGGGCCAGGTTGCGTTACCTGCAAAACTTGATCGACCAGTTGCGCTGGCAGCGACTGAAACCGATGGAGAAACTAGCCCGCATGTTGCTGGATCATCTGGAGGGCATCTTGAACTACTGCCGCACGAAGGTACCCATGGGAGTGATCGAAGCCGTCAACGGCAATCTCAAAGCTCTGCTCCGGCGCGGCCGCGGCTATCGAGACATGAACTATCTGCTCCTCAAGGCGCAGCGCTTGGCGGCGACCAAGACTGAATTCCTTGTTCTTCAGAAAGCCGCGTAGAGCGATAAACCTCTGATTGATCCCTGGTGATATAGTTAACTATAACACAATTCAAAGTCTGTACACTTTGGATCACCTTTGGGAGAATGCCGAAATTAGATCTGACTCACCTTTCGAGGAGAGCCGGACTCTACCTTCCACAGGCTGAGGACACGCGACTGCATCGCTCGATCGCCTTGAAGAAAGGATTCATGCGCTGGTTTGCCAGTTCACACGCCCTCGCTGCGGCGGCGATTCTGCTACCTGCGGCGCTGTTCGCAGCAGATGTAGATGCAAAGTTCCACAATGCTCCGGCTTCGGCGCAGGCGGCGAAGAACCCTTACGCAGGCCAGGAGGAGGCCGCGCAGGTCGGAAAGAAGCTATATGCGCGCAATTGCCTGTCGTGCCACGGGAAGATGGGAAAAGGCACCGGCAACGTGCCTTCGCTGGTGGACGGAAAGCTCGATTCGGTTACGCCGGGTGAAGTGTTCTGGTTCATTACGCGGGGCGACAAAGATAACGGCATGCCCGCCTGGGCGTCTTTGCCAGCAAAGCAGCGCTGGCAGATCGTTACCTATGTAGAGTCGATGGGAACGTCGCAGGCCGCGCAGGAGGCGAGCGCGCCGCCACCGCCCGACATGAACCCATCGAAGCTGAAGGCACCACCGCCTACGCCACCCTTCACCGATTTTCGTTACGAGAAGCCGGGAACGTTTCACAAGATTACGGTGAACGATTTACCGCAACCCTATGCGACCAAATCGGCGTACAACTCTCCGGACCTGGTGGCGCGGCCGGGAAACGTGTGGCCGGCGGCGCCGGTCGGATTCAAGGTGGAGTTATATGGGGCTGGGCTCGACAATCCCCGGACCTTGCGCACGGCTCCGAACGGCGACATTTTTCTTGCGGAAACCGATCCCGGACACATCCGGGTGTTCCGCGGGCTAACCGCCGGCGGCAAGCCCGAGCAGTCGGCGATCTTTGTCAGCGGCCTGAAACAGCCGTATGGTCTGGCTTTCTATCCAGCGGGTCCCGATCCGCAATGGTTATATGTGGGCAGCGCCGCTGAAGTGGTTCGTTTCCCTTATCACAATGGCGATTTGAAGGCGAGCGGATCGCAGCAACACATCGCCGACCTGCCAGGTCGGGGCTGGTTCGGGCACAGCACGCGGGCGGTAGAGTTCTCGCGGGATGGCAAGCGAATGTTTGTCGCGGTGGGCTCGGCATCGAACGTGGACGATCCCGACACCACGCCGCGAGAGAAGGACCGGGCGGATATTCTGGCCTGCGATCCGGAGAATTGCGTGCTGAGCGTGTATGCCTATGGCATTCGCAACGCGGGAGGTGGGATTGCGGTGAATCCGCAGACGGGCGAGTTGTGGTGCTCGGTGAATGAGCGCGACGCCTTGGGGGACAACCTCGTCCCCGACTACATCACGCACTTGCAGGAAGGGGGATTCTATGGCTGGCCGTGGTGGTACATCGGCGCGCATCAGGATCCGCGGCATCGGGGCAAGCATCCGGAGTTGAAAGACAAAGTCATCGTGCCGGACGTGCTGCTGCAATCGCACAACGCGTCGCTGGAGTTTACTTTTTATGAAGGCCAGCAGTTCCCCACCGGGTACAAGGGAGACATTTTCGCCTCCGAGCACGGCTCCTGGAACAAAGCGGTGCGCGTGGGCTATGAGGTGATCCGAGTGCCGCTGCACCAGACCGGCCACGCCAGCGGGGAGTATGAAGACTTCCTCACCGGTTTCGTGCTGCCAGACGGCAACGTGTGGGGACGTCCGGTAGGCATAACCGTGGCTTCAGATGGATCGCTGCTGGTGAGCGACGACGGATCAAACTCGGTGTGGAGGGTTAGCTACACGGGGAAGTGACGGGAAACTTTCCCGGAAGCTATGGTTCGGATGATGGGGGGCTCCGCGTCCGGGTACTCTCCGCCTACAAGGTCTCCTCACCCTCTCAAAAGACGCTGACATTCCCGTTCTGAAGGAAGCCAAAAGCCGAGTGCGCCAAGCTGCTCAGCGCTGTCTTTGAGCTGTCCTCTGGGTTTCGGCGTGGAAGCTAGTCGTGAAGAACGACGTTCAGAAGTGAGCTGTGGACTTGCAGGCCGCTCTCGCCATAGTCAACGAAGCCTAACTTTCTGAACCTGTTCATGAAAAAACTGACCCGCGACCGGGTTGTGCCGATCATCTCTGCGAGGGTCTCCTGACTAATCTTGGGGATCACAACCTCGGGCAGGCCTTCCTTGCCAAAGTGCGCCAGCAACAGCAGCATCCGAGCTAGTCTCTTTTCGCTGGAATTGAAGAGCTGGTCAACTAAATCCTCTTCGTATCGGATGTTCCGCGCCAGTAGATACGCGACGAACAGATCTGAGAACGCATGTTCTCGGTGGAGCGCAAGCATCATTGCCTTCTTATCGATTTGCAGAAGTTCGCAGTCCGTTATTGCGGTTGCAGACCCCATGCGGAGAGTTTGGCCCGCAAGCGAACCTTCTCCGAAAAACTCTCCCGCACTCAATATGCCCAGGGTTGCTTCCTTGCCAATCTTGGATACGACACTGAGCCTAATCTTGCCTTCCTGGATGTAGAAGACGGCGTCAGCCTCGTCTCCCTGTGTGAAGATTGTTTGTTTCTTGGGAAAAGCCACGACTTTCCTACCCTCGCCGATAGTGGCAAGGAATTTCCTTGGGTCGAAGTCGTACTTTTTCTTGGCCGGCACGGTTGGTGCTATCAATGGCTTCTCCTGGCGCAGAGCGACACCCTTAAACATTTTGTCAGAGCGGTGATCACCAAAGATGTTCACTTTTGCTCACAATTGTTACATCGGCGGCGGACCCATGAAAACCTCTGAAACCTCCGCAGCGCGAATGTGTCCGAAATGGAACAGCTTTCCAACTGTGGAAGACTGTAACCTGTCGCGGTGAAAACAAAGGACCTCACCCTCAAACAGATATTATCCGTACCTTGTCCTACTTGTGGTGCAACCAACGGTGGGGCTTGTGAACTGCACACGGGTACCCCGCGCACCGAGCCACACCGGGATCGGAAACTTTCCGCCGCCGAGGCCGTGGAAACCAAGCCGGGCAAACGATCACAGCCTGTGAAGTACGGGCTTTGATGGGCATTGCTCGCCCTCCAGGATGACCAGCAAGATTCTGTTCGCGGGATCGAATTCGGAGTAGTACGGCACGGGGTTTGACCGTGAATGCCTAGAGATCCGGTGCCCTCATCGTCAACCATCTTTTGCAGATAAGCTGGCTTTTATTTGGGTTGTCCCTGCCTGGCTGACGAATTTCAACTCATTGTCGTCAATGGACAGCGTGGACGGCGTTACCAGTAGCTTCTTCGGAAAGCGGAAGAGGATGCCCTTGATTTGCACGGCGCTTGGGCTGATTCTTTGCTTTGATTTGGTGAGAAGGAGGAAACTTCTGGCGCGTAGAGTGGTCTCGTCGAGCTTTGTGAAGGAGCTGATATCATGGCCCACAATCAACAGTTGGGAATCGTCGGAGGGTAGCGCTTTTCCGCCGTATGTGTCCGTAATCGGTTTGCCGCGTCAGAGCGCCGGACTAATTCTCTTACTCCCATGTCCGGCGGGTGGCAGAACCAGGCCTCTTCTTCGAGAATTGCCGGCGCACGATGCTCAGCAAAGCTTGGACCGCGGGATTGTCGAGGTTAGGCTTCAACCCGATGTCGATCGACGTCCAATGTCGAGAACGCACCTTCTTGTAGACGACTCCCGGCATTGCGAAATTTGCGACACAGGCTGGAGCCAAGGATATACCGGACCCGGCGGCCACCAGGCGCACTACGGTTGGCCACTGTGGAGCTTCCTGCACAACATTTGGCCGGAACCCTTCTGCTTCGCAACATGAGATAGTCCGATCGAAAGCAAGGGGCCCCATCCGCCGCGCGAAAAGTACAAAGGGCTCGTTTCGAAGATCTCGGGGACGAATTGTGGCACAACCGGCAAGTTTGTGGCGAGCTGGGAGTACCGCAATGAATCGTTCTCGCAGGATCGATTCAATCGACAGCCCATCCCGCGGTTCGCCGTCGCGAAGGAAACCCAGATCCAGTGTTCCATCCAGCAGAGAGGGCATTTGCTCAGCGGTGACCAGTTCTCGCAACCGCAATTCAACCCTCGGATGCAGGCGGCGATAGCGTTCGATTGCTTTGGGCAGTGTGGTGAGCATCACCGAACCGCTGAATCCCACTGTCAGAACACCTTCCTGGCCGCTGCCCAACCGCCGTGCCATTGCCATGTCATCGTGTATCTTCGTGAGGGTATTCCGCGCACCCTCCCTGAAGTACTGACCAACCTTTGTCAGCCGGACACCGCGGGTTGTGCGATCGAACAGGGGATACCCCAGTATCCGTTCAAGGCTCCTGATCTGCTGGCTCAGCGGCGGTTGTGCCATCCCCAACTGCGCTGCCGCCTTGCTGAAATGCAAGGTTTCGGCGACGGCGAGAAAGTAACGTAAATGTCTTAACTCAATCTCTTGCTTCATATTCATTTCGTCTCAGTGTAGATAATTAAGATATTGGACATATTCTCACCACAGATTCTATCGTCGATGATCAAGGGAAGGGTTATGCACATGAATCTCGCTAAAGAACAGCCCCCGCCGGTCGCCCAAATCGGCATCCGCCAGTTTCAGCCAGGGGATGCGGCTGCATTCCGCAGGCTCAATGAAGAATGGATCACCCGCTTCTTCCGCATAGAGCCAAAGGAGGAGCTCGTTCTTGCCGATCCGCAGGGAACCATTCTAGACATGGGTGGAAGGATTTTCTTCGCGACTGCCGGTGAACGATGCGTCGGCTGCTGCGCACTGATTCGTCTGAGGGACAAAGAATTTGAGGTGGCCAAGACGGCTGTCGAGCCGTCGTACCAAGGAGCGGGCATCGGTCGCAGGCTACTTCACGCAGCGATCGCTGAGGGGCGAAATGCGGGCGCACAAAGACTCTATCTGGAGACCAACCACGTGCTGACGCCCGCGATTCGGCTGTATGAATCCGTGGGATTCAAGCACCTCGATGCGAACCGCATAATCCCCTCCCCCTACGAGCGGGCCGATGTGTACATGGAGTTGATTTTGGTTTGAAAACGCCGGGCCGGGTGATTCGCGACCAGAATGCCATGTCCCGTGGCATCTTCACTTGACGTCACCTCGCCTTCTGATGGATCGAAGCTGCCATGAGCCCAAGCCGGAAAGGCTGCCCCGATGTTTGTCTCCGATGTTTTCCCGGAGCGGAAGCAACCGAATTACTAATCCCTGTTTGCCGCAACCCGGGAGCATCGCATGGCGGCGGATGGAACACTGAGTGTTACCACTTCTACAGACGTCGCGTTACCAGGCGAAAGGGCTCGTCACCGGATGGACACCCATTTAAATTCCACTCTGGCGGTTGATTGAGACGACGGCAGTCCTGTAGGGTTGTGTTGGAGCTGCGCCTTGGACATCTATCTCGTCGACGGCACATACGAGTTGTTCCGGCACTACTACGCGCTGCCGTCGATCCGGGATTCGGATGGACGGGAGGTAGCCGCCGTCCGAGGTGTCCTCGCTTCAGTGCTGGGCATGATCAAAGGCGGTGCTACGCACATCGCCGTTGCCACCGATCAAGTGATCGAATCTTTTCGCAACGACTTGTGGCCAGGCTACAAGACCAGCGAAGGCGTCGAACTCGACCTGCTGGCACAATTTCCACTGCTCGAAGACGTCCTTACGGCGGCTGGTATTGTCGTCTGGCCGATGGTTGAATTCGAGGCCGACGACGCGCTCGCGGCCGCGGCGGCCGCCGTCGCTCGAGACGAGCGTGTCAAACGCGTGATCATTTGCACCCCGGACAAGGATCTTGCCCAATGTGTGCGCGGCTCACGCGTCGTCCAACTGAATCGCCGGACGCGGGTCACGTTAGACGAAGCTGGTATCGTCCAGAAGTTCGGCGTCTCGCCGGCATCGATCCCCGACTATCTGGCGCTGGTGGGCGACGCGGCGGACGGTTATCCGGGCCTGAAAGGCTGGGGTGCGAAGTCTTCGGCTGCCGTCCTTGCCAAGTTTGTCCATCTTGAATCCATTCCTCTGGACTGCCGCGAATGGCGCGTGAACGCCGCCAACGCGAGTGCCCTCGCAGACACTTTTTGCCGCGAGCGGGACCGCGCCCTGCTGTTTCGCACGCTGGCCACGCTCCGAACCGACATCGCGCTCTTCCACGAGGTGGACGAGTTACGATGGAATGGCCCCACACCCGCCTTCGCCGAGCTCGCAGCTCGATTGGACGCAGCCGTTACCGAGCGCCGGCACTCCCGGGCCGTGGGATCCTGAACTCGGATCCATGGCGCGGCGATGCGCGGCGACGTTCCGCAACGCCCGCACAAGACCTCAAAGAGCGCTCCAAAGTGACGAGAGACACGAAATCATGACCTCACCCAGCCGAAAACATGCGGGCCCAGGGCCAGCGAGTGACCAGTCTACGGTCCCTGAGCCTACATTCGCCGAGCGGGCGCGTACCCTGACGCACTTGGGTCGCATAGGTAGCCTCTCGACTATCTCGCGGAAACAACCGGGGTTCCCGTTCGGATCAGTGATGCCCTACGGTTTGGACGAACGCGGGCGTCCCATCTTCCTTATCAGCACGATGGCCATGCATACGCGGAACTTGCAGGCAGACGCTCGTGCGAGCTTGCTCGTGACTGAGGACGACGGTGGCGGTGATCCGCTTGGCGTATCCAGGGTCACGCTGCTGGGAAATGCTCTGCCCCTACCGGCGTTCGAGGTGGCCGAGGCTCGCAAGCTCTACTTGGCAAGTTATGCCGACAGCAAGTATTGGGTAGATTTTGAAGACTTTTCTTTTTATCGCATGGACGTGGTGGACATTTATTACGTGGGCGGCTTTGGAGTGATGGGCTGGGTACCTGCTTCCGAATACGACCGCAGTCAACCCGACCCTCTCGCTGACTCGATGACCGAAATCATTCAGCACATGAACACCGACCACAAGGATGCGCTCGTACTGCTTGCCCGGGAATTTGCTCGCATTGAGTCACAGGAAGCGACCATGATCACAGTCGATCGCCTCGGGTTTCATGCGCGCTTGAAGACCCAGGAGGGCATGCGTGGTGCCCGTGTTGCATTTCTGCGAGAGGTAAGCAATCCGGCAGAAGCCCGAATGGTCTTGGTCGAGATGGTGCAACAGGCGCGCTCGGGCGCCAAGTGAATAATTGCTACGAGTAGCGCTTCTTAACGGCCACTTGACTCTAGTGACTTGAGACTTGCAGGGTTGTGGTCACTGGTTCGCTGGTGCAGTCGCGGGGGACACGTGCCACTGAGACGCTGAGTACGGTGGTCAGGTACGACGCCAGCGAATCAAGAGCGGTTGTCCTAGCTTTTGCAAAGCTAAAAACAACAGCGTTGCACATGCGAACCTATAGCGGCGACCAACATTGAACGCCGTGTTCCTGAAGGGAGATTATGGTGCAGGATAGCGTGCGGCAATCGGAGTCGGGGTGATGAACTTCAACTGGTCCAGTTCGCTCAATACGTTTTTCCAATCATCCTCGTCCTTCCTCATCTCGATGGGTGCTGAGAGGTCAGAATAAAAGTCGAGAATGTTGGCACGCAGCTCCGGCGAAATCCGATCAAACTTGCGCTCTGACAATTGACCTAACCACTTCGCATAAGCATTGTCCGCGAGCGAGTATTCCGCTGCCTTGGTCGGTTGGCCACTATCAAGATCACAGTTGGGCAGCACAAGTGTGTCAGTGCCCACATCCTCGAGGAGGCGCCGGTATTGATCGACGGTCGTATTGATACTGTTGATGTACAGATCTTCTGTTTGCCGAGTTGGGTTGCTGAAGGCTAACCCTTTGAAAGGGCCTATCCTGGGCATGTAGCGTAACAGGGTTGACAAGATGCGCGTGCCCACGCCCGGCTTCACGTAGTCCTTACCCCATTCCTTTTCATAATTGGAGCGCGAGAGACGATACAAGAACCTCCGTTTCGCGAAATTTGGTGTTTCTCGCATCAGATCTTTCTTATGAGTCTGCAGCGCGACTTGAGTCATTTGCGGAATCAGCCGGCTGACCGCGAAACGATACGAACCCACGGCCAGATCCTCGTGGGTAAGCACATCTTTCAACTCCACTCCGTACACCACGGGGAAAACTCGCTCCAGCAAGGATTTGGACACCTGGAATCCGATGAAATCGTGGTACTGCTCCGACGCATAACGATTCTTCGCGACCTGCACCGTGTCGAACCCGAACTCTATTTTTAGATGCGCCGTCTTGTCCTGGGCGTAGCGGACTGACTTGCCAAACTTCGCTCGCAGCTTGGGATACTCGATGGCAACGGCCTGGTTGACCGCGGGGTGGCCGGCGATATCCGCCACATAGTGCGAAAATGCGCCCAGCGCAAAGGCGTATTCGTTGACATCTTGGCTCTGCAGCAACAACTCGCGAACGAAGTCTCCGCTGCGGACGTAATGCACGAGGTTGCTGAATTCTTTATTGCCGAACGGGTAATAGCCGAGATCCTGGATCACCGCGCCGCCGTACGCATAGGCATGGGCTTCCCTGATCTGGTCTTCCGACAGGCCCGGATATCGCGCGAGCAGGAGAGGCTGGATCTTGTCAGTCCACAGCAAATCCACGATTTCCTCGTGGGTGAGAACGGAGTACGCGGACAGAGCGCCGCTGCACGCGAGAACGACGAGAACAAGCGCGGCAGCAGGGGCGGAAAGCAGTCGCAAGCCGCCCATGAGGATGCGCGATGCTGAGCCGGATGGCACGGTTCAGATGCGCCCCAGAAGCAGGAGAATCACAATAACGAAAAGGACCACTCCCACTCCTCCGGTGGGGTAATAACCCCAGTCACGACTATGCGACCATCGGGGCAGCGCCCCTAGAAGTGCCAAAACTAAGATCACGATCAATATGGTTCCAAGCACGTATTTGCTCCTTGCGTTCAGGTGCAGACCGGAAGATCAAATGCCAGTCTCAAATGGCGTTCTTGATGGTTGAGAACGGCGTGGAACCCGAACAAGACGGGTCCCCGCCGAGTATGAGTTCCTAGCGCAAGCTTCCTGTCGTCGCATTAACCGGGCTGCCGATAGCTTCACCGGATACGAGAAGTTCGACTCTACGGTTCCGCTGCCGACCGGCGGAGTTATCGTTGGAGGCGACCGGCAAAGTGTTACCGAAGCCCCGGGACGAAACCGAATTCGTCGATACCCCTTCTCGCACCAGGTAGTCGCGCACGGATCCAGCACGATTCTCCGACAATGTTTGATTCATGGCATCGCCGCCCACATTGTCCGTGTAGCCGCCGACTTCAATGTTGAGCCCAGGATAAGCGAGCAAAATACCGGCTACTTTCGCCAGCTTCTCCCGTGCACCCGGCTTCAACGAATACTTTCCGGTGTCAAACAAAACGTCGGACATGCTGACAATCAGGCCGCGTGCGCTGTCGCGAGTCTGAAGAATTTTGTTCAGCTGGTCGGACAATTTCGTGCGCATGGCTGCTTTCTCTGTTTCCGCTTGTTGCGCCCTCAACTGCGCCTGCTGTGCCGCTAAGCGGGACTGGTCCGCATCAGCCTGGGTTGCGGAGAGCGCAGCTGCTGCTGAGGCCTGACTGTCTGCCATATCTGATTTGGCCTTCGCCGTCGCGGCCTGCGCATCAGCGGCGTCGGTCCGGGCTCTTGTTGCATCAGACTCCGCCTGAGCCCTTGCGGCTTGGGCATTTATTGCATCAGACTGGGCCTGAGCTGTTGCGGCCTGAGCTTTCGCCGCGTCGGACTGGGCTTGCTGCTTCTGCCGAGTCGCATCATCAGCCTGCTCTTGCGACTTGGCCTGCGCATCCGATGAATCCTGGCGTTCGTTTGCCAAGCGCACTTCGTCCATTTTCTTGACCGCGACCGCGCGTGCATCTTCAGCAGTCTGGACTGCTTCTCGGGAGACTGCGATCAGAGGCTTTTTATCGATATGTTTCCTCGTCGCATATTCATCGGCATGGTTCATCAATTCGACGGCGTGCTGATAGCTCTCACCGGCATACTGCTCGGATCCCTCGGATTGAGCGATGCGCAGTGCATTACGCGCCTCGAAGAATTCCAATGGCAACTTGGCATTCAGAACCACCGGGTCGAACTTGTAGCCGGTGGGAATGTAGCCGCCCCGCTCCATCAGTTCGTACCTTGCATTTACTGCCTCGGTAGTTCCCTTAGTGTCTTCGCGGACCACATTCTCCAGCACAACCACGTTGCTGGGCTGCCGCACCGCATAGTAGGGTTCCGCGGTAACGATCAGCGCGAAAGCCTGAAGATCTGTGGTTACATGCAGTTTGCTGCGATGGTTGCCGCCCAGTAACACTTCGCCCAAATTCACTGCCCGGCCCTCGGGCGAAATTGCCCACAAAATGTAGGTCAGGTACTCATTGCCAAACGTAGTTGGTTTTTCCAGGTTGCCAAACTCGGCTTCGATCTCAATGGCTCCCCTCTTGCTGTTGACCTGGGCTTGCCCATTGGCGAGAGTCATCAGGTTTATGCCTGCGAAATCCAGCTTTGTGGCTCCGCTACGGTGCCGATAATTGACTGCCTGCACGCTGCGGCTGATCACGTTGACCCGAAATGTAGGCGTCGGGCTCATGGGCTCGACGGTCAGGCTTGTTTGAGAAGTAGTTTGAGCCACTGCGCTCAAACTGAGAGCGATTCCGGCGACTAATAGCAGCGTATTCTTCAAAGTGTCTCCTTGAGGCAGATGTCTGCCGTATTGCGTTGTATCCGAATCTTGCGTTAAAGCGTTCCGCCCTTCTAGACCGGTTTCCTTTACGACATCGCTTACGTTCCGACGTGGATCCGGGAAAGGGAGTGGAACAATCCAAAAACGTTCAGCAGCCACAGAACTACGGCAATGACCACAACACCGTTCAAAATCGACTTGATGGATCCCTGCATGGGAATGAAGCGATTCACCAGCCACAAAAGAACACCCACCACGATGAGAACTTCCAGGAGTTGAATTAGAGGCATGACCTTTGACCTTCCTTCTTTCGCGAGCGAAGGCCTCTCATCCGCCTGGAGGTGTTGCCCTGATTTCAATATTTGCCAAACCTTTTAGGGTCGAATCGTGTTCCGCCGTGAAGTTTCGCGGCATACACACGGATGAAGAATGCCGATCGGCTGGATGTGGTCGCTTCGCCGTGACTCGATCAAGAACCGGCCTGCAGCGATCTAAGAATGAGAGCTACGAATCAGCGTTCGGTGCTCCCTCGACACACTCAGGAGACTAAAGAATGACAGGTGCTGGCCTTCGCGTCTG
The DNA here is from genome assembly GCA_003225005.1 of Acidobacteriota bacterium. Lineage (GTDB taxonomy): Bacteria > Acidobacteriota > Terriglobia > Terriglobales > Acidobacteriaceae > Sulfotelmatobacter. The sequence goes on along the minus strand of QIAN01000155.1, from coordinate 6,838 downwards.
AGCAAGATAGCTCATATGGGGAGACTAAGATTGCGGGCCTCGGACGCGATCACACTACCGAGACGTCGGCGCGTTTGGCGGCTGGCCGGCGACACAAAGCCATGGTCAGCACCATTTGACCTTAGAGAGAGCGTCACGGCCCACGAACACTCCAGCTCTTGTGCACAAGCCAAGCAGACCTGGCACGTCCTTGATCGTGAATGGGCGGCTCAGTTGGCCGTGAGGGCATGCGAAGGCAAACTGGAACATCCCAAGAAGCGGTTTCATCAATCCTGCGCTCGCTGCCGGCGCTCGCAACTCCCATTGGCATCCAGCCAATTTAGCAAGGAGCGCACACTAGCCCGAGCCAGAGCAATTGAGCAATCCGCAGCTCCGTAGTAAAGATTGATCGTGTCGCCATCGGGAGCCATGGTATAGCCGCATGGGAACACAACATCGGCGACATCGCCGAGGCGCTCGTACTCGGCCTCCGGCCCAAAGATCCAGGAATCTCCTCGCAGCAGGCATTTCTCCGGATTCGCAATGTCAAAAAGGGCCAGGCCCAATCGGTACAGACAGCCCGAAGGCGTGTGCCGCACTCCGTGGTAGAACACGAGCCATCCTCTGGAAGTCTCGATTGGCGGCGGCGATAAACCGATTTTGTTGGCATCCCACCAAGCGCCGCGGCGCGCTTCTAACATAAGCCGGTGTCTGCCCCAATGGCGCAAATCAGGAGAGTAGGAAATCCACATGTGCGCTCCGAGGGTCGTCATGGGCCGATGAATCAGCGCCCAGTGTCCGTTAATTCTCCGGGGCAGAAGGGCTGTGTCTTTGTCGTCTGGTGGCATAATCACGCCGTAACGCTCAAAGGTTCGGAAGTCTTTAGTCAGAGCCAGCGACACTCCGGGGCCACCCCGCGAATAGGAGGTGTAAGTGACGACGTATTGCTGCAGCTCGGGCACAAACGTAATGCGAGGATCCTCGATGCCCCAAATTTCCTCGGGATAATCGTTTGGGCTGGGCATCAATGTCGGTTCGCTATCGATTTGCCACCCATCTTCACCGTTGCGAGAGCGCGCGGCGCAAAGATGCGACAAACCGCGGCGATCCTCCACGCGGCAAAGCAGTAGAGTGGAACCATCCGCCAGCAGCGTCGCCCCCGCATTGAACACACTATTGATAGAGTACGGCCAATCCTTACCGGTTAAGATGGGGTTGGCAGGATGCCGAAGAAGCAGTGGCTCGTAGCGGGTTGTGGTAGCAATGCTCATGGGTATCTCCCTCAACAGTCTCACTCCGTGGTAGCGATGACATCAGCACTAGCAGCAAACACGTTACCGCTCGTTCCCAGAATGTCCGACGCTGGCAACGAGCGCATGTCGAGCAATGCCATCAAGAACGATAAGGTCGATTCTGCGCCCTGGTTCTCGTTGGCGCGGTCGGGATGCAGGCCGTCCCGGCAGCCGCCGGTGACGGAATCATAAAGCGGAAGTTGCAGATCGTTGTCGCCAAGGAACCAGTTGAATGCCGACCAGGCTTGGCTGCGCCAGCCGCTCTCACCGGTTACGCGATAGGCTTCGAGACACGCAGAAACTGCGCCGGCAGCTTCAATCGGCTGTTGATCGAAACGGGCCTTCTCTCCACCCTGGCGATAAAAGCCCTGAGATCCGATCGGCACAAAGTGGCCGTTGGTTTCGCAACGCTGCGTTTCCATCAGCCATTCCAATGCTTCGAGACCGGCGGAAACCATACGATCATCCGAGCAAGCCGAGCCGACCAGTAGCAGGGCTTGCGCTAATCTCGCGTTGCCGTAGGCCAGAATGGTTTCGAACCACTTCCAATCCGGGCTTCGAATCGACTCATACATTTCGAGCAATCGCCCAGCCAGCGCGCATCTTACTTTCTGTGCGTCGCGGTCTCCGGGATACGAACCGAGGTATTCCTGAATGCCGAGCAGAGTGTAGGCCCAGGCTCGAGGGCTGCTGAACTCTATAGCTGCGGGAAAAGAAAACTCAAACAATCGCCCGGCCGCGCATCTCAATCCCCGATCCGTGGACCGGCCTAAAACCGTTCCAAGTCCCCACAAGGCGCGCCCATGACAGTCTTCGGACCCCACAGCTGCGTTCCACCGGCGACTGTAGCCGAGAAAGTTTCTGAAACTACCTTTTGCGGGATTAAAGGCATGCTCGAGGAACGACAAATAACGGAAGGACAAATCTGGGAGAACCAGATCCGACACAGTCGAGCCGGCGTTCTCCAGTCGTTCTTTACCCAGTTGTGCCAGCAGCACGGTGAAAATAAGTGCGCGAGCATTGTCGTCTGTGGTATAGCCCTCTCCACGGTTCGGGATGGTGAAGATCGCGTGCTGCAGCATCCCCGTATCATCGGTCAGCCGATTCATGTGATGGAGTTTCAATGCAGGCAGCCGGTCCAGCGATTTCGGAGGGAAACGGGCCAACGATTGAACGCGTGGATTCTCCATTCGGTCGCTACGCACCTTGGCAAAACTCTCCATGTAACCTTGCGCTACCCTTTTCCAGATCATCTCCCGGGCGAACAAGTAAGCACGTTTACGCATGGCATGGCGTATCGCGGGGGTATCCAAAAGTTCGATTGTCTTTTGCGCGATGGCAGCGGGATTTTGGAAGGGCACCAGCGCGCCACGGCCGTCGTCTAACAACTCGATGGCGTGCCAATATGGAGTCGAGATAATCGCCTTGCCCGCACCTAATGCATAGGCCAGCGTTCCCGAAACCACCTGCGCCTCATGGCGATAGGGAGTGATGTAAATGTCTGCTGCCCCAATGAACTGAACCATCTCATCCGGACTGACGAAGCGGTTGTGGAATATTACTTGTGATTCCACTCCCACTGTCTTAGCTAAAGCTTCCAAGCTAGATCGATACTTCTCACCTTCGCGACGGAGGATGTGAGGATGGGTTGCACCTGCGACCATGTAAGCCACATTCTTGTGTTTGGACAAAATCTGCGGCAACGCTTGTATAACGCTTTCGATTCCTTTGTTTGGTGAGAGCAGGCCGAACGTGAGTAATACCGCCTTTCCTTCCACGCCAAAGCGGTCCTTATAGAAATTCGGATCCAGGAACGGCAGGTCGGGGACGCCGTGAGGAAGCATGTCGATCTTGCTGCCGGGCACCTTGTAGATTTCTTGCAAGAACTGGGAGGAGAGCTGGCTCATGACAATGAGCCGATCCGAAAGTTCTGCGATCTCTTCCATGACCATGAGTTGGTTAGGGTCTGGCTCGCGCAGAACCGTGTGCAGCGTCGTCACCAACGGCATCTTCAAGCCGCGTAGCAGACGCAAAATGTGGCTTCCGGCTGGACCGCCAAAGATTCCATACTCGTGCTGCAAGCACACCATGTCGATGTTGTTGAAGTTCAGGAATTCAGCCGCTTCTTGATACGACGTCAGGTCATCCTGGGCGAGCGACCACCGCACCCGTGCGGGATAGTCATATCCGTTCTCGGTGTCGTTCACCGGCAGCGCCAACAATCGAGCTGCGCCATACTCCGCCGCTATGGCCTCGCACAGGTCCGTGGTGAATGTAGCGATGCCACACTGTCGCGGAAGATAATTTCCGATCACCGCGATTCGACTAGGCAACGATGGCTTCGATTGCGATCGGGCGCGAGGCACCGACGCGCCGTCTCCCACCATGGGACGCGGGTTGACGATTTCCAAGGTTGCCTTGCGAAACACGGTGGTGGCTTGCGACATTTGTCCTTAATTTTGACGACAATTAGGCGTAAGGAGCCACTTTTCAGATCAGCTCCTAAGCGATCGCCCGCGCCGCTTTTGAAAAATTGTCTCTTGTCAGTATTCAACCAAAGTGGAGTTGCCGGCTGATCACTATTGACCATGTTGTTGCTGACGATCCCTGCATGATGTCGCTATGAAGGCAAACGTGGAAGACGCCCTTATGGTTCGTTGCTCCACGTGTGGCGCCAAGCCGGAGCGAAATGTGAGCTTAGCACTGGCATGCCCCGCACAGATCCGCATCGAGACCGGCGCTTAGCGGCTTCCGAAAAGTAATGAGTCCGCGAATCGAAGTGACCCACCCGATTAACCCGGAGGTTGCTGAGTTGCTCAACCCCTGGCCCAGTCGGCGGTGCCTTGCGACCTGCGCCGTGCCTCGGCGCCATCGAGGTGGCAGCTCTGTTGGACGTGGCGCGAGTGAGCTGAGACGGTCACATACGGTACTCCCAAAAAACGCTTGGCAACGATTCCAGTGACTTCGAGGCCATTGAAGTCCTGCAGCTTTACCTTGGCTAAAATCCGTCTCAATGCATTATGGATCTTCTTCGCTCCCAGAGCGCCGAAGAACATCACCTTCACTTCCGCTGCCATGAAAAAGAAGTTCCATCCCGCGGCGTGGATCTTGCGCTCAAGGGCGAAGCCATCCAGGGCCGTGACCGTGCTCCAGTTCCCTGCGTAGGGCTCATTTTCCAGTCCCAGGAGTTCGGTCATCCGAGGCCACTCCTTCATCAGAATCGTGCCGACTTGAACTGTTGGCGGCATGCATCCTCCTAAGAAACCCCGGCGCAGGGTTAGCCGCGCGGGGTTTGAAACAAACAGCAGTCGCAGTGGTGTCTCGGCTTATATCGACTTCAGTTTGCGGCCGACAATGCCTGCAACACCGATCAATCCCGTGCCCAGAAGACCCAGTGTGCCAGGCTCTGGAACAGCAGTCACGATGTTGGTGTCACCGCTCGAAATGTTCGTCTTACCATTGAAAAAAACCACGACCTGTGTTGATGGTGAGCTGGACAGTGGCGCCATTGACGGTAGTGCCGTTCTGCCAGGTTCCCAACAAAGAACCGGTCAGAGTGTAGTTGTGTGTCCCGTTGGAGAGCGTCACCAGCGTCCAAGTCAACGGTCCCGTGAAGGAGCCGTTGAAGATCACGCCATTCGGAATGCCGCTGGTTCCATTGCCCGTGATGTTAAACATGTCCCCCGCAACAAACGTTCCGCCCATCTGCAAAACTGCCTCTGCTAAGCTTGCCCGTACTAAAGCTCAACGTCCCGAGATCAGTCCCGGTAATCAGCCCGCTGCCAAGACCATTAACCGCAATAAGTGTGGATCCCGCTAGGGTCAGGCCGCTATCGGTGCCCGACAGTGTGCCGCTGCTGTTGGTGAAGTCAACGCCGTTGGCGAAGGCTGTCAACGGAAAAGCCAGAATCAGAATAGTGAGGAAGACCGAGTTCTTGATCATTTGTCAGTAATGTCGTCCTGCGTAACCACGAGATCCGGGAGAAGAATTTCGTGAGCCGCAACGAATGGTTAGGGTTTTAGTGGGGATTTGTCCGTCCGTTTGCAGTACCTATATTGGGCTAAGTGGCAAGCTAAAGACTGCTCAATAGAGATCACTCTTGCTAGCGCCGAACATACAGCGCAGCCACCCGACTGAAGGCAGTGACAACGATCGCTACCAGGGTAATGAAAATCAAGGTGGCGCTACCTAGCAACACGATCTCGCTGAGCAGATCAGGGTTCATCAGGTCGTTCCGGTGCATTTCACTCCTCTTGGCGGCGGAACACGAACGCACCCCGTCCCTGTTTCTGCCAGCCATTGATAGATTCGTCTTTATGGTGGCGAAATACTGTGCACAATGGCTCATTGCAGCAGAAAGAGCAGGCTGACCTACAGCTACAGCACCAGCGCTGGAGACATTACCGGCAGCACCGCCACCGCTACCCTGGACAGCCGGGGTGCACAACCTGGGGCAATTACCGTAACTTGCAATGTAGGCGATGACCGCAATCCGCCGCTCACGGCTCCTGCTTCACGACGCTGAACATGGAATCCCTACCTCCACCGCCGGATGTTACCGCGATTGAGAGGAGGGTTGCGCTTCACAGGGTTTATTTTGCGACCGCCAAGCCTATGCTCGAGAGTCCCGACATCGGCCTGCTTGCGATCCAGGAGAAAACTCTTCGGGCACTCGCTGGTGGCTTCCAGATCTATCTCCAAAGCAAGCCAGACGCACGCTTGACTCCTCAAGGTCACGCCGATCCGCGCGGTTCTGTGGAGTACAATCAGGCGCTTTCGGAAACGGCGTGTCGAGCGCACCAAGCGCTTCCTGGTCGTGGATTTGACCCCAACATTTTCCTCGCGACCATGGGCGATGGCAGGAAGATCCTGGCTGCTCCGAAAAAGCAATTGATATTTGCGCAGGGGGACAGCGCGGATGCTGTCTTCTATATCCAAACAGGCAAAGTGAGGCTCACGGTCGTATCCAAGGTCGGCAAGGAAGTGACGATCGCGATAGTGAACGAAAGGAATTTCTTCGGCCAGGGCGCGCTGGCAGGTCAGGTTCTTCGTATGGGCTCCGCGGCGGCAATGACGGATTGTGAACTTCTGCGCGTAGACAAGAAAGCGATGATGAATGCAGTTCACGGCGAACACGCGTTTTCCGACATGTTCGTGGCGTATCTGCTGGCGCGCAATATCCGTTACGAAGAGGATCTGGTCGACCCACTGTTCAACTCCAGTGAAAAGCGACTGGCTCGCGTCCTTTTGTTGCTCGCTCATTTCGGCAAGGAAGGTATACCCCAAACCGTGGTGCCTGAGATGAGTCAGGAAACCCTGGCGGATTTCCGGACGAAACGTAATGCCGACTCGTCTCGCTCGCAAATGGTCTGAGAGATTCTCACTTCGGAGAGTTAGAATCTGCTCACAAATGCTCAGTTCGAGATCTGCGTGTCCAGGCCTTGCCGCTCAATGGGGTTCTGCACGATTGAGCGCCTCTACGTATGCGATCCTTGTATGGCCTGCATCGATCGCAATCTGACCGGCATCTACGGCAGTCACGGACTCCCATTCGAGGGGCGACAAG
>QIAN01000162.1 GCA_003225005.1 Acidobacteriota bacterium | reverse complement strand
GGGAGTCGGCCCGTCAATGACCACAAGGGTTTATCGGGACCAATCTCGAAAACGCAGGCAACTTCTGTGTTGCCCGGTGCGAGGCAGGGATCCCGGCGATCGTCAGCGGCAGAGTTCCCAGAAGCCGATTTTTGGCCACTGGAGGGTTTCAATATTCAGGTGAAGAACAGGCTTTCTCAAAACAGATTACGCATTATAAAAGGGCGCCCCTTTGAGGTAGGTTTTGAGTGTCAGCCAAAACTTTACCGAAGGGAGCACCCACTATGAACATCAAGTATATTGGCTATCTCGAGAGCCAGATAGCCGATACCATGTGGCCTTCCGGACTATGTCGAGAGGAGAGGAAGCCGTTCCAGCAAGTCTGCCTCAGACTGGAGACCGCCAGGTTTGACTCCCCCTTACTGCTCGACATAGCTTTTGCGATGTTACAGGCCGTTCAGAAAGGCCAGGAGGCTATCGGGCGGTTTGTAGCGGCCGGAGTTAGTACCATTTGGTGATCTCATCTTTGTAAGGATCTCCTCCTTAAGAGCAAGGTTGGCATCGAGGTAGACTTGTGTCGTTTCCACGGACTCATGTCCAAGCCAGAGTGCGATCACCGCGCGATCGACCCCAGCCTGAAGGAGTTCCATGGCCATGGTGTGGCGCAGCACATGCGGTGTCACTTTCTTCCTAAGCAGCGAAGGGCAGGTCTTGGAAGCGGTCACAATGTGCTTTGCAAGGACGTATCGCACGCCATCACCGCTGAGACGATTGCCCCGAGCGTTGGGAAAAAGCATCTCCGTATGCGCCCTTTGGGGTTCATTCAACCAGTTTTTCAATACGGCCCTGGTTTGCTTGGTCAGTGGGGTACATCTCTCCTTCCGTCCTTTCCCTGTACAGCGCACATGAGCGCCTGTATCGACCATGACATCTTGTCGCTTCAAGCCCGTCAGCTCAGATAAGCGCAACCCAGTCTGCACCGCCACCATCAGCAGAGCGTGATCGCGGCGGCCAGACCAGGTCTCTAGCTCAGGAGCGCCGAGAAGTGCGTCCAGTTCGGCGTGTGAAAGGAAATGAATCTGCACACGGTCATACCGTTTGCCGGGAATCGCCAGCACACGCTGGATCTGGGCCGAGTGTGCTGGTGCTTCATAGGCAGCATAGCGAAAGAAAGAGCGAATGGCAGTCAGTCGGAGATTGCGGCTGCGTGGTGAGATGGAGCGACTTTTTTCGAGATCATTTAGAAACGCCGCGACCAATGGCGCGTCGATCTCTTCCAAGGTCAACCGAGAGGGTGGTTTGTGCAGGCGTTTCTCGGTAAACCGGAACAGAAGTCGAAACGTATCACGATACGAAGCAATGGTGTGTGGGCTGGCTTGTTTCTGCTGCAGCAAACGCTGGGTGAAGAAGCCCTCCAACAAACCAGGAAAGTTGGATGTACTCTTCATTGCGGAGTCCTCCAACGCCTCTCTAACCGCTCAACGGCTTGTCCCATCAGTTCTGGACAAGCGGTCAGATACCAGTAGGTATCGTCTGGACGGACGTGTCCGAGATAAGTGGAAAGAACCGGAAGACGCCGCTCGACATCGTCGCCGGAGCGATACCAACGTAAAAGTGTTTGCATGGCGAATCGATGGCGAAAATCGTGCAGGCGAGGTCCATGGCTATCGAACTCACCGCGAAGGCCTATCTGCCGCGACAAAGCATGGAACGTTCCGCGGACGTTGTTCTTGTCCAATCGAGTTCCCCGTTTGGTAACGAAGAAAAAGTCAGAGGGCGGTTGGCCTTGGAGGTACTGGTCTCGACGCGACTTGTACATCGACAGCACCCTTCGCGTCGAACTGTGAAGGGGAACCAAGCGACACTTGCCAAACTTCGTTCCACGCACTGTCAAAACCGCGTTCTGCAGATCCACATCGCTCAGCCGGAGTGAAAGAACCTCACTGAGACGCAGACCCGAAACAGCCAACAGACCCAACAAACCGTGATAGGTCCACTTTCGCAGTGGGTTGTTCGGAGACAATCCCAGAGAAGCTTTCAACAGCATGCGCACTTCATCGTCTGTGTACAAGTACGGGCGAGCCCGTTTTGATCGAAATGGCAAAAGTCTCCAGGGTGGAATCTCCGTCCGAGGGTCCGTAGCACTCCGATATCGGGCAAAACCGCGAACAAAACCCAATCGATGAGCCCACCTTGCTGGTTGAGCGCCAGGTTTCTGGGCCCACTCTAACGCCAGTCGTATGGTGATATGAGAGGTTCGTCTTCGCTTTAAAAAGGAGACGAAATCTGACAAGGCAGGACCAGCGTCGAGCAGTTGGAACCCTAGAGCGCGACGCATAGCAAGGTATTCTTGCAAAGCTTTCTGCAACGTGTTCATCGGATACCTCCCGGCCATGGAAGGGCTAGTGTGCGTAGCGAGGCAAGATCGACCTTGGCATAGATGGCGGTAGTTTGCGGGTTTCGATGCCGCAAGACTTCGCCGATCTCGGCCAACGATGCACCGTGGCGGAGCATCTCGGTTGCCAGAGTGTGCCGGAACTGGTGCGCACCTTTTCTGCGACAGTTGATCCCAGCGCGTGCCAGCGCCTTCGCGACGATTAAGCCCACTGACCTGCTATTCCTAAGGCCGACGGCCGGCGCTTGTGCCCGCAAGAACACACAGCGGTTGGTCGAGCGCGTGCGTCCGTCCTTCAGGTAAGCCGCGATCGCCTTTCCGACATCGGCGGGTACGGGAAGCTCAGCGTAGCGGTCACTTTTGCCTCGCAAGGTGAGCCGCCCGCTTTCCCAATCGAAGTCCTCCAACGTGAGGGCCGCCACTTCGCCTGCTCGCAGCCCAAGACGTGCCAACAGCAACAGGATCGCGTAGTCGCGTCGGCCGATGGCACTCTTCCGATTGCAACTGGCCAGCACTCGTTTGACATGCTCGATCGGCAAGCCTTTTGGAATCGACGCGACGGACCAGTCTGCCACGCAAGGCACGCAGGCCGCGAGATCCGATCGGATGAAATCCTGATACCGTGCGTAGCGAAGGAATGAACGCAGCGCACTGGTCATCACTTTAGCTCGCTTCCGACAAAGCGACGGTACAAGGCGCTGCACCGATCCGACAACCTGGGCAGCCGTCAGATCGGAAAGGTCCGCCGGTCCCGTTCCAAAACGATGCGTCAAGAACTTCTTAATGAGGGATACATAGTTGGCTACCGTCGTTGGTGCGAGCACGCGCTCCTGCTGAAGGTACAAACTGAAGTCGTCTAGTAGCTTGTCAATCGTTGTCTTCTCGACGAGGGTGACCGGCGCGGCGACCAGACCTTTCCGATGCGGAGCGAACTCATCGATATGCGGGCATAAAGGACCCTGACGTTTTTGCCGTAGTGTATGGGGATCTTTGACAAATCGTTCCATGCGGTTCTCCTTCTGCACTGCTTTGTCGCAGTGGGAGAACCAAGACTAAGACTATGTGGAGAAAAACCGTATCGAAGGGCTTATGCACCGGGTTATGGAACTGCTGCTCGACATAGTCCGGAAGGCCACATGGTATTGGCTATCTCGAGAGCCAGATAGCCAATATACTTGATGTTCATAGTGGGTGCTCCCTTCGGTAAAGTTTTGGCTGACACTCAAAACCTACCTCAAAGGGGCGCCCTTTTATAATGCGTAATCCATAACTCTTGGTGGAATGCCGGATTATACGCCAGAGGCACCGCCAGCACGACTCCAGGACAACGTGATTCACTGTCGTAACATCGCCTTTGCGCTCATTGAGAGTCAATGTGCGAAATGGCCTGTTTCATCAACAGTCTCCTGAAAATGCCTCCTGTACGTATTTGGAGGAATTGAGCGAAGTCAGGGTTGAAGCTTCAGTTTTGTAGAGGCGACAATCTTATTGACGGCTTCGAGGTCAGAACCGGTAAAGAGGAACACCAAAGCAACACCCTTGTGGAGCAATACAAAGACAGCCTCGTGCCCGCCGCCCTCGCCTTTTTGGAAGTCTAGCCGCCCGAAAGCGACGTTTCCGATTTTGCCTTCTTTTTCGCCTTTGACATGCTGGAAGCCTTCCTGCTGATTAGCCGCGACGCACCAGCGTAGATAACCCTCAGTCGTCCGCTGACTGGGCGGAGAATAGCGAAGGTCTTCGGCATAAAAAACAGTCGATTCTGTCGTTGAAGCCGGTTTGGCTTCTCCTAGCGCGAATACTTTGACAATTGCAGGGGCAGCGCCTTGCGGACCTTTTAATTCTGGTGTTCCAAGTGCCAGCTGGTCTGCCGTAGTGAATTCAAGGCCCACAGAAGTGTTTATGTAGGTATGCCCCTCCACCACTCCCGCTTCGAGTCGAAGACCTTGCGCGGTAGGGCTGCGTGGCACCTCTGAGGCTAGTCTTTGTTGAGACAAGGCTACTGACGCAACTGTCATACCGACTACGACAGCAACAACCAACTTCGCTGACCTTTCGCGCACATTTCCCCCGAAGTTCCGCAATAGTACTGAAAGCCAAACGTGCATCGCAAGGCCCCTGACACACCTACCAAGATGGTTGGCGTAACATCGCCTTATCACTCACTGACCCAGTTCTGAGCGTTATGGCCTGGTTTCAACAGTTGACTTCCGAGTGGCCCATCAGCGACCGGAATCCGGCTTATTCCTGCCCGCACACTTGTCACCGCAATCCCCCTGATTTCGTGAACTGTAACAGCCCCGAATCGCGACCTTCCTCCGAATAATGCCCCCAACGGACATGCCTGTGTCCTCCCTTGCACCCACACGAAAAGGTGAGAACTTTAGAACTTTGGACCTCCGGTGTTCGTATCAGTATCTGGGAGCAAAAATGCAAATGGAGGATCACCAACGGTGCAACGAAAGACTCTTCTTGTAATCACAGGTCTGACCTCCCTGCTTATGTGCGTAACTGTGGCAGCTCAGCAGCCTTCGTTTCAGGAACTGGATCAATACATCGTCAGGGCAATGCATGACGCGGAGATTCCGGGACTCTCGATTGCGGTTGTGAAAGATGACGCTGTCGTCTTTGCAAAAGGATATGGGGTTCGCAAGCTCGGGGATAATGCGCTAGTAGATGAGCATACGATATTCAACATAGCTTCCGTGACGAAAGGTTTTACAACAGCGTCGCTGGCCATGCTGGTGGATGAGGGCAAGCTTGGGTGGGACGACCACGTCCTGAAGTACCTTCCAACATTTCAGCTCTACGATTCATACGCGACCCGTGAATTGATAGTCCGTGACCTCCTAACCCACCGTACTGGTCTGACAGAAAATGATGCGCTTTGTGTTGACAGCACGTATTCCCGCGATGAAATTCTCTACCGCATCCGCTTCTGGCAACCAAAATTGGGCTTCCGTGCCCAGTTTGATTACAACAACTGCATGTACGTCGTGGCGGGGCAGATCGTCCCAGCAATAACGGGTCGAAGCTGGGACGATTTTGTTCATGAGCAGATCTTCCGTCCGTTGGGTATGAAAGACAGCAGCACCAGCATCAGAGAGATTCACAATGACAATGTGGCAATGCCGCACCGGATAGTCAACGGCACGGTTCAAGCGTTGCCTTTGCCGAACAACGACAACTTCGCACCAGCGGGAGGCGTCAACTCGAGTGCGGTTGACATGGCGCAATGGATCAGGCTGCAACTCAGCGGAGGGGCGTACCAGGGACAAAGACTCCTTAGCTTGCAGCGGGTGAAGGAATTACAGACTCCCAATATCGATGTGGACTTTTCGGAAGGACTGGACAAGCTTCAATTCCCTGCGGACCACTTCGCGGCGTATGGCCTAGGCTGGATCCTCATGGATTATCACGGTCGGAAGGTTGTCTTCCACACTGGTTCCAATCCGGGTTTTAAGTCTGAGATTTTGCTCGTTCCAGAGGAGCACTTAGGTGTCGTGATCCTATCAAACTTTTTCGACCGACCGCCGTGGGTGCTCGGCTACAGGGTTATCGACGCTTACTTCGGAGTACCAGCGCGCGACCGGGCGGGCGAATACCTCAAGGCGCTCAAGGGGTTTGAGCAGGAGAATGAGACTGAAAATAGGAAGCAGGAGACAGAACGGAACCGAAACACCAAGCCCTCTTTGCCAATTGAGAAATACGCGGGCAAGTATGCCAATGATCTCTACGGGGATGCAGTGGTGTCACTTAAGAATGGAGAAATCAGTCTGAATATCGTAGGTCTAGGCTGGGTCGGAACACTTAACCATTGGCAATATGAGACTTTCCGCGCGACTTGGAGAGCACCCGAGCGCGACAAGAGTTTTGTAACATTTACGCTCAGCCCTAAAGGCAGTGTGGACACTTTGCGGGTAGATGGACTTGCCGACTTCATGCCTGTTTCTACTTCCACCTCCGCAGAGCGGAAATGAGCTCAGTGAACGGCGATACGTTCCTTTAGAGTCGCCAACAGAAACCGTTTAGTGCTGTGGTCGGCGATAAATCGCGATTACACTCAATGACCGGGGTTTCGAGTGTGATCGCCCCTGTTAAAGAAATCTCTAACGACTGTCGGTTGTGTCAATGGACTTGGGCGTTTGGTTTTTGTAAGTTTACACACACGTTTCTCTTGCAGCGCACGCCGCACCAAACGACGTAAACAGAATTGGCCCTGCAATATGGGTTAACCACCATGGAGCGTGTTCTGACATCTACTGAACTCTCTTCTTGGTTGTTTCGATTGCGACCAGAACCTTTTCTCTCTTTCCGGCAGCAATCACCCAACGACGTAGCCGTTTCTCGCCTCGGAGTTGACTTACGCGCCCTGGTGAAACACCCAAAATATTCGTACCCGTCCGGTAAAACCATTCGGGAACAGAGACCACCTAGATGGGAATAATCGCTATTTATCAGGGTTGAGCGGATGAGTGTGCGAGTTGCCAGCGATCGGGCAGTAGTTCGTCAAGTTGGTTTTGTGGATGAGCAGCAATGCGTGCGAAGAGATCGCGGAGATAGGCGAAGGGATCGATAAGTTGCCGCGTGCAGCTGGCGATCAGAGTGCTCAACACTGCGCCGGTGCGTCCGCCTGCGTCACTGCCATAGAACAACCAGTTTTTGCGACCTATCACGATCGATCGAAGGCTGCGCTCAGCTCCGTTGTTGTCGATTTCCAAATCGCCATCCTGGCAGTAGCAAAGTAGGGCGGTCCAGCTTTTCAGGGTATAGTCGATCGCGTCTTCCATCAGACTTTTGGGTAACACTTTTGGTTTTTCCGCCTCGAGGTAGTTTTTGATGTCCTCCAGAATGGGTCGCGATCTAGCCTGGCGGAGGGCCAGCCGCTGGTCGGCATTCAGATGGCAATCCCGAGCTTCGCGTTCGACGTCATACAACAACCCCACATAGGCCAGCACCACCGTAGCGCGAGCCACATCCTTGGCTTGGGCTTCATAGAAGTACCGGCGCACGTGCGCCCAACATAAGACCTCGATCAGCTCGCCATATCGATTCTTGAACATGGCATCATAGCCAGGGTAGGCGTCGGCCTGGAGATACCCTCGATAGCTTCGCAAAAACTCGGCGGGTCCTTGACCCCGGCGATTGCCGGTGTAGTCGTACACGATGTAAGGATGATTCCGATCCCCCACATAGGTCCAGATGCGCCCGGTGCGGGTGCGCGTCAACTCTGCATCCAGTACCGGTACCGGGGTGTCATCGGTCTGCACCGCCTTCGAGGTCAACATCACCTGCTTCATGCGTTCCCGCACCGGGCTGACCAGTTCCGCGCAGGCTCCCATCCAGTCACACATCGTCTGGCGCGATAACTCCACGCCCTGGCGGCGGAAGATACCTTCTAACCGGTACAGCGGCAGATGATCGCCATATTTGCTAACCGCGACCTGGGCCAACAGTCCTGGTCCGGGCAAGCCTTTCTCGATGGCCGCCGCTGGCTTCGGGGCTGCGACCACGCCACAACCGCGGACGCAGGCGTACTTGGGCCGCACTTCTTCGATCACATGGAGAGAGGCGGGGACGAACTCCAGTCGTTCGCTAACGTCCTCTCCGATGCGTTGCATCGATTTCTGGCAGTCCCGGCATTGCCGTTGCGCTTCCTCCAAGTCGAACACCACGCGACGACGCTCCAAAGATGCCGGCAGCGGTTTGCGTCCATGACCTTTGCCGTGGACTCGTCTTGTGGTCCCGGAAGCTCCGCTTCCCTGAGCTCCCGGTTCGGCAGCTTTCGCCTGGCGGGCGGCGGCGATGATTTGAGCCGCAAACAGGAAGAGCTGGTTTTCGTCGATGCGCTCCCGCTTCGGCCCGTAACGCTGGCGTAGCAGTTGCTGCAACTGGTGTTGCACGCGCTCCAGCAATCGGTCCTGTTCTTCGACCACCCCAAGCAACTGCAACACGATCTGCCGCAGAATGCCAGCTTCCTTCGGCAAGTTGTGGGGATCGATCTCCATCTACCTGGACCGCTCCCGCTCCACTTGTTCCAGTTCCAACGTCAGATCCACCCACTCCTCGCTCAGTTCCCGGAAGCGTTTGTAGTTGGCGAGTTTCTGCCGCATCTCCGCCAGCCGCTCGGCCCGCACGAAACGAGTGCCGCCTTGGCCGCGCCAGGTAAAGCTGAGCTGGTGATAGGGCCCGTGCTTCTGGGGATTCTTGAGGTCTTTGCAGCGGCAACCGGGCTTGCCGCAAACGTTGTACTGCTCGCTCAGGCTCCCAGGATGCATCGCTCCCAGTCGAGTCAGTTGCTGTTTCACCTGCGCGATCCGGTGTTCGATTTGTGCGGTCGTCATGTCCGATATCATCATAGTGATATCGGATATTGTCAAGCCTTTTCACCAAACCTTTTTCCAACCTTTTTCCACATCCTTTTTCCTTCTCCCCGGATCCGAACCTCGGCTTCCGCGCTACAATCCCGCCATGCCCATGGCACCGTTTATGGAGAGATTTCCGGAACTGGCAGCTCGTGAGACCCGGTCCCTGAAGGTTCCCCGCGGAACTCCTCTGCCCCACGGAGATTATGGTTTTATCGAGTTGTATTGCAATGAACCGGGCTGCGATTGTCGGCGCGTCACTATCCTCGTACTCCGACCCCACACCGGTTGGAAGGTTTGGGCCAGCATCAGCTATGGCTGGGAAAGTATGGACTTCTATCAGAAATGGGCCCACACTTCCGACCTTCTAGATCCACTCGAATGGCAAGGCCCGTATCTGGACCCCATGGCCGAGCAAACCCAATACTCGCCCCTGCTTCTGGATCTTTTCGAGTCTATTGTCCTGCAGTCTCCCGGCTACGAGCAGCGTCTCAAGAACCACTACCAGACGTTTCGTGCCGCAGTGGAGCAAGAAGGCGCAGACTGGAACCGAACCCAGCGCGATGCGGTGGGTCGCAGCCCTGCCCGTCGACCCCAGTCGAAGCGACGTGGCTAAGAAGTTTCCGGCTCTGCCTGCGGTCCCGTCGTCGCCGGGCTCTCCGGACGCCCGGTTGGCAAGCTGTAGCGTTTTCTGCGCTGTCCCTTGCTCAGATCGATTCCCTCCAGCAGCAAGCCCAACTCCCAGGCCGCGATTTCTTTCCGTCCCGTCTCAGCAAAGGGAAACTGAAACGTGCCCACTTCCAATCGCTTGTACCAGATCGCCCATCCGTCCCGGTCCCAGTACAGAATCTTCAGCCGGTCGCTTCGCCGATTGCAAAACACCAGCAGATGCCCAGAGAACGGATTACAGCGGATCACATGTTCCGCCATCATCGATAATCCATCGAAATGTCGCAGGCCACCGTACACAGATACACCTTGATTGCCGCTGGAAAACTCAACATCCCTTCTCCTCATTATTATCTAGGTCCGGTATCTAGGGCTGGTCGGCTCCAGCGCCGCTAAAACCGCTCGTAAGCTTTCTTCCTCTACCCCGCGACCGATCCGCAACCGTCGCCCGTCACGCAGCACCAACTCCAGATCAGCCGTCATCGCTCCTACTTCCTCGCTGACCAAGGCAAAGCTCCCCCTCTCTCGCTCCACGGGCCGCTCTACCCGCCGTTCCTGACCCCCTGACTTCAGCATCCGCCGCCACCAGTAGAACTGCGTTTCCTTCAAACGTCGCTGCCGGCAAAACTCCCGCATCGATATCCCGCTCGTCGCCGCCTCTTCCAGAATCCTCCGCCAGTAAAGTCGCTTCTCCATATCCGGCTTGTTCCCGTTCATCGGTCGATACCTCCACCTTGGCGTGGCATGGCCACCCCTGCATTCGCTGCCTGTCGGGAAGTATTACGAAGAAGCTTCAGTTGCGGAAGATGTGTTCACCGGACGGGTACAAAATATTCGCTGTTTTTGCAACGCCGATCTGTTCGACGAAAGCATCGATCTTCTTTTCTGTGATTCTGCGAGTCTTCTTCGTCTGCTTAGGCTCTTGATTCGGATATAGACTCGCGTTAATTTCATCAATGGCAGCAGCCTTCATGAAATCTTTCAAATTCTTCTTCAGATCACCCGTCAATTTCCCACGGTTCTTGTTACCTTCAGGCGTGGAGACCGCAATCAGCAGGGATTCGACCTCATGCAGGGTCAACCTCTCGTCGATAATGTAAATTGCCAGCTTGTCCCATTTCTTTCCGTGCAAATCGCTGGTGTGAGTGGCTAGTACAGCTCCCCGTTCTTGCGATGATGAGTGTGTAGATGTGCTGGATTCGTAAGGTTCCCTTCGCTCGCTCGCTGCCCCATTTGTGCACCTCTACAGTAGGCTCCCTGTCCTTCGCAACGCAGTGCGGGGACGGGCGGGGGCCGCGCCATTCCTCCTGTTTACTGATTTGTCACTATGGAGGACGGACTTTTTTTCTCCTACCTCCTATCCCGTCAAACGAGAGAGGGGTAGGTGTATACGGACGGCAAAATGCTCCTCCCCCTGCCGGATCCGATTTTGGACTTGGACCCGGTCGCCCGCGCGTGGGGCAGACTCGGCAGGCTAGCAGTTGAATACAACTGGACTCCAATGGAGTCGCTGCAATCTGTCGTTAGCAAACTGAAGATGCCGTGGTGTGCTTCAAGTCGAATACGAAGACGGATTGTACGTGAGCTTCGAGATGGAATAACGTGGTGTGGACGCCCGCCCGCGAAGAGAGTGAGACAACGTTCATTTCCGGACATTGAGTTGTAAGCGTGGACAGTGGAAGCGTCGAGCGATTCGGGGCAAACGTCGGTTTTGTCTTTAGGGCCAACGAATTAACGAATGCGTCGATTTGGTTCGCGAGTTGCAGGGAAATCTTGGTCCACCACCGCTCGTCGGCATTGGGGGAGCCTATGAAGCATGCTTTGGCATGGCTGGAAGCTTTGGCGCAGGACCTGCGCCTGGCGGTCCGAACCCTCCGCAAGAGTCCCAGCTTCCTGACGGTCGTGATTCTCTCGCTGGCGCTGGGCATTGGCGCCAACAGCGCAATCTTCAGCGTGTTGGATGTACTTCTGCTGCGTTCCCTTCCCTATAACCATCCGGAACAGCTGGTCACCATTTATGAAATGCAACTCACCCATCCCGAGTCTGGGCAAAACCCGCCCATCGCGGAGTCGCTCGACTGGAAAAAGCAGAATCATGTCTTTCAGGACATTGCGCTGACCAGCTTCGGCGAAGAGGGCATTTTGTCCGGCACCGGCGAAGCCGAGCGCATCATCGTGCAGGACTCCACGCCCAACCTTTTCGGTCTGCTGGGCGTGAAGCCGATACTCGGCAGAGCCTCTTTTCCTGCGGAGATGCAGGATCACGATCAGACCGTGGTGATCAGCGAGCGGTTCTGGAAGACGCACTTCAATCGCGATCCCAACATTCTCGGCAAAACCTTTCGCGTGAGCGGCATGACATCTACCGTGGTGGGCGTGATGCCGCAGACACTTACCTCCCTGGATGGAATTAAGGTCGACCTGTGGCAGCCCATCAATCCGGAAAGCCACCGCTACGTGGAGCGCTCTGATCACTGGCTAATGCCCGTCGCGCGTCTCAAGCCCGGTGTGACCACGGCCAATGCTCAGGCAGAAATGGATACCATCGCGCGACGGCTCGAACTCCAATATCCAGCGACTAACAAGGGCATCGGCAAGAAGGTGGCTCCCTTGCACGAAGAACTGTTCGGCTGGGCCAGGCAGGCACTGTATCCGCTGCTCGGAGCGGTGGCCTTCGTGTTGCTGATTGCCTGCGCTAATGTCGCGAATCTCATCCAGTCGCGCACCGAGGTGCGGCGTGGCGAGTGCGCGGTGCGCCTCTCGCTCGGCGCAAGCCGCGGGCGACTGGTGCAACAATCGCTAACCGAGAGTGCGCTACTTGGGCTGCTTGGAGGCGCCTTTGGCTTGCTCTTGGCATCTTGGGGCATTCGCCTGGTTCTCTGGCTCGCTAGCTCTGGCGAAGGCGAGGGCGTTCCCAACGGTGACAAGATGACCGTTGATTTGCGGGTTGTCCTCTTCGCGTTGGGTGTTTCACTGCTGACGGCAGTTTTGTTTGGATTGGCGCCAGCGTTTCAAGGCTCGCGCTCGGATCTGAATCACGCTCTCCGCGATGGCGCTCGCGGCTCGGCTCCCCTTTCTGGCGGCATCATGCGGCGCTTGCTGGCCATCTCCGAAGTTGCTCTGGCCATGGTATTGCTGGTTGGCACCGGCCTGATGATCAACACCATGATCCGCTTGCGCGCAGTGGATCCCGGCTTCGATGCGAGCAACCTGCTCACTATGGCTTTTCAGCTGCCCGAAGGCGACAAGTACATGGAAAGAGTGCCCGGCGGAGATATGGAAAAGGCCAAACCGGCGGTAAACAGTTTCTATCAGCGCCTGCTCGAACGAGTATCAGCGTTGCCGGGAGTCGAATCGGTTGGATCGGGCGGAATTCCAACCCATTTTTCGGGACAGTCTACGTTTTCGATAATGGGCCGCCCGACACCGCCCGCCGAGCAAAGGCCCCAAGCGGGCTATAACCAGGTAACTTCTGGCTTCTTCCAGACGCTCAAAATTCCATTAAAGAAGGGGCGCTACCTCGACGAGCACGACACCAAGGCTGCGCGGTGGGCGATCGTTGTGAACGATGCGTTCGTGCGCAAGTTCTTTCCAGACGAAGATCCCATCGGCAAGCAGGTGCGCTTGCGCTTCGATCCGTATCCCACCGAAGAGGACCGAACGCGGCAAATCGTGGGCGTAGTCGGAGATGTGAAGCAATACGGGCTCGGCAGAAAAGCGCCGCCGTTCATCTACGCTTCGTTCATGCAGCAGCCCGACGTGTACCCGGGTGGCGCGATCGTGGCTCACCTGTGGCAGGACCTTGCCATCCGAGTTGGCCCTATGACTCACGCTTCGGACTTGGCCAAGCCGATCAAGCAGATTGTCGCCGAACTCGACCCCGACCAGCCCGTCACCAGCTTAAGGACGATCCAACAGGTTCTGGACCGATCGATGGGCGACGCCCGCTTGTACATGCAGCTCCTGAGCATTTTTGCGGCGCTTGCGATTTTCCTTGCAGGAATGGGTACCTACGGAGTGATGTCATATTTCGTCAGTCAGCACACGCACGATATCGGAATCCGCATGGCGCTGGGGGCACATCCTGCCGATATACTCAAGTGGGTTGGCAAGCTTGGATTCCAGCTTATTTCCATCGGGATTGTTGCCGGAGTTGCGCTAGCCCTGGGCTTGACGCGGCTAATCTCGGCTATTCTGTTCGGGGTCAAACCAAGCGATCCGCTGACTTACCTGGCGGTGGCGCTGGGACTGGCTGCCGTCGCATGTTTGGCCTGCTACATTCCCGCCCGCCGTGCGGCGAAGGTCGATCCCATGGTTGCATTGCGCTACGAATAGCTCAGGATGATGACATGTAGCCCTGAAGCCAGCGCACAAATTCCCCGTACGAGTTGCGTTTTACGGGGATGTCACGAATCAATTTCCTGATGAAGTTCTTCCGATCAAATCCGCTTTCGCGAGCGCATTTGTTGATGCCTATGCTGCTGATTTTTGCTTTTACGTCATCACTCGCGGCAACTTTACCTTTTCTCCCGTATTCGGTAGCTGCAAATTCCAAAACGCTGATTTCGCCGCCTTCTTCCCATTTGCGATCTGTTTTCTTGCCGACGTAACGAATTTCTCCGGCGATCACGTGAGCACGCTTTAGCAGTCCTCTGGTGTCTGCGTTGCATGGCGTGCCATCAGGCGCTAGACTCTTCGCTTCCGGATGCTGCTGATGCTGGATCAAAAGATGTGCGAATTGGCTTCCATGCCTACGCGCACCTTCATTCCCTGCGCTGCCAGATTGTCGATAAACACCGCTTGACTTCCGGAAAGTATTGGGGGAGAATCCGTCCGGTTACAACGACTTCTGCAAGTCAGCTAACTCCTGGGGCCGTTGTATTTCCTAAGGAGGACGCATATGAGGCAGGCTCTCCACGTCTCCTTTTGTCTCTCAATGAGGCAGGCTGTCCACGTCTCCTTTTGTCTCTCAATATGGTCAGTGCTCGCTCAAGCCTACCCGCCCAGCTCATCGCAAGTTGTCGAAAATTACGGAAACCTCCCTCTGGCCTTCGAAGCAAATCAGGGTCAAAGTGATCCTGAGGTGAAATACCTCTCACGGGGTGCGGGATACACCGTGTTGCTGACTCCCACCAAAGCCGTACTTGATCTACGCCGACCGAAGCAAGACACGCCAGTTCAAGCTGGGCAGAAGACTATCCTATCTCGCAGCGACAACGGGAACGGACTGCGAAAGACCCTGCTAACGACAGGAGCCGGCATCGTTCAAATCAAGCTAATTGGTGCAAATGCCGACGCTGTAATCGCAGGGCAGCATGAGCTGTCTGGGAAAAGCAATTACTTTGTTGGAAATGATCCGAAAAAGTGGCATACGAACGTGCGGCTATTTGCCAGAGTGTACTATGAGAATGTTTATCCCGGCGTGAACCTAATCTACTACGGAAACCAGCGGGAACTCGAATTTGACTTCATTCTCCACCCGGGAGCGAGCCCGCGAGCAATTCGTCTGGAAATCGATGGTGCGAAGCGACTTCGTCTGGACCACGGCGATCTGGTGTTGACCAGCTCAGGAACAATCATACATCTCAAGGCTCCGCATATTTACCAGGAACGGAATAAGGTTCGCGAAGAGGTTCGTGGCCGGTACGTGATCAGGCGTAAGAACGAGGTAGGATTCGCGCTTGCAGCGTACGATCGTGAAAGGACACTCGTAATTGATCCTGTGCTGGCGTATTCAACATATCTAGGGGGCAATGGCGACCCCTCAATAGCACTCGATTCGGCAGGCAATGCCTATTTTACCGGCATAAGTAATTCACAAGATGTTATTGTGACGAAGCTCAATCGCGACGGCACAGCACTTATCTATACAACCTACTTCGGAGGAACTGCCGCCGAAGGCGGCTCGGCCATTGCGGTGGACTCGGCTGGGAATGCTTACATAGCGGGCATTACCGACTCTCCCGATTTTCCTGTGATCAATGCGATTCAGCCTCAATTCGGAGGCGCTGGGACAGACGCGTTCGTGACGAAAATCAATCCTGCGGGCAGCGCCCTCGTATACTCCACATATCTGGGCGGGAGCAACTACGATTGGGGACTAAGTATTGCCGTGGGCGCAGGTGGCGGGGCATATGTGACTGGGATGACTAACTCGTCGGATTTTCCAACACTCAATGCCATCCAGCCGAATTATCTCGGAAATAGCTTTGACTACGCTGCCTTTGTCACAAAGATCGGCTCTGCTGGAAAGCTGATTTATTCTACATATCTGGGTGGCAGCAAGGAGAATGAAGGCCATGGCATAGCGGTGGACTCATCAGGCAATGCCTACGTGACAGGTTTTACAAACTCCACTGACTTCCCTACGGTCAACGCCATCCAGCCCACCTTCGCCGGGGGTTTTACCTGCCCAGACACATGTGGCGATCCTTTTGTGACCAAGATCAACGCCAGCGGCACCGCACTAGTCTACTCGACCTATCTCGGTGGAGGTAACAAGGACTCGGGTCACAGCATTGCCGTGGATTCAATCGGCAACACGTACGTCACCGGAACCACGGTCTCGACCGATTTCCCCATGGTCAATGCCATCCAGCCCACTTATGGGGGCAATCAGGATACGTTTGTTACCAAATTCAACGCCAGTGGAAACGCTCTAGTTTACTCTACCTACCTCGGCGGGAGCGGGGGGGACAGTAGCGGCGGCATCGCCGTGAATAGCGCTGGCAGTGTTTACGTGACCGGAACTACAAACTCGGCCGATTTTCCGACACTCAACGCCATCCAGCCCACGAAATGGGGGGTTGATAACGCATTTGTTACAGAGATCGATGGCTACGGCACCGGTCTTGTCTACTCCACTTATCTGGGCGGGCCCCAGCACACCTCCGGTTACAGCGTGGTCGTGGACAAACAGAACAGCGCGTACGTGACAGGAACTACGGGTTCGCAGTACTTCCCGACGACACTGCTGGCACTCCAGCCGAAGTTGAAAAGCTTCCCTGATGGGTTTGTAACCAAGATCGTTCCGCAGACCTTTGTAAGCATCTCCCCGCTTAAGCGATACCTCCCAACAAAATTACTTGGCGCAAGCGTAACGAGAGAAGTAATAGCAATGAATCAGGGATCCGGCACGCTGAAGATCAACAAGATCTACATCGCCGGCTTCGATCCCGGTGACTTTGCCGAGACCAACACGTGCGATTCCGCGCTCGCCGCCGGCGCGAGTTGCTCGATCTCCATTATGTTTACACCTACCGAGAAGAACCTAAGGCGTGCCGTTCTGGCCATCAGCGACTCGGATCCGGCCAGTCCGCAAGCGGTACCAATGAGCGGATCAGGAACTGTCGTCTCGGTTTCTAACTTCACCCGGTCGTTCGGCGACGAGCCGGTGAGCAGGACTAGTGCGCCGCAGAATGTGACGGTGACAAACTTCGGCACTGCGGCGTTGAACTTCAGCGGCATTACGATTACAGGAACGAACCCCAATGACTTCTCGCAGACGAATACCTGCGGGATAAGCATCGCTGCGGGAGCGAATTGTACGATTACAGTAACCTTCACTCCGTCGGCAATCGGGAATCGGCACGCCGTGGTTACTATCAGTGACGATGGAGGCGCAAGCCCGCAAAAGGTGATCCTGACCGGAACGGGAACATGAGCAACCTCAACTTCGGTGATGCACGTTGGACCGGCGCCCCCGGCTTGGCCCAAGGCAGTTTTATGACAATCCGCAAAGTAATTCTCTAAATCCACTCGCGCATTCTGAAACTCCGGCGTCTCGACATTTTTCAAGAGACTGGGTCAACAAAAAGGCGATTGTCTATGCCTAGGTGAGCGTTCAGCACGCCGCGCTTTCGCAAGTTCGGCAGCGCTTAGCATCTTTCTCGATTTTCATGAAAGTCATTTGCCTTCCAGCATCGACGCTACCACTAGCTGAAGTCAATTAACTCCTATTGCTCACCTAGGTACGAAAACTCCCCCGTTGTCCACACGTTTCTGTTATCGAAATCACACTTGACGTTTTAATTTGTATCCCTTGAGCCACCCTTCAAATTCCTTGTACGAATTTCGCTTTACAGGCAAATTCCGAACAAGCTTTCTAATAAAATTCTTTCGATCAAATCCGCTTTCGCGAGCACATTTGTTGATTCCGATGCTGCTGATTTTTGCTTTTACGTCGTCACTCGCGACAACTTTACCCTTTCGCCCGTATTCCGTCGCTGCAAACTCGAATTTCTCCAGCTATCACGTGAGCACGCTTTAGCCTACCAGATGGCGAAAAGTAATGACGGAGCTCCGGGCATCGACGGGGTGACGTTTGAAGCCATTGAGGAAAGTGGAGTAGAGAGTTTTCTGAAACAGATTCAGGACGAACTAGTCCAGCACACGTATCAACCCATGCGGGTACGACACCTTAGGACTTCTTTGCTATTTGGGCTTGTAGGTGCTTGATTCGTTCGGACAAGACTTCCGCGTGTCGAGCAGTTTTCTTGGCTCTGTCGGGTTAGCGCGGCCGCCTCTTCCTTTAGTTCTTGAATCTCGTCTCGTAAAGCCGAACGGATCATCTTTGGCCATAACGGGGTCATCGTACACCTTCTCCGCGCGGGCCGTATTTTTTCCATTATTTGATAGCTGCATAAAGAATGCAATAGACTAGTGCAAAAAAGAAGGCAATTCGGATTGCACGATGCATCCGCGCAGTTCGCACTCTCAAGGAGCCACATGGGGCCCGGTGCACGTTGGGGTTCGATCTCAAACCAGGCCCCATCACAACCGTGACGGGGCCTGGCTGGTTGGGTGCTGCCATCGGATTGGCGATCTCCGAGGATCTGGCCATTACCCGCAGTCAGCCGAACACCGGAGACGTACATGCGGGCCGTGTGGCCTGAGCCTTCTCCCGCCGTCCTGCGACTGATTTTCGTCGCAGGCATCTCCGAGGTCTCCCGGTTCTCGTGCATGAAGTGTCTAGGCGTGCCTGGGGTCTTCGACTACGCCGGACTGAAAAGGGACTCGCGCTATCGCCCCTGTTCATGTTGCCTTCCGCGTATATTAACCGCGTCGGCGTCCGGGTTGTAAGTTTTTGCAGCTCAATAGCCCACCCCGCCTATACCCCTGTCTACGCTTCACTGAGTCCCTCGCGGTATCAGCGCAAGACTCGGGGCCGAGCGGATCGCTAGTCCTTTCCCGTAAGAATTTTGCATTCTCTGCTTCATGCCGGTTTATCCCGGCGCACTAATAGCGCCTTAACACTCACGACCGGGGTTCTAAGTGTAACCGCCTGTTTTCGTCACTTATGGAAACACCGTAATACTTGGGTGTAAACTCATGCGCTTGAAAAGCACAATCCTAGGCGTCCGCCAGACGGCGGGGCGAGAAGTACTGTCGGCTCATCCCCCCCGTAGGTAAAACCAACCGTCCGGTTCGGCACATCGTGGTCACATCAATATTCAAATGCCGTGCCGCAAAAGAGGCAGACCTGATAATCCTGTCCATCAACACCACTGTGCGGCCAGGAGAAGCGATGCGGGCAGAGCCATCGAAGAATTTGCTTGAGTAGGCCTGACATGACTGCCTCGCGACAAAAAGCGTCAAGTATTCTCGGCCAAATTAGTATTTTCTTGGTGGCGATAGCGCGACTAAGCAGACAATAGCACAGAAGCGCTCCGCCGAGTCCAGCACGGTAGTTCACACCCCGCGAGCAAATGGCCCTCGCCCAGTGCAATTACCGGCCAGACCGCTATCGTCTGTTAACAACACGTATCGCTAAACAGCAAGCGACGAGGAGGGATTTTCCACGCCTATTGCGGGAAATTCATGCGGCGCAGCAGATCCTGAAAGCGCGGGTCGGAGGCAACCTTACGATGACAAGTGTAGCCCTTTCCCACAGTCCACGCAGGTAGTGGCCTTTTGGAACACCGCTCGTTGGTCATTGGTCCTTTGTGTCTTTCCATCTCCCTCGACCCCAGCCAGAATGGGGCTTCTAAGGATTAAAGAGGGGCACAACCATGGAAAGGATTCCCAAAAGTGACGCTGATGGTCAGCATCCAGGCAAGGAGATTAGTTCAAACAGCCGGCGCAAATTCTTAGGAAAGATGGGCATGGCAACAGTCGCAGCCGGTGTTCTCGGCAAGACCCCTATCGCATTCGCCCAGTCTGGGAGACGCAGCGGTTCCGCTATTGCCAATATCAGAGTTTCGCCTACGTTCAGCGGGCGGGAGCAATATGCCCTTACACTTCGCATCGCGACAGCACAAAAAGACTTTCACATTCCCGTTCCCCCACATACAACAAACGGCGACGAGCAGCTCTATCCCGACCACTCCGCGAGCTATAGCAAAGGCCTGCTGCAGGACGCTATTGGAGTGGTCAATCCGGCGGCGTGGGTGTCCTTTAAGAAGGCACTGCAGACCGGCCAGAATAGTGACTTCGAGGCCATCATCATTGGCGGCACGCACACACTGAACGGTCCCCAAGGCTCGTATGCCTTCGATCTGGAAACTGCCGACTCCGACCAGTTCGGCAATGCTCCGTGGATCGGTGATCCGGGGGGTCTCCCGCTCGTCCCACCCTTCGCGCAGATCGCGAGCGCCGATTATGGTACGCAATTGGTAGAAATGTACTGGGGCTCACTGTTGCGCGATGTGGCCTTTAGCGACTACGCCGCAAATGCTACTGCTATTGCAGCGGCAGCAGAGCTTACGACCATGCCAGCCTACAACGGCCCAAGAGATGGTGATGGTAACGTAACACCTAATCTGCTGTTCCGAGGTCCATTCGCGGGTGACGCAGTAGGGCCATATATGTCACAGTTCATGATTACTCCGACGACCTTTGGCTCTCAACCAATGAGCCAGTTGATGACAACATACCTGCCGGGTATTGACTACATGACCGACACCACGACGTTCCTGGAGGTTCAAAATGGCATCAGCACCGGACTCGCCAAGCAAGTCGATCAGGTTCAGCGCTACCTGCATGATGGGCGTAGTCTTGCGGCTTATACTCACGTGGACGTGTTGTATCAGGCGTACTTCACTGCCTTCCTTGTGATGGCTGGTCTGAAATTCCCCGTCAACCCCGGCAACCCATACGTCGGATCCAAGACGCAGAACGGTTTCGGCACCTTCGGCGGACCGGATTACGCTGCCACGCAGGGAGAAGTTGCTGCTCGCGCTATTAACCGAGTATGGTTCCACAAGTGGCTGATTCATCTTGTGCATCGTCCGGAGGCAGGCGGAGGTGTCCTGCATCAGATCATGAGTGGCAACCAAAACAAGATCAATGCTCGATTGAACAGCAACGTTCTGAACTCGCCAGCGGTAGCCCAGAGTTTCAGCAAATATGGGACGTATCTGCTTTCGCAGGCATTCCCTGAGGGTTCGCCGACTCATCCGTCGTATCCCACTGGTCACGGAACCGTTGCCGGCGCTTGCATCACCATGCTGAAGTTTTTCTTCGACGGCAGTCATGTGTGGCCCAATCCCATGGTGCCATCAAGCGACGGCCTCTCGCTGGTGGCTTATACCGGTTCGGATGGTGGCCAGATCACCGTCAACGGCGAATTGAACAAGCTAGCGCACAACGTCAGCTACGGTCACGGTATCCACGCCGGCATCCACTGGCGCAGCGATACCGAAACGTCCATGCTCCTCGGCGAGGCAATGGCGCTTAGCATCCTTCAGGACAGAGCCTGTACCTACCACGAGAAGTTTACCGTCCAACTTACCAAGCTTGATGGAAACATTGCGACAATCACCAACGAATGAGTCTTCACCAGTGGGCGAGCATTACTGTTGCAAAATTACGTGGGTGTTGAAAAAGTCATGTCGATTAGCGGGATGAGATTCGGCAGAAGCATGTTAGAAGAAAGCATCCGTCCATGCTCTGTTTTATTTCGATCGTCGGAGGCCTGCTGATCATGATGGGGCAACACGACCGCTCCGAGCTGTTCTATTACTTCCGCCTGGAAGACCAAGTCCCTGATACACACCTGTTGCGGCTGATCGATAAGCACATCAGTTTTGCCTTCGTGCGGGAAAAGCTGAAAGAGAGTCACAGCGATACGGGGCGCCCGTCGATTGATCCCGAGCTTCTGCTGCGCATTCTGTTGATCGGCTATTTATATGGCATCACCAGCGAACGCAAACTGGTGGAGGAACTGCGTATGCATCTGGCGTGGCGCTGGTTTACCGGCCTGGGATTCGATCAGGAGATCCCGCACCAATCCACGTTCTCGAAAAACCGGCATGGACGGTTTTCAGGAATCGAAGCTATTCGAGGAGCTGTTTGAGCAGATCGTGCTCCAGTGTGTGGAAGTGGGATTGGTGCAGGGCAGGCACCTGTCGGTCGATGGCAGTTTCGTAGAGGCGGATGCAGCGAAGGAAAGCCGCATTCCGCGCCAGCAGTTAGCGTCGTTCTGGCCGCTCTTGCGGGTTATTTCAGCTACATCCGATTCAAGAGCGATTATCGCTTCTGGGTTGTGGATTATCCCGGCTCTGTATCTGGTGACCAAGATAGTCTTGTGGAAACTATCCAGTGTCGTAGGAGACCAAACTGGGGAACTGCTCTGACTTACTAATGTACTGTTGGAAGCGATTATCCGCTGCCATCGAGTTTTTCCTCTCACCGTAGCTTCCATAGTAGGTGTTGTCGGTTGGCTGAGGAACCGCACTAGTCGCTTGATGTTCTGCGCCGCCGCTGCCAGGAAGAACTGCTCCCGCACGAACTTTAATCTCCGCAGTCGCAATATGACCTATCAACGGCTCAAAGGGTTTCAGCACCACGTTCAGCAATATTCCGGTGGTGCGCATTCCTATTAACCCCGAAGAAGATGTCGTCGTACCCTTTTTTACGTCTTTGTCTTACACATTGGGGCATCGTTGGACAGAGGCAACGTGTTTCGCTTCCAGCACCCGAGCGAGACCCCTGACCGGTAGACCTCGGGGTTGTAGGTGACGCAACGGATAGGTGTTGGTGGGCATGAATTGGTCTCCCGGCGCGAATCGTCAGATTGCACAAGGGACCGACGCCCAAGGGCACGGTGGGGGAAGGATGTGGAAAGCGATGTTTAATCCGCCACGCTCTTGCTGCCCTCCTTTAACAAGGCATTGCGGCGCGGATTGCACAGCAGAACTTGCTCGACCTGCGGCTGCAGCAGATCGTACAGCCAGGCTGCCCAGGTTCCTTCTTCCCAGGTCACCGCCAAGCGGGCGCGCGTGGTGGGATAGAGGCGAGCGCCGTTCCAGCAGCGATTTCAAGAATTCGCGGCGATTCATGAACTCCTCCCGTGCGCACTGATTTATTCCGGGCCCTGCGGTGAACTGACCCGAACCTGGCCTTCGCTGTACCAACCGTCGGGGTCTCGGCCGGCAATCGCAAAACGTATTGCAGGTTTGCCACTCCGAGGATCAAGCATGGCAACCCGGAAGTCGTAAGTGCCCTCCGGTAAGGTCTTAGGGACGTAAACACTTCCATCGAAGACAGCATCGCCAGGAAGCCACTCTCTTATATCCACGGGAACGTTGATCACGGCGCTGTCTTTTGCCGAGCGTAACTGCACAGCCAGGGGATAATTGGTGTAAGCAGGAGCGACACCCGCGTTCAGCCACCACATGTGTATGGACATCATGGAACCAGGCGCGACGGTTTTGGGATATTCCAAACGACGCAGCAAAAAGCGATATCCCATCTTTTTCTGGAAACTTTCGAAGTCGGCCTTCCAGTCCTCAGGAATGGGGGACGATTTTAGATTTACCGATGTAACGTGCCAACGCAAACCTTGTTCCAGAATGTAGTTCGCGTCGAAGTGGTCCCTCTTCCACTCAGAGACGGTACCGCACACTTCTAACGACACCGGCCGGTGTTGCCAAACATCCTGAATACCGGCCCGCACCACCTGCTGGGGATAGATATCCAACATCTCCGGTTCGAAGTAGGGATCATCAGACTTCACGCGCAAATCGCCGAGACAATCCAGCCGCCAGCCGGCGCCTCGGCTGGTTCCGTACGTCAGCGCCTGCTGTTCGTCAAAGTTCATCAACAGTGTTGTATGGGGAAAAGCGTCGAACCAAATGTCAATCAGTGCCTTCTGATAAGGGAAGGCAGGCATGTAGGAACTCCAGCCCTCGCCCCAGTAGCCCACGGAAGAGATATCCACGCTGTCGAGATAAGGATTTCCGTTATAGCGCTTTCCCGCTTCGGCCACCAATTCACCCCAATACTTCAGAAAGAGAGGATCAGAAGAATCCGGCTGCCAGATAGCGCCGTCCTTGTCGGTGGGCGTGTTGGCCCGCCGCGCGCGGGACTTCTGAAACCACTCGGGAAGTGGATCCTTGTTGGAATAAGGCATAAGCCGCATGGCCAGCGTCTGGCCGTGAGCTCGCGCCTGTTTCAGGGCGAGATCAATGATGTCCCAGCGGAATTTTCCGGGCTCGGGCTCGAGCGCGTTCCAGTACCAGCGGAGATAGGCAATGGTCGTGTCGGGAAAATCAGGTTTAGTTGCGGCCTGCGGTAGTTTGGTGACCGGCCCAACTTCGGACCATTCCAGCGGTGGATTGGTCGCTTGTCCATTGAATCTCTGGAAGGTGGTGATGCCCATTCCCGGGTTCGTCAAAACGTCGTCAATGGGTACCGGACGCACGATCACCGTGTCGTGCTGGGCATAGCAGACGTAACTGAAGAATGCGATTACTGGCAACCACAAAATCTTTTTCATCGGATTCCTTATCGGGCCAGCCATCGGCCCCGGAAGACGAGATAGCAATCAGTGAATTGACGCGAGCGATGTCTTGTGAATCTCGAGGCGCTCGAGTCATGTGAAAGTCTTAGTCGTAAGCAGGGCGCAAGTGTTCGGGAGGCCGAACGGTTTTCGTGATAAGGCCTATACTCCCAACGGCTGCGTCCTGCGCGCCGAGGCCACCTTTCATAACGGTGACGACTTCCGCGTTTATCGGCGCAAGGAGGGGGACCGCAAAGGGCCCCGCGCTTGGCGTCGACTGCGCCGGGGCATTGCCGACTTACACCGCCGAGCCCAGCTCTCCCACAAAGCCGCAGCACGGTATCTGGACGCTTTCGCTACCGTCGACGACACCACCACCCTCGACCAACTGCTCCAGCGGCTGGAACAACCACGTCAATGGCGCGGCCGTCGGGTGCGTGCCCTCCTGTCCCTTAGCCGATGACCGGGCACTACTGTCCGCCATTAACCACGGCGAGTTCGCTATCCATGGCTTCCGCAATCGCGATCTCCGCGCCATCTCCTTCCCCCAGACTACCGACGACAAACAACAGACCCGCCGCCACTCTGCCTAGATTAGCCGCAAACTTCGCTTGCTGCGGGCTCACGCTCTGATCACCAAAATCGTGGGCACACACCGCTACCAGCTCACTTCCACCGGCCGCAAGATCATCGTAGCTATCCTCAGCGCTTTACGCTCCACGGTTGCCCAGCTTACGCCTGTTACAGCCCAACTAACCGCGGTCGCCGCATAGACCCTGAAAATCTTTGCAAACGAAAAAGATTTTGGAGCTTAAGTACTATAGAGATGAGTGTTAACGCGATGTTGTTGCAACATCTATCGTACAAGCAGTCCCTTCCCCATGCCCTGTCGCCTAACAACTTAGGAAGCGGAGCGGTAGCAAAGCCAGAATTCGCATGCCCGAGCCGGCAAGAGGTTACTTGCTACAGGTGCTGCTGACCATCTTTAGGCTACTGACGTCCAGATCGCCATACTCCTCTTTGCTGGATGCCTTCTCCACCTGTCCTTCTTTCTTCTCTTCGGCTTTCGATTCGTGGGCGCTGGAACCGGTGACCGTCACTTTGTGCCCGAGGTGCTGGTCCAACTTGACCGTGCTGCTGCGCAGTCCCCAGGTCTTTCCGTCCTCGCCCGTGATGGAAAACTCATCGGCCTCGTCACCCTTCTGCAGGCAACCGGTCACCGTTTGTTTGTGCGCAGCCTTCTCCGGTTGCTTTTCTTGCTTTTCCTGCGCATTGCCATACTGCGCCACCAGGGCGAGCGGGCAAAGGCTCGAGAAAAGAATCGGGACCAACCAATAAGCTAACTTCACAACTTTATGGGACATGGATCTGCCTCATCTTTCTAGACGAAGTGAGGGTACGAGTGGCGAGACCCAAAACTTACCACGCTGCTCACATTTCGGCAAGCCTCGTGCCTTGGGCCCCTTGGGCCAGTGCCCGGCGGGAGGCACGCACTACGGTCAATGCAGTGTTAAGGCAAGTGGGTGTTGAAAAACTCTTTCCCGCGAAATTCTTCTCAGTTTTTCTAGACATTTTCTATCTCCCAAGTTGTGGCTAATTTGAGGAAAATGCAGAGCATTTTTCAACACCCACAGACCCTCTCGCTCCCACGCGTGCACGCTACCCGGCGTGCGGCCCCGGCAGAATCAGCCCCCAACCGACAGGGGTGGGTGTAGCCGAATTTTTCCCGAAAGGTACTACCCCGTCAAACGAGAAAGGGGGGTATTACGCATTGAGGGGAAAATGCTACACCCCTGCCCTGGGGCCTGGGGAACGTGTGGAGCGGGAGGCCGCGGGCGCGGGGGGCACTTGGTTAAGGGCGTTTACAAGCAACGATAACCTTCCGAGTAGCCCGTGACTGGGCACAATCCTAAGAGGCATCGCAACCGGCTGCGGACTGGCGAGGATCATCAGAACTCAAAGTCCACCGAGAACCGCAACCGCCTCGAAATACTCGCCTTGTTGGGTGTCGCGAACCGGGAAATGGGCGAACTGTCTGGGCCAAAGAGCTGGTTCAGAGAGACGACATTGGTGTGGTTGAGAATATTAAACGACTCGACAACGAAGTCGAGTTTCCCACGCTCTCCGACCTTGAAGAACTTCAGTACGCGCAAGTCAAATTGCACCTGGGTGGGCGTGAGCAACGAATTGCGGCCAAAATTGAGCGGGCGAGAAGCCAACGGAATTGCCCCACTCCGGTTAGCATCGAAGCCCGTCAGAGCATTGATCGGCCCGCCACTCCCGATTATCAAGATCGGAGCGGCTTCAATATTGCCGAACACCTTGGCCATTGGTCCGGAAGTCTTTTTGCCTTCTTCCTCGTCTCCGAACGGAAGATCGAAAGTGCCGCTGAGCACGAATCGATGCCTCTGATCGTTGGAAGATAAAGCGCGTTCGGCCCGGATCAAGTACGAGTTTTCCGGCTGCTCGTCAAAGTCTGAAGCGTCATCAATCGCTTTGGATATCGTGTAGCTGCCAGCAAACTCGATCTCATTCGCGAGTCGTCGATTCACGGAAAGCGAGAGACCCTTGTAAACGGAACTTGCATGGTTCTCCCACTGATAGATGTCGTCGTATTGAGATGAGAGTCGTGTAGGTGGGAACACAAGCCTCCCAAGCTGCTGAGGAAGGGGATTCGGAATTCCGAGGCTCTGAGCATTGCCGAGTGTGAGCGCGACAGGCGGGGGGAGATTCACGTTGCGAGTGCGAGAAAGCCTCACACCATGTGCAAACAGAAACGTTGCGCTTACCGTCAGGTTCCTGGTAATCAACCGCTCTGCTCCGGCGGTGGCAATTTCGCTCTGTGACGTCTGCAAGTCTGGGTCGGCAGTAAAAATTGATGGACGAATGGAGGGGATGGGAGTTCCGCCGCCTCCGCCGAGGTTGGACTGTAAGATCTGGGTTGCTGCCTGCCCATCTGCGACTTGATCGAACGCTTGCACACCATTCTTCTCAAGCGCCCGGTTTACGGCAGCCAGCAAATAGCGGTCAAAGAAAATGCCAAAACCCGCCCGCAGCGCCCAATTCGGTGAAGGACCGTATGCGATCCCAAAGCGCGGAGCGAAATCGTTCGTGTCCGGCTTGAACTGTGCGGGCAGATGCTCAAAGTCGTACCGGATACCTGCGTCAATGGTGAAACGGTTGGCCAGCGTCCAGTGATCGAATAAATCCAGAGTACCTGGGCGTTGCGAAATGGGTGGTGGGATTTCCGAACGCTTGTCGATATTGATCGGGCTGACCGTTCAGAAACGCATCGAGAGTTGGAAAGGTGTAGATGGCTCTAAAACCGTCATAAGCTGACGCGTTTTCATGGATCCAGTCAAAGTCGGCACCAAAACTGACAAGGTGCCGACCCCTCGCGGCGGAGGCGACATTGAGCAACTCGTAATGGTTTTCACGTCTTTTGTCATTTCCGTCGTAAGGGCGACCGAAATCGACGAGACCCGCAATGCTGATTTCCGGCCCGATCTGATCGGTAGTTCTGAGTATGGCTCTGCGCGTACTCAGCTGAAATCGCAGGCTATTAAGGGCATTGTTGCTGAGCACCGACGTAAGAGAGCCTGTGACTCCTTGGTCTTGAACAAAACTGCTGCCCCGACCACTCGGATCGACCAGACCTCCGGTATTGAAGGCGTCTCCCGCTTCGCGATTATTGGTCAAGGCATACTTGAGCAATAATGAGTGCTTGCTCGCGATCTGATCGTCCAATCTGCCAGAGAATTCGGTCTCTGCGCGTGCGACACGAAACAACCCGGGATTGATTGAGCGAATTGCAATTTTCGGGAACGCGCCAGAACCAAGCAGGTTGTTAATTGCACTCGCGACTAATGGTGGAATCAGCGAGCTGTCATCACTGTGCTCCCCTTCCTGCTCGCCAGCCACGTAGTAAAAGGTCCGACCGCGAACGATTGGACCGCCAGCCGACAACCCTGCTCGAAATCTGCTTAAGTGGGGAGCTTCGGTCTCATTCGTGAGCGGCTCCTGGGCATTCAAAACACCGTTTTGAATAAACAGGAAAGCGTCGCCATGGAGGGTATTCACGCCGCTCTTCGTAATGACGTTTATGGGACCGCTCGCGCCCCCGCCGGACTCTGCGGAGAGCCCGTTATTTACTACCTGAAATTCCTGTACGGTCTCAGGAGACAGCTCCGTTCGAGCGGAGCCACTGAATTCATCGTTATTCTCGACCCCATCGATGTAGAGACTGTTGCTGCGAGAGCGTAGACCTGCGAAGGTGAATCCGCTATCAGCAAGCGCGCTCTTGCCGCCGGTCGCCCCCTGCATGTTCGACCGAGTCAACTGGGGAGCCAACAACACGAAGTCGAGATAATTGCGACTAGCTACTGGGGACTCCTCAATTCGGTCATGATTGATGGTAGTCGCCTCAGTAGTCTCGGTGGGATCAAGAGATGGCGGTTGCTCCGAAACAGTGATTTGCTGCTGCACCGTTGCTGGAGCAAGCCGAACTGTGACCTGAACCACCGTTCCGATTGAGACGACGATTGCAGTGTTCACGTAGATGTTAAAGCCGGGTGATTCCACGTGGAGCTCGTACTGGCCCACGGGAAGCTCACCAGCACGGAAGGAACCTTCCAAGTTGCTTGATACCTTGCGAGTCCGGTTTGTACCAAGATTGCGCATCGTCACCGTCGCACCAGCGACGGCTCCTCCGGTCTGGTCCACAACGCTCCCCTGAATAGCGCCCGCAACTCTGGAGGTCTGTGCCGCGCAAGAAAAAACAAGTGCAAAAACGACAAGAGCTGCGAACGGCAACCTCGGCTGTCGTTTTCTTTCCAATAAAAACATGTCCGCCCTCGATCAGCAGTAGTGATGGATCAATCGTGCCAATCCCTGTATGGAGAGCGAATCAGATTCGGAGAGGAGGGGGTGGGGAATAGCCAGTGTTGGTGATCGGAGGCAGTGCGCATGAAGGGGAAGTCATGGACGAAGAGAAAAGGCAAGACGCCGATAATACGTTGCGCATCACTATGGCGGCGAGCCAAAAAACCGCTCCGGCGACCAAAGCCACCATCACCAGGCTGTATTCAATGTCATTGCCTTTCTCGAGTGTGTGATCCCAGAAGTCGAATGTCTCTGCTATATGGCCGCAAAGACAAATCAGCAAAAGCAGAAACGCACCGAATTGAAGAAGTTGTTGACGCACTATACCGTTTTAGGCCGTCCAATTCCGCGTGCGGAAGAGGTCGCACCACCTAACTATACTAGTTGGCTTCACCGGAAGTTGCTGATTTGTCAAAAAGAAGCGGCAGGAACCAGTCTCAGTCCCGTGGTTGGATAGTGGCTTCCTGGCTGTTCTGCCAGTTCTCTCCCGGCCCGCGATCCCCCCTGTCCGAATGTCGATCGGTCAACTAAGGATTAAGATGGCGCTCTTCTCCGAGTGCACGCGGCAGTGTGCTCGAAAAGTGCTAAGGGGTCGCTACGCGGCTCGCTCATTTCCCGGTTCAGTATGGGACGTACGAATTCCCCTTTTGCGGTTGTGTATGCGCCGCGGTCATTTGGAAATCTATCAGCGAGGCCTCGTTTCAATGCGGAATACTCCTTTGCTGCATCGGGGTGCCGTCTGAGGTAGTCGCAAAATGCTAAGTGGCTTTCCCAGAAGAAGCTGTTCATCTCGCAAAAGTTCAGATGGTGGGTTCTCTTCGCCTCGCCGCCTTTGACGAAAAATCTACGTCCAAAAACGCCTCCGTCGCGCTTGTCCTCGTAGCCGACTTTGTTCAGGTCTTGTGTGAATGCTTCGACGTCAGCCAGCGCTTTTACGGCGGCTAAAATATCTAGAATGGGTTTCGCCAGCATTTCCGGTACTGACGTGCTGCCGATGTGGCGCAGATCAAGAATCCTCTCTCAGTATTTTGGAAGGAAGCTCTTTTTCCTCACTAAAACATTCGGCCCACTTCGGATTGTGGGCAACGAGCTTTACCGTTCCTCGATGTAAACCGATCTCAGCCTTGTGAGCCATAGAATTGTTTTCGAGCGCCGCAAACGACGAACGGCCAGAAACGATGAACTTGGCCGCAGGGCAATGGATCTCACTTCAGCACTGTACGGCCAAGTGAGGCTGATCGCCCACAGTGCTATCGTAAACAAGCCATTTACGCTTAAAAGCCCCTTGCCAGCCCCCGCGCGCTCGCCCGCGCCCTGCGCTCTCCGGCTGTTGATCCCTAGTCGGCTGCCCCAACAGTTGTTCGTGATTTTCCGTGAGTCCGTCCCGCAATCCTGTACACATATCCCGAGCTGGCTATGCAAAGTCCCCCGCCTACGTCTAGTGTTTTGTCTGGACGTGATCGTTCTTGATTCGCAAATCACACCCGCAAATTCGAAGGAGGGACTTCCAATGCCTCGGAACAAAACCATGCAAGTTCTGTTGGCCGCGAGCGTAGTGCTCAGCGCGGCGGCGTTGACGGCCTGCAACCAGAGCAGCGGCAACGCAAGCTCCGCCGCCGCAGCCTATGGAGGAAAACTTCCTGTTACCAGCCGGTCCGAGCAGGCCAAGCAGGAATTCCTGCAAGGCCGGGACCTCTCCGAAAGACTTCTCGGCCAGGAGTCGCTGCAGCATTTTGACAAGGCGCTTTCGCTCGATCCCGAGTTTGCCTCAGCGGAACTGGCGCGCGCCAACAACTCTCCCACGGCCAAGGAATTCTTCGATCACTTGAAGAAGGCCGTGAGCCTCGCCGACGAAGCTTCCGACGGAGAGAATCTGCTTATACTCGCCAACGAAGCCGGAGCCAATGGCGACACGGCAAAGCAGAAGGGCTATCTCGACAAGTTGGTGACCACCTACCCCAACGACGAGCGCGCCCAGTTTAACCTGGCCAACTATTATGTCGCCCAGCAGGAACTCGCGCCGGCGGTGGAGCACTACAGGAAGGCAACGGAAATTGCTCCCAGCTATTCGCCCGCTTACAACGTGCTCGGCTATGCCTACCGGCAACAGGGCGACTACACGAGTGCGGAGAGGGCGTTCAAGAAATATATCGACCTGATTCCCAACGATCCCAATCCGTACGATTCCTACGCGGAGTTGCTGCTGAAGATGGGACGGTTCGAGGATTCGCAGGCCCAATACCATAGAGCCCTCACCATCGATCCCCATTTTGTGCCGTCGCACTTCGGGCTCTCCGGCGCGTTGCTGTACGCCGGCAAGCCGACGGAAGCGCAAGCCGAACTTCAGAAAATGGCGGATCAGTCACGCAACGACGGCGAGCTTCGCACCGCTTACTTCGGGATGGCTGTTGTTGTCTCCGACAGCGGTAAGCCGGATGAGGCATTGCATATGATGGACAAGGAATATGCCGTCGCTGAGAAGACAAACGATGTGGCCTCGATGGCCGCCGATCTTCAGGCCAAAGGCAACATTCTCGTCGAGATCCCGCGTTACGACGAAGCGCAGCGGCAGTTCGATCGCTCATTCCAGATGATCCAAGCCTCTGGCCAGTCGCGGGGGATTAAAAACAACGCGAAGCTTCTGCATCATTTCAACCTGGCCGAGATTGCGATCGGGAAGAAGGACTACGCGGCCGCGAAAGCCCACGCCGAGGAATTTCGCCAGGGAGCGGAAGCCACCAAGAACTCGGCACAAGTCAAGCAATTCCACGAGTTGGAAGGCAGGATCGCGCTCGGCGAGAAGGACTACGATAAAGCCATCGCAGAGCTGCAGCAGGCTAACCTTCAGAATCCCGCTAACCTGTACCGCCTGAGTCAAGCGTATCAAGCCAAGGGCGATAGCGACAAAGCGCACGAATATCTGATCCAAGCCGCTAACTTCAACTCGCTGCCCGCGCTGAATTACGCCTTCATCCGTGTGAAGGCCCAAAAGCTGGCAGCGAAGGAGAAAGCGTGAAGATTGACACACCGGAGGTACAGCGGATTTCAAATCTAGCATTGAGAACTGGTCCGTTCGCACCGTTAGAAAGAAAATATCCCGTTTCCGGTCTCCCGCTTTCTCTCTACTCCCCGCATCGGAGGGGAATTTCCTTCGGCCTGCCCTGCTGGCGGCGGAGTCAACTGGCCTGAGATCTGTCGATCTGTCTATGCTGACCAGTGCTAAAAAGGGAGGTTATCCGCGTAGGGTCCCTGGCACTGAACACAGGTTGAAACGTGACCCTCATATCACGCTGTAAGATGTCTTATCTATCTTTGTCGTCGTCGTGCTGATGAAGTCAGGGTACTTATCTGTCTGGACCAAAACGTCTGACAGTTTCACGGTCGTTACGCGACCGGATAGGCGGAGCTGTGCTTCGGTCGACGGGGTCACGAGGCCGAAATTGAATTCGAATCTTCTCGTCGTACGAAAATTCCTGCCTTATAGATTCTGAAAAAAGTTGCCTGCTTCGTCGGACTTGCCATCCATGAACAATAAGCCTCCCAGCAGTCCAACGTAAGCGGGATCTGCCACGCCTGAGTGCGCAGAAGCGCACCTCCTCGCCGAAAACCTAGCTACGTATTGCGTACGTAACCCGCGCGGGCGAAGGTATCGATCGTACTGAGTGCGCATCGGGGAAATCTGCTGATTGCTAACAAGATTTAGCCGGAAATGAAGCTGCCTGTTTATCGGATGTGGTATACACCTCTCTGTTTTGAAAATTCGGAGTGAACCCCAATATGGACAGCGACCTCATAGACCAACGAATGAAGAAATTGGCTGTGAAGATCGCAACCGAGCAGGACCGCGAACAGGTTTTGGTTCTGACCAAAGAACTTAAGCAATTGTTAGAATAACAAGCAATGCCAGAAAGCCCCCCAAACCATCCTGATGCAACTTGCGCCTCAATCCTTTACGAGTCGGGGTAGTGTCCTGTTGCTAGGACTTCTTTGCTATTTGGGTTTCTAGATGTTTGATTCGTTCGGACAAGACTTCAGCTTGTCGGGCGGTTTTCTTGGCTCTGTCGGCTAGCACAGCAGCCTCTTCCTTCAGTTCCTGGACTTCATTTCGTAACGATTCGGAACGATCTTCTTTAGCCATATGGGGGTATCGTCCATCTTTTCTTTGGAGGTTTTCTTCCGGGCGATTCGGGACTTTGAGACCGCGCGGGTACTGGGCTACTTTGAATTACTGGAAGGCTTCGGACCTTTCTTTATTTTTCTCTCGGCAGCAAGTTTTGCTTCCGCTGCAAGGCTTTCCCTTTCGTACAGGGACATGCTATCGGGATAATCGAGAATGTTGCGAGAGGAGGGGGCGTGGCCAGCTTTCTTTTTCGCCATAGTGGGTCAAGAATAGCCCGCAAACTCATATCCGTCTGCCCCCTAGCGCACCTTCGTTACGCTGCTCTTTCCGCCCGCCGTTGCGCATAAGCCTATCAGCCAAGTCTTAGGCCCATCCGGCAAGTTCAGAGACTTGCTTTGAGCGAACTTCCGCACCTCAGTCTGCCGCGGACAGACACATACTTACCGGCAACCATCGA
Source organism: Acidobacteriota bacterium (assembly GCA_003225005.1). GTDB lineage: Bacteria > Acidobacteriota > Terriglobia > Terriglobales > Acidobacteriaceae > Sulfotelmatobacter. The sequence goes on along the minus strand of QIAN01000162.1, from coordinate 139,369 downwards.
CATAAGCCCCAGCGGTCCTCGCGTTCATCGCCGTCTGGGGAGCCTTGTCTTCGGGATTGCGTCGCGGAAGCTAGTCGTGGAGAACGATATTCAGGAGTGAACTGTGAACTTGCAGCCCACTGCCGCCGTCATAATCGATGAAGCCCAACTTCCTGAACCTGTTCATGAAAAAACTGACTCGCGACCGCGTTGTACCTATCATCTCTGCGATGGTCTCTTGACTCATCTTGGGGATTAGAGTCTCGGGCTTCCCGTCCTTGCCGAAATGGGCCAACAATAGCAATATCCGGGCCAGCCTTTTTTCACTGGAATTGAAAAGCTGGTCGACCAAATCTTCTTCGTATCGGATATTCCGTGTCAGCAAATACGCCACGAACATATCGGAAAACGCGTGTTCCCGGTGGAGCACCTCCACCATCGACTTCTTATCGATTCGCATCACAGAGCAATCGGTCATCGTGGTTGCGGAGCACAGCCGGAGAGGCTGCCCTGTAAGGCAACCTTCTCCGAAGAAATCGCCCTTGTTCAGAATGCCAATTGTGGCTTCCTTCCCGATCTTCGACACAACGGTGAGTTTTACCTTTCCGTCCTTTATATAAAAAACAGCATCGCCTGAGTCACCCTGCGCAAAAATCGTCTGCTTCTTGGGAAAAGCTTTGATCTTCCTGCCGCCGTTGATGGTCGAAAGGAATGTCTTGGGATCGAACTTGATGAGTTTCTTGGACACTGCCACGAGCGGCATAATTGGCCTCCCTCTCAAGAATTCCGAATGCGCAGAAGGCAAGTCCTAATGATATACGATGAATGAATGCGCAAGAGGGGCGAGAACAGCGTCAAGTTTTCCGAACGAAACTGCGATCTGCTCGACTGAAATTAATGATTTCACCCTTGGTTTCGAAAGTCAATCCACGCGTTACACAGGTAGTGGACCAGCTTGGATTTTGGTAGTTGTGCATCTATGAAGGTGTCGGCTCTGTCAAGGGCTTTCTTGGGCGCACTACTGCCTGCAGTCCAAAGAGCGCGCCATTGTGCTCTAACTGGAAAAACGTTGTCATCGCCGACCAAGGCTCGCCGCTAATCTCTGCGGGTGGAACTCGGTCCGACCCAGCCATCTATTCGGCCGCTACTCCGGTCATGATTATTACTTCGAACTCCCTTGCGGGAGCGGGGTGCCCAATCAGTTTGAGGGTGATCTACGGCACACCATACACCAGCTCCGAGCTACCCCACGTGCGAACCGAACTTCCAGTTTGCGTGTGGTTTCTCTCCGTCGCGCCAACAGCTCGCACTCGCGACCAACCACTCGCTTCATCATAATGAAACCGGGGCTCGGTCTAAGTGGCTTTGGCATGCAGTGCAGAGGTTAGCAACAGGGCCAGAAGGTAGGAACCGGCTCCGCAATCGAGGGTGACGTTCAAGCCGAACCGGATGGCAATCACGATGGCCAGCACCGATCCTAGAACGCTGGCTGCTGCGTTCATGGCCCACGCCCACTCGACCGCGTTATCCGCAGCGGACCGCTGTTCGGAGGAGCCCCGGCCAGCGGGGTCCAGGGCGCGCAAGCCTGTTGGGAAAGGCATGCCCATCACGAAGCCGAGAGGCACCAGCAGGACGGCGCTGATCAGAAATCGATAGCCCAATCCCAGTCCCACCAGAGCCGCCAACCTGCCGGGCATGAAGAAAAGGTCGAAAATCAGGGTTGCGATTACCAGCACCAATGGCATCCAGACCATCTCGGTCCGAGAAAGCCAGAGGCGCGAGAACAGGCTGCCTGCCCCGCTCGAAAGCATCAGAAGAAAAATCACAACCGTCAGCGCGTACGTGGGATGTCCGAGAAAGAGCACAAAGCGTTGGATGAAGGCGATCTCCACCAGGATGTAGCCGAGGCCTACCGCGACGAAGTAAAGCAGGGGCAACGGCGAGTGTCGCCGGCTCCCTCCTCTAAGGGCCAGCGGGAGAACCAGAAAGGCAAGCACCGCGACCACAGAAATCACCAGGACAAGAAGTAGAACCAGGACTCCGAGATTTACCTTCCAATCGACTCCCTGCTGCAATCCCTTTTCCTCCAGGATCTGACCTGCTTTGAGTGTGAAGAAAAAGAAAGGTGCATTATCGCTGACTGGGGAAACGTTATAAGCGTACTGCCGTGCGAAGGAATAAGGATCATTGCTCGCGATCAAATCAAAGAACGCATTGAAAACGGGTTGCGAAGGCAAATAGAGCGGAGTGAGTTGACGATAGCGCTGAAAATGAGCCTGCACCGCCGATTCTTCCTCGGCCGTGAATGGAGTCCTCTTCGCCAGAACCACTACCGGGATGCCGTCCTCATCCAACGTTCCCTGCGAAGCGACAATGAAATTGCGGGCTGGATTTGCGACTCCAAGACGATGCAACGCTTCGGTTGCTACTGCTACCACCCGGAGCGCCTCGCGCGGATGGCGAAACTCCCAGCGCGTAATTGCGATCATGCCATCGGGCTTGAGGTGCTCAAAATACTCCCGGAATGCCTCCACCGTGTAGAGATTGTTTTCGCTCAGGGCGAAGGCTCCGGCGGCGGTGGAAGCCCACGTATCCACTAAAGTCATCTGCACCACGTCAAAATGCTCTGCTGTCGAGCGCAGGAATGATCGGCCGTCGGTCACGTAAATGTGCACTTCCGGCCGTTCGTAGAGATGTTGCGCATAGGCCGCATACCGCCCGCGCATAATCGTGTTGGCGATGATGGGGTTGATCTCAATGCCAGTGACGCTGGGGCTGCCGTTGGCGACGGCGCGGAGCACATCGACCCCGCCGCCCGGCCCGATGATGGCGAACTCTCCGTGGGGGCGCAGAACATTCGCCAGCGCAGGAGGTTCGGACATCAGAGCGTTCTCCCATCCGCTACCGTGCCAATGCGCCAGGTCAGCGTTCATGATGTAAGTGGAAGCGTCGGCATCGATGACGATGTTCTTGACTCCAGGAGACAGAGTGTCAACCTCAATTCGCGACAGCGCATTCCAGCGTGCGAATTCCACCCCTGCTGGATCCTGAAAGATTCCCTTGGCATACACAACGTCGATCAGTCGGCCTGAATTGTTAGCAGCGATAAGCCCGAGAAGCGCGATGGCAAAAAAACCAGCAGTCCGGCGGGTAGTTCTCGATTCAGCCCAGACAGCGCCCGCTGCCACCATCGTGACGCCCGCAAAAAGGATCGTGTTCGGCCCTCCGATCCAGTTCAACAAAAATACGACCGCCAAGCATGCCAGCGCGCCTCCACACAGGTCCGCCCCGTAAAGTCGCGGAATGCGATGCGCTTCCCGCGCAAACACAACTGAGAAAAGCAATCCCGTCAGGAAAAATGGGACGGCGGCGGCTAGATAGAGCACAGTCAGATGTAGAAAATTTGACCTCGACACTTCGAGAGCCACGGGAACGTGCAGAACGATCTCCAGCACGGCGAGCACGATCACAGAATTTGCCAGGCATAACCGCGTGGCCCGCCAGCGTGTGTCCATCCCGCTAAACTTCGTCTTCAGTACATACGCGAACACTCCCCCGGCGCCAAGGCCCAGCAGAGCAATCGAAATTGCGAGAAACGCAAAGTGGTAAAACAGCACCACAGAAAACAGCCGCGTCAGTGAGAGCTCGAGCAGCAATGCGGAGAAGCTGGTGAGCGCCAGCCCAGCGAGCAGGGTCTTCTCTGGAATTTCGCTACGGCTGGCGAGCGGTATTTGGGTTGTACTCGTGGTCACGGACATAAGAGTTTGGAAGGCAAAGTCTAGCAGAAGGGTGATCGCGGAATACTGCCTTCGGTCACGGCGACAATCGGGCGAGGCTGGTGAGGGCTGACAACAATGAGCACATACGATTCGTCCTTTGATTATGCTTGGCTCCCGCTTCTGTGCTGATCACGACCGCCGTGGATCAAAGGAGCATCAAAAGTTGCTGCAAGTCCAACCGGCTCCGGGAATACTGTGGCGGTTGCAGCATTGGCGACTCCACGCAAGGCTTCACTCCACCAGCCGTACGCGGGAACCTGGAGCCGCGGGATTGCGCGCCTGATTCACGAGTTGAGATGTCTTCTCTTCCGGAGTCATTTTCGAGACGAGATCACCGACGTCGACACTGTACCGGTTGTGAAGGGTCCAGATACACGGGACCACTGGAAGGCTGTGCTGCTTGGGCAACCGAGATGGCTCCTGTCAAAAGCATGGCAGCCAGGGCGTGAATCGTTGCGGTTCGGTGGCGTGCGCTGATCGGCATCGGCTCCTCAGTAATTTGGACGGTTGTCGCGTAACGGCAGGGCAACACAGTCAGCGACGAAAATCTCTTGCTCCAAGTCGCGGGTAAGGGCGCGTAAGGCAATTGAAAATACTTGCAATGCGTTGCATACTTCCTCAACCTAGCCAATCTTGCCGGTAAAGTCCACCGCCCGGCTTTTTTGGCGAAATACCCGACTACTTACCGTGGAGGGATTTTGGGACGTCCGTATGTTCGGCTGATGGGTCTCCTTTTACTGGGCACCGGCACTGTCCCATTCCTTACATACCTGGCGAGTCGGATATTACAGGGGGAAGCCCTTCGAACGCAATACGCGACTTTGCTGCTCATTATTATTGCGCTGATCCTACCCCTTGCCGTACGGCCCTTTCTCAAACGGCTTGAACCGCTGATCGATGCCGGCGCTCGTCACCAGGCCGAGTTTCTAAATTCCATTCCGGACAGATACGTGGGCCTTGCCATCTTTACCTCGGCAGCCCTGAGCCTTTTTCTCGAACTCTCCATCATCCGCTGGCAGGCAACTGTTTTCGAGTTGTTTGCCTTTTACAAGAATTTCTCGCTACTGGCTTGCTTCGCCGGACTGGGTTTGGGCTATGCGCTGGGAAGCCGCAAGCTCATTCCGCTTTTTCTCGCGGTTCCACTGCTTTGCTGGCAGTTCGTTCTGATGCTGGGCCTCCGCTACGGTTTGTCGGCAAACGATCGTGTGAGCCTCAAACTGCTCCCGTTTTCCGAGCAACTGAATATGGGCCTGCCCGCCGTCGACACGCTCTTCAATAGTGTTCAGACATACCTTCTTCTGGCCCTCGTGTTCCTGCTGACTGCCCTCGCGTTTATTCCAATCGGACAACTGTGCGGCGGTCTCCTGGAACGGCGCGAGAAACTTTCAGCCTACGGATTGAATCTCGCTGGAAGCGTGGTGGGTGTGCTACTCATGTTCTTGCTCAGCGCCTTCTGGACTCCTCCGGTCGTTTGGTTCCTGCCAGCTTTCGCCCTCCTGCTTGTATTTCACGTCTGGAGTCCGCGCCCGCTTTTGTTTGGGGCAGTCTCGATGGTCTTCGCATTGATTGTTCTTGCCTGGCCTGCGGATCCGAGTTGGCAAAGAATTTACTCTCCTTACCAATTGCTGGAAGTAGGACAAGATTCGCAAGGCCTGATGATGATTTCGGCGGCCGGTCATTACTATCAACGTGTACACGACCTGGCGCGTTCAAACCGCAACGTCGACTCCAATCCGCGACTGAACAGCATCCGCAATTACTACGAATTGCCGTATTGGCTGTACGGGCATGCTCCCGGATACGTCGCGATCGTCGGCGCCGGCACGGGCAACGATGTCGCTGCCGGTTTGCGCAACGGAGCCCAAAAGATCGACGCTATCGAGATTGATCCCGCGATTCTTATGGAGGGAAAGCTAGGACATCCCGAGCACCCCTATTTCAATTCACGAGTCCGAGCGGTCGTAAGTGATGCTCGTACGTTCCTGCGCACTACGAACGAGCATTACGACATGGCGGTCTACGGCTTGCTGGATTCACACACCTTGCTGAGCCACGCGTCGAGCGTGCGATTGGATTCCTTCGTCTATACCGTCGAGGGCTTGCGTGAGGCGCGGCAACGCCTGAATCCGGACGGGATCCTTTCTCTTTCTTTCTCAGTGATGAACCCACACCTTGGACGCAAGATTTACTTGATGCTGCAGAATGCTTTCGATGGGCGTGCTCCGGTCTGTGTGCGTGCAGGCTACGACGGCGCTGTCATCTTTCTTGAAGCCAACGACCGGCAATTGCTGCTTCCCGCAGCGCTTCTGCAAAAGTCAGGATTTGAAGACGTAAGCTCCACGTTTGCCGACCCGACGCTGTCCGCCGATGTGTCCACCGACGATTGGCCTTTTTTTTACATGCCACGCCGAGTGTATCCCATCTCCTACTTGGCGATGGCGGGGTTGGTCATGGCTCTCTCGCTGTTTATTTTCTCCCGCTTCTTGGATGGACGGCCGCAGTTCGGAACCGCGCCGTTTTTCTTCCTGGGCGCAGGGTTCATGCTGATCGAAACCAAGGCGATTACTGAACTGGGGCTGGTATTTGGAAATTCCTGGCAGGTCATCGGAATCGTCATTATTGCAATTCTGGCTATGGCGTTTCTCGCGAACTTTGCCGTTCAACGCTACCTGATCGAACGTTCCCCAATCACCTACCTGCTCTTGCTGTTCAGCTTGGCAATCGGTTGGTGGATTGCCCACACCGGAGGCTTGCCTTCGGGTTGGCTTGGCCGGATCGGCTTAGCCATCGTGCTCACCAGCCCCATGTTTTTCTCGGGTATCCTGTTTTCCACCTTGCTACGCTCGCGCGGAGCTATTTCCGGCATGATGGCGGTTAATCTGCTCGGCGCCATGTGCGGAGGCCTGCTCGAATACAACTCCATGTATTTCGGATTCCGTTTTCTTTACATTCTTGCAGTGGGTTTGTACGGCGCGGCTCTCTTGTCCGAATTAATGGTGTTCAAGCCCAAAGTCGAAGCAGTGCTCACCGCCAGAGCGAAATGAGCCAAGGTTGCGATTGACGACATGAGAGGGAGAACACAAGGCCCGCCGTGCCCGCCCAGTGTGTCCATTACCCCCACCAACCCAAACCCATTGCAACCGTCTGTAATCCGGTGACGGCCAAGTGTTCAACAGAGTTCTTGCCGACGTACCGGGAGCAAAACCGAGTTGGTCCGTGGCCATTACGAACTCCCAGCCCCGAGGGGTAAGACCACCGTCGCCGTGAAGATCACTGACATGCTCGGCGAAGATGTTTTCCTAACCCGAGAGATTTGGGCGTAAAGATCACAGGACGCTAGTCACACGGACAGGCGCATGACTTGAAGAGACAGACTGCTGTGCACACTCGGATGCTCCGAGTTCCCGTGTGCAACCGACCGTTGCTGCGAGTGCACGCCAGTGCCTCGGATGCGGCCAGCCTACCACCACGAAACGGAGATTTGTCGAGCGCTAGCTGATGTTGATCCGGTACGGTGGACACTGCCGGAAAAGAGGAATTCGTGCGTTCCATACTGGATTGGGCAAAGAACAAGACGTGTACCGAATCCTTTGATAATGAGAGATAAATCATTTCACTCGTAACCAAATCGGTACAAGTGTAATTGACGCCTGTTAAACAACAGCCGTCGCTGTCATCCCTAAGAGCGGCTGTCTTTCATTACAAGCCATCTCATATATGTCTCAATAGAATTAAACAGCAACCGAGATGAAGCATCCCGAGAAAGTTCTCAGCATATCGTTCGTAACGGACCACCAACCTGCGGAAGTTTTGTAGCCAAGCAAAGAGTCTTTCGACCTTCCAGCGACGGCGATACCGTCGCAATCGTCTTGCATCTTGGCTTTTGTTCCTTCGGTTGCTGCGGTGTGGAGCAATCAGTTCAATTCCGTATTGGCGAAGTTCTACGTCCAACTTGTCGGAATCATAAGCGTTGTCTCCTATTAGATTCTGGGGAGCTTCTGGGATCACCATCTGAATTAAGGTAGGAACGGCTAACTTAACTTCGTGAGGGGTAGCGCTTTCAACAAATACGGCGACTGGAAGACCATGGCGGTCTGCGACGGCCATGACCTTCGTTCCCTTACCACGTTTTGTCTTCCCGACTTTAAGGCCCCTTTTTTAGCGGGGGCGAAGCTCCCATCGATGAAAGCCTCCTCTACGTCGAGGACCCCGCGGGCTTTGAGATCTAAGGCAAGAGTTTCTAGGATTCCCTTCATCACTCCAGAGCGGACCCACTGCTGAAATCGTCTGTGGCAAGTCTGGTAGGACGGATAACGCTCGGGAACATCGGCCCAAGGAGCGCCGGTGCGCAGCACCCACAGAATGCCGTTCAACACAGCGCGACGATCTTTCCACGGTCGCCCTCGTCCATCTCTGCGACGCATTGGTTCAGGGATAAGGTCGTCCAGCATTTTCCATTGCACGTCCGTGAGGTCTCTAGTATTTGCGAGAGGCATGGCATTTCCCGTGCGAGACGGTGCGCTCCGAAGTCAATCGTGGCTTGAGGCGGGACAGTCTGCTTTTGCGTCGTTTTCCTGCTGGTATTTTTCACAAACGCAATTACTTCGCCTCCGAAGCCTTTTCAATTGGTGGGTGCAGCTTTCGCTTTATCGTCGTTCTCTTTCTGAATCTGCTTCAGCTCACGCCAGCGCTTATACTGCTCGGCCTTAGCGGGGTCAGGATCTTCTTCGCCCTTGAGCCAGAATACAAGCCAGTCCACAGTGTTTTGCTGCGAGGTCAAACGATCCCAGGGTTTCTCCAAGGGATGCTCCCCGCCTGGAATATAGAGAAAATCAACCGGTTTACCCAGCCGGGACAGACCAGAAAACCATTCCCATTCGGTAAGTAAAGACGTCAGGCTTGTAGCCTGTATCAGCACCGGCGTCTCGACTCTGTCGAGCAGAAATCCTGGCGAATTCTTCATCCAGACCGATTGTCCCTCGCCAAACGGAGACGCTCCGACGAGCATTTCGATCTCAGCGACTCCACTTGGAGCCTCGTTAGCGAAGGTAATGAACTGGAAATACCCCGCGTCTATGCCATCCGCGACGGTGGCGGCGGCGAAATGGAACATGGAATGAGTGAGCGTATACTTCACGTGGTAGCAGGTCCGACTGAACCCCACGAGACCAACGCGATTCACGTCGACAAGTCCCTTCCGGTCCAGATAGTCGATGCTACTTTCGAACGCCCGCAGGTTGCGCTCTCCTTCCCCGGGAGTACCGGCTGCGAATTCGGGTAGTTGTAATACCATAATCCCATTGTTGGCCAGGGGCTGAGCGGCAAATGCGGTCGTAAAGGGGCCATCGACCCAGAATCTGTGTGGAAGATAACCATGCGTCTGAATCACCAACGGGTATCGCCTATCAGGGACATAGTCTGAAGGAAAGTACAGGGCGCCTGCGAGGTCGTGTCCTGCCGCGTCATTCCATTTGATTTCTTCAACTTTTCCCAACGCGAAACCACCAAGCTGAGGATTCAAATCAAGAACCACGGCTCGCTGTCCGGTTTCTTGATCCTTGGCGATGATTCGTGGAGGCTCGTTGAAATCTTCGTCGACGAAGATTTCCGCTTCGGTCTGCTTCCTTTTTTCCGGAATATTTTCCATCTTTGTCCAGGCCGCCGGGCCCTTTTGGTAGTAGATGTTCTTTCGTGACGTGGCGGTCTTGTCTCCACTCTCGCCGGTTTCAAATTTCCACGCATTAAGTGCCTGTATGAAACCGACAGGTTTCAAGCTTTCTTCGGTGATCTTGTTGATTTGTCCATTCGCGACGATGACTTCAACGACGAATGTATGTTTTCGCCTGATTTCGCGCTCGTCCTGATTCGGTACGCCCAAAGGTAGATAAACGTCACTCACGATTACGGATCGGGAATCCGGGGACCACGAGAGGTCCGACCCTGACTCCCCGACCGGCCCTGTCATCAGCGCCTTAGATTTTCCACTCGCGATGTCGACAAGCTCATAGCCTTGAATAAAGGTCACGCTGCCCTTTGGCAGATTCCTTGCCAGCATGCTTTGCAAATAAGGGCTGTCGTATTCTTTCCAAGCTGGATCAATATCTCGGAACAATGTCTTCACCACCAAATACTTGCCATCCGGAGAGAGGGAGAGGGAAGGCGCCGAAAACAAAAGGCTGCCTGACACCCGAAGGTGTTCGTATCTGGCGTCGCCTTTCTTCATGGCAAACAATTCGCAACCATCCGATCCGCCTTCTAACACGCGGCCGGCGATTAGCTCCGCCAGATCGATTTTCGATGGAACATAGAATCCATGTTGGATGACCTTTGTGGTAACAAGGTCGCGCCTAGGCTTTTCTGCTGCGTATACGATTTGCTCACCGTTCGCCGATACCGAATAGGAAGTGACGCTCGTAGGGTGGTTTGTCAGCCTCCTTAGTGTTCTGCTACTCAGCGGCATTTCGTAAAGCTGCGTCAGTTCCCCTGGATTCTCCCCTAAAAACAGAATGGTATCGTTGTCACGAAGCCAGGAAACCTGTTTGATGCCCTCACGGTTAGAGGAGGATGAAAACGTTAGGAGCAACTTGGGATTGGGATGGCGAAAAAGGTCATCGGTTTCCACCACAAAGAGGGAATAGGTATCGGTGTTGTCCTCGAGGTTTCCTTTGCGCAGAACAAGCGCGAACCGCTTCCCATCTGGTGAAAAACTCGCAAACTCTCTCGTTGGAGCGCCTCCAAGAAAGGAGCTCGACGAGTAGGCCGGGCCAGCAACGCGCGTCATGCCGATCACGTCCCTCATCGTTAGGGGGTACTTGCCGGACGGCTTGGCGCCTTCGGCTTGGCCCGCGGTTCTGGCGCCCGCACAAATGAGAGTCATCTGTAATGTCAGAAGCGAAATCCGTATGAATCGGACTTTGTTGCGTGAAGGGGGCACGGCCCGATCCCTTTCTCGACGCTCAGAGGATCACGCAAGGAGCCCGTGACCCATCCTCGTTTTGTAGCATGGCCAGATAGAGGAATCAGCCGGCGCCTACGCCTAGAAGGCCAATTTCAAAGCAAACTGCATCGAACGCGGCCCACCTGCTTGGTAGAGCGGACTAAGCACACCGAGACTTTGAGCCAGTGTCGCTGACGCTTGGCCGAATGTACAACCTGGTGAGAAGTTGGGAGACGAAGGGTTGGGCGAACAATAAGTCGTATTGAACAAACCGAAGTTCGGATGATTGAAAACATTGAATGCCTCGGCTCGAAATTGCAACCTAAGTCTTTCGAATATGGGAAATTCCCGCCGAACAGCTAAGTCCATTTGCACAGCCCCGAAGCCCCGCGCGAAGTTTCGCGGCGCATCACCTGCCGTCCCCGAAGGCGGGGGGCTGAAGGCAGCCGGATTTATCGCGCGCCCTCCAGGGCAACCAAGCCCGTTGGCATAGACTGCCGCGCACTCCGAACCATACACATAGATGGGCTGTCCGGGAACGATATTCAATTGGCTTGGGATCGCCTTCATCGTAACCGGGTCAAGGAAGGGGCGCCCCGCCAGATTGACAGGAAACGCAGTTCGAGCGGTGAAGCGGTCATCGATGCCCCAGTGGTGCAGCAGCGCATCCGCGAACTTGCCGTGCCGCGGATTCGGAAGGTCATACGACACAGCGGCGGCGAAATTGTGCCGAACGTCAAAGTCGGAATTCCCGCGGACATATGTGAATGATGTGCTCGGTGGAGCCGCAGCATTCAAAGAACCGTAGTCAATCGAATGCGACCACGTGTACGAGGCGAGAGCCTGTAGACCTTGTACAAGCCGCCTCTGATACTGAGTTTGCAAAGCGTGATAGTTTGATGTCAGACCGTTCTGAACAAAAAAGATGCCGTTTTGAGAAAAATTAGGGGAAACGATGGCAATGTTTTGCTCGAGGAGCCTTCTGCCGTTCGCCCCAACGTAGGAAAGGGTCAAGGCCTGCGACTTCCTCAGACTCTGTTGGACGCTGGCGTTCCATTGCAGGGTATAAGGAAGCTGTAAATGAGAGGGGAAGGCATATACGGGCGTATTGTACGGCGGCATGGGCGGGCTCACCGCGGGAACAAACTGCGTAGCTGGAAAGCTAGCTGGGCTGCCAGCGAAAGTACCGAAGGATTGCGACGCAGAGAAACCAACTCCGGCATAACCCTGCGAACCAGCTTGTTGACCTGTGTCAAAGAATACTCCGCCTCCCCCCCGCACAACCGTCTCCCATCCCGATTGATCTCGGAGCACATAAGCTACACCCAACCGCGGCGCGAAGTTGTACCAAGTGGTGTGCCATAGACGTGTACCCTGCGGCGCCAGTGAGAGAGACGCAGGGTTGCCGAAATCGCCTTGAAGCGTGTACGGTATATTTCCTTTCACGGAACCGGGAGCAGGATTCACTTCCCACCTCAATCCCAAGGATAGAGTCAGCCGAGGCGCTAGATGCCATTCGTCTTGCCCAAAAGCTGAGAAATTCGTGTAGAGCGGGTAAGCAGGCACGGCATTGCCCGCCGAGCCAAAGTCCACGCTATTCGACTGTACCGATGAGGTACTTATATAAAAATATTGAAGCGACGGACTTGTGGCGCTAAGGACTGGACTCAGTCGACGGTAGTCAAAACCAAACTTAAATTGGTGGCGACCGCTGGAGAAGCTCAACGAGTCCACGAAATTCCACTGCGTCTGCGAATTGGCCATTTTGTTCTGCGCGATCAGCGGGACGTGCGCTGGATCGAAAAACAGAAAAAGTGCTACCGAAGAAGCAGGGCTACTGACACCCTGTAGCCTCTCCACGTCAACGGCTTGTGCGCCGCCGAAACTGTCGAGCGCGATGAAACTCGTTGCGTCGTTCGACGAATAATTCAAGCGGAATTCATTTCCGAGACGACTGGAAAGCGGATTTGACATCCCAAACGTATAGGTTCGGGTTGTGAAAGCGATCGAGAAAACCTCTGAAGGAACTCCCAACGCGCCGCTTGGACGCGTGTCTGAAAACGAGCTCGTATTCCCAAACCGAAAGAAGAATCTGAGCTTCTGACCTATAGAATGGTCAAAACGCACGCTCTCAGAGTCAATTTGGCTTGGGTTCGACCACGACCCTGCAAACTCTCCCACTCCATTCCCAAAGTCACTGACACAGCTGGGCGTGGAGGTCGTGCAATTGACCTTTGGAAACGCGTTGAGAACGGGCTGGAGGGCCGTGGCTGCCGCCTGCCGCAACGCTGCTGTTGGAACAAAGCTGAGAGAAGCAGCTTGCGGCTGAAGCAAGCGCAACCCTTCGTAGGAAAAAAAGAAGAACGTCCTGTCTTTTCCGTTAAACAGCCTAGGAATCTCAATCGGACCGCCAAGTGTTCCGCCAAAGTCGTTCTGGCGCAACGGTGGCTCGGGCTGCTTAAGATAGGTGTTGAACCAATCGTTGGCATCGACGAAGTCGTTGCGGAGGTAGTCGAACGCGGCGCCATGCCATTGGTTCGTGCCAGAACGCGTGACGAAGGAGAATTGCCCGCCTGGATTTCGACCATGTTCCGCTGAGTACGTAGAACTCTGAACGCGGAATTCCTCGAGGGCGTCGACCGAAACCAGGCCTTGTGTCGTTCCAACGGCCGTAGATGTGGCCAGAGAACCGCTCACCCCAGGTGTCGGAATGTTTGGTAGGGCCCCAGGAGAGGCACCCACGTTTGCACTAACGCCGTCTACGGAATCTAGTTCGACTCCGTGCGCTGTCCGTTTACGCTGAATTCCCCGCTATTCCCATTGAACGCGCCAGCTTGTGGACTCGTTGTGACTATTCCAGGCGTGAGTAGAATCAAATCCTGAAAGCTCCGCCCGTTCAGCGGCATGTTCTCGACATACTTGCGATCCACGACCATGCTCACCGCCGCATCTTGGGTATTCACAAGCGGCGCACCACCGGTCACTGTCACGCTCTGCGTAACGGAACCAACCTGGAGCGAGAAGTTGATCCCCGCACTGTCCTGCACGTGAAGCTGCACATCGCAAGAAGCCTACCGCCCTCTAGACTGCTGCCCTAAGCAATCACGGGTTACAAACGAGGTAAATTGTGATAAAGCCTTTGATCCTTGCTTTCTGTGTTGTCTCTGGATTTGCCGTTCTGCGCCCGCAGACGCCCGACTGGCAGCCATCGCCGGGACATACGCAAGTGCCAATATGGCCTGGCAAGGCGCCGGATGCAGTGCCTATCGCGGGGCCAGAGGGCACGGCGACGGTGCAGAACCCGGGCGACCCTCCGGCTACCGTCGTTGGCAGAGTCTCGCGGCCCACGATGACGGTCTATTCGCCGAAGGGAAAGAATACGGGCGCTGCGGTAGTCGTGTTTCCGGGGGGTGGGTATTGGGTTCTGTATATGGATCTTGAGGGCACGGAGGTCTGTGACTGGCTGTCGTCCAAGGGAATCACATGTGTGCTGTTGAAGTATCGCGTACCGGGCGAGCATCTGTCTCCAAGGTCGGGCGCGTACCCCAAATCACCCGTCGCATTAGAGGATGCGCAGCGAACGGTGGGACTGGTGCGATTCCACGCTGCGGAGTGGGGAATCGATCCGCACAAGATTGGCGTGCTAGGGTTTTCGGCAGGCGGGCATCTCGTGGCAGCAGTGAGCACGCACTTCAAGCAGCGTTTGTACCGGGCTGTCGATGCGGCCGACAAAGAAAGCTGCCGCCCGGATTTCGGCGTGGCTCTTTATCCGGGACACATGCTGGAGAATACGTTGAAACAGTTCGAGTTGAATCCGTATGTTCCGGTCACGAGTCAGACGCCGCCTATGTTTTTGCTGCAGGCTGAGGATGACCCGATCGACACAGTGAAGAACTCGCTGGTTTACTATGCTGCGCTGAAGAACGTGGGAGTTCCAGTGGAGATGCATTTGTACTCACACGGCGGGCATGGCTTCGGACTGCGGCGCACAAAGTCTCCAATCACGGAATGGCCTCAGTTGGTGGAGAGGTGGCTAGAGACGATCGGGATAACCTCGGAATAGTTGCTCCGCGACGTATCAACAGTCGACCGGTCCAAACCTCAGGATTTCTATATCGTTCTTACGAATGTGTCAGGAGAGCCTATAATTGTGGCAAGTGGGGGCAGATGGCAAAAGCTTACAGAACGGATGTGGTCGGCAAGAAGAAGTTTCAAGAAGAAATCCGGCAGCGTAATGCTCTCAAGCCAGAGCGCGTGCCATGTCCGTTAGCTGGTTGCGAATGTACTTATGAAATGTACGGCTACAGACCCTCGAATCCTGAGGATAACGTAGCGACACTCCAAGAACGGCTCAAGCGAGAACATCCCGATCACACTAGCGAGGTGCTAGCGGTGAATGAATTTCGCAAAGTGCCGAGGTGAACAATGTGCTGGCGAATCCTCAGCACGTTTATCGCAGCGGTCTTCGTTCTCGCTGGTACCGTCACCTGCTGAACCAGCTGTTGAATCGTCTCTCGTTCAGACGGGGTGGCGTCTTGGGCATGGCTCAGGCTTGCGAGGAATAACAGTATAATTGCCGTCCGGTTGTAACGCACGCTTCACTTCCTTCTTTTGTTCCCTCTTCATACCATTCGACTTTCGAAGAATGTTCTGCTGTAACGATCTTGGGGTGGTGGAGCCTTGACAAGACGCTCTTCTCCGCCAGTTCCGCCTTTCTTATTGTCATCGGACTTCTCGCGCAGGCTGTGAGCAGAACCGAACCGCAGGACTTACTTCGGTAATCAAGGAAATGCTGTCGATTACTGTAGGTGGCTAGTCGTAAGCGGTAGGATGCCAAGCCGAGCCGTTGTAGGGATCTTACGAGAAGCCACGAGAGCGAAACCGCTGCTCGGGTCATGACAGATGTATTAGCCGGATAGTATTTTTTGCTAGGTGAGATGCCCAGCGAAGTTGAACGGCTTGATTTCTCAGTCAGTCATGCAGGCTGATCCGACGGCGTCCAAGAATGCTGAGCGAGAGCGTTCTTGCGTTGAGTCTTCGCTCGCTTCGCTCCGGGCTTCAGGACCGTTCGCGGTTTGGCGTCCAATCTTTGCAGCATCGAGCATGTTTTTGGTCGCCTCACCCACGGCACGACGAGCACCAGCAGTAATGCGTCAAAACGCAAAACGAAAGAACCTCTCTAACTCGCTTCATCGTCGCAAGGTGGGTGGACCACGCGGCTACCGAAACCATGGGCATTGGTTGCTGACCCGATGAGCCTTCAATGAACGGCACTGGCTAGCAACCGGACGTAGGATTTGGATATGTATACACCTACGGGAAAAGCCATCGGCGCTTTCTTGCGACCTCTCAGCGCGCTTTTGATCGCCTTGCTAGTCAAGGCTGCAACGCAGTCAATCCCTTGTGCCGCAGTGCTCGGCCGAGCACCGATCATTGGGTCTCTTTCTGCCAGCACGATTACGTTCGCTGAAGTGCAGCAGGGCTTTCTTCTCAGTGTGAATGGTGGTCAGTTTGTTGATTATTTCTAGAAAAGCCATCCGGCCATCATCTTCTGGACCGTGGCTCGGGTTACTCGTGTTCCGATTGCTTCTCCTTGTGCAGGTTGGAACTAAACCGGAACTAGAGTCGAGCGTCCTTTACCGATGAACAACCGGGTACCGAGTGTTAGTTGCGCAGGAGTTCTTGGCAGCGCTGGGAACCAATCACATCGGATGCAGCCTGCCGTCAAGTGGCAAGTACAACGTGAGGTGCTATGACCTTGAACACCGGACCGTCATACAAACCTGGCGAGGATGACCACTATGACAAACCGGCATCTTTGTATCGAACCGAATACGTCTCTAAAGTGGACCAATCATTGCCCAGCGCGACCTCCAGTCTCGGGCACGACTGGCCTGGAGCTTTGGCCTACAGACAATTGCTGCTGGGGGTACTCTTCGGAGCCGCATTCCTGATCTTGGACGGGTCATCGACAGCATCTCTGGGGTGGGAGGGGGCGCCCCCTTCGTATCTGCCGGTCGGGCTGACTCTGGCTTTGCTTTTGGGTGGAGGCATCCGCTATGTGCCCGCGGTGTTCATCTCCAGCGTGGTCGCAGCCTTAGTGAACTACCACCGGCCGATTTTCTCGTGGTGCGGACTGCCGGGGTCGATTGCGATATATCTCGGCTACTTGGGCGCTGCGGCAATATTGCGACGGCGCTGGCGCATCGATCCCAAACTCGGCACTCTGCGCGACGTCGGACGCTACATCGTAATTTCGCTCGGCGCGGCGATCCTCAGCGCTCTGTTCGGAGTGCTGAGTCTCTTGGGAGACGGCCTGATCAGCCGATCCGATGCTCTCAGGACGGCGGCAGATTGGTGGGCCACCGACGCACTTGCGATCATCACCTTCACGCCTTTCTTGCTGGTATACGTAGCTCCGCTGGTGGGTCGCTGGTTGCGATTGGGAAGTGAATCTCACCTATCCCCGGCTTGGCGCGCTCGCGCTTCGTCAACTAAGATCCTCGAACTGACGGCACAATCCGGATTTGTTGTATTTGCCATCTGGTTTGTCTTCGGTTATGCGCCGGCGATTCCCTATCAACCTCTTTATCTACTATTTGTCCCGGTCATCTGGATTGCCGTTCGGCGTGGCCTACCAGGAGCGATCCTGGCCACATTCGCTATTAGCAGCGGAATGACGTTCGCAGCCTGGATCACTCAGGCGCAAAGTGGGTCTTTCCCCAAGCTGCAACTCGCCATGTCAGCGCTAGGACTGACGGGTCTTTGCCTGGGAGCAGTGGTCACCGAGCGAAAGCGGGCGGAACAGGGCATTCGCGAGTCGGAGAAACGCTATCGCCTCCTGTTTGAGCGCAACCTGGCGGGCGTCTTTCGCACCACGCTTGCAGGCCGCTTCGTCGAGTGCAACCAGGCCACCGCTTGCATGTTTGGTTATGACTCGCCAGAGGAAGTCATGGCCGTCCCGGTCGCCAATTTGTATCACACGGCCTCCGATCGCGAAGCGTTTTTGACAAAACTCAAATCCGAGAAAAGCGTTACTAACCAGGAGATGAAGTTTCGACGCAAGAACGGTGAGTCCGCCTGGGCGGTGTTAAATGTAAGTCTCGTCGATGACGATTCAGGCATCGCCGGTATTGTTGAGGGAATGCTCGTCGATATCACCGAGCGCAAGGTCGCCGAGGAACGAGTTCAATCCCTGGCCTACTATGATGCTCTGACGGGGCTACCGAATCGGATTCTTCTGCACGATCGATTGTCAAAGGCGCTCGCCACTGCTCGTCGACAGAAACACAAAGTTGCACTTTTGTTTTTTGATCTCGACCGCTTCAAAATAATCAACGACTCGCTCGGGCATTCGGTTGGTGACCTCCTTCTGCAAGACGTTGCAGAACGGCTTAAAAGCTGTGCGCGTGAAGAAGACACCGTAGCCCGATTAGGGGGAGACGAATTCCTCATCGTGCTCACCCATGTTAACGACATCCCCAGCGCCGCAGTGTCCGCCGAGCGGTTTATGGATGCACTGACGAGCACATTCGTCATCCAAGGCCACTCCCTTAGCATTGGTTGCAGTCTCGGCATTAGCATCTTCCCAGAACACGGTGCGGACAGCGAAACCTTAATCAAGCATGCCGATGCTGCTATGTATAGCGCCAAAGACGGTGGAAGGAACAACTTTCAGTTTTTTACCGCGGACATGAACGCTCAGGCTGTGGAGCGATTGACCCTAGAGAACGGATTGCGCTCGGCACTCGACAAGAAAGAACTCTTTCTCGTGTACCAACCGCAAATGGACATTGCCACCGGAAAGATCAGCGAACTGGAAGCGCTCCTTCGCTGGCAGCATCCGGAATTGGGCCTCGTACCACCCGATAAGTTCATTCGAATTGCTGAGAACAGCGGCCTAATCGTGCCCATCGGTGAATGGGTACTCAGGACAGCCTGTTCTCAGGCGCGTAAATGGCAAGACGAAGGGCTTCGCGCCGTTTCCATAGCGATCAACGTATCAGCGGTCCAGTTTCGTCAACAGGGTTTCTGCGAACTCATTAGAAGAGTTCTCCGTGAGACTGGTCTCGCCCCTCACTATCTCGAACTGGAACTGACAGAAACCCTCCTGCTAGGTAATGCCGACGTCACGCTTTCCGTTCTTCAAGAATTAAAGGCCATGGGGTTGACGCTGGCGATTGACGACTTCGGAACTGGCTATTCCAGCTTCAGCTATTTGAAACGGTTTCCGGTTAGCAAACTGAAGATAGACCGTTCGTTTGTTCGAGATGTCGCCGTGAATCCTGATGACGCCGCGATCACAACCGCAATCATCAGCATGGCCAAAAGCCTGAATCTCAAGGTGATTGCCGAAGGTGTCGAAGACGAAGCGCAAATGTCATTCTTGCGGGCCCATCAGTGTGACGAGATTCAAGGCTATTACTTCAGCGTACCTTTGGCGGTTGACAAAGTTGCCGAAAAACTGCGAGGCGAGGCGGTACCAGCCTTTGGCTGAAAAGCATGGGGCGCGATAAGAGCGGCATAAAGCAAGCAATGAATAAGAGGGCGATATGCTGTCATCCCACCCTGTTGACGACATTTCCTCCACAGCCAATCCTCGTTCATGCAGGATTCAGACAAATCTTCTTCCCAGGGTCATGACTTGTGCCTTGAGATCGGATGTCAGTGCTCATCCGTGGGAGCAAGCCGGTTCGGTCCGACCATTTGCATACCGAAGTGACGAACTCGGTGATCGGTTGCGGAGAGTATTGATGCACGTACCAATGGCCCAACCCCAATTCCGGCAGCTGTGGTAGTGGGTGGGGTGCAGCCGTTTTTCCGTCCTGTCCTTACTATCCCGTCAAGCGAGAGAGGGGGTGGGTGATGCAGCCACTGTGGAAA
This sequence comes from Acidobacteriota bacterium, assembly GCA_003225005.1. Taxonomy (GTDB): domain Bacteria; phylum Acidobacteriota; class Terriglobia; order Terriglobales; family Acidobacteriaceae; genus Sulfotelmatobacter. Next base: position 119,791 of record QIAN01000162.1, on the reverse strand, counting down.
GCCAGCAGTCGCTTTATTTCTTTTCGCTTGCCAGCTTTTTGGAGATTTCCGCCATGATCTTTGGGCGCAGCTCGGCCATCACGCTGTCGACTAGGCTTGCGATGTTCTTAGCTTCGGCAGAGGAATCGGCGGCAGAGCCTTCCTCCGGACTCTTTTCTGCGCCCGCGGCAACCGCCATGGCGGCGGATTCGCGTTCTGCGGCAGGAGGATTTTCGACCTCGAAGTGCTTCGCCCGTTCCGGATTCTCGCTGGCGCCGGAGTCGGCGGTTCCGCGAATCTGTCGCCAGCTTGCCCAGGCTGCCGCAGTGGTGGCGGCTATTTCCGAATCTTTCTTCTGCGCCGTCTCATGCGTCCCGCTGTCCGCAGAATTGTTCCAGCCGGCTGCGAGCTCGGCAACAGCGGAGGCCAGCTCCGGCACGGACGCAGATTCGAACCTATTCGTGCCGGAAGCGTCCTCCGCCTCAGGAACTGCATGCGCGGCGGATTCGTCCGGTGGCGCCGTTTCCCCGATCTGCGTCGCGGGCCGGGACTCTACTGCCTGCGGCATTTCTGGAGCCGCCTGCGCCGTCGTTTCGTGGGCGTCTTCATTGACCGGCAGAGCTGTCTCAGTCGCACTTACCGGCAGCATCTCAGCCGCCGTCGCTGTTTCAATTTCTTCTCGTGAGTTCGGAGTCGCGATTGACGGTCCGACAGGAACGGAGGAAATTAGGGTTGAGTGCCCGGCGTCGGCGGCCGCGAACGCTGCATACGCCTTGTGCATCTCGTGCTCGAGCGAAAGTGTCGCTTCATCCGCATTGGTCGCAACCGGCACCGCGGTCCATCGCGGCCCTGTCACGGTGGTCAATGCCTCCGCCGTTGCGGCTACGGGGGAAAGATCCTCGGCGGCTTTCGCCGTTTCGTGGCTTGAACTCGCCGTGTCCCATGCCTGGCCATTCGCCGGCTCGAGAGCGGCGATCGCGGCTATTACCTCGGCGTCGCTGCCCGCCGCTGGTAGCGAATCTTTCCGGTATTCGGCACGGGTCGGTGGTGCTGCGTCGGCGGTTTCTTCGCTGGCGCCCCCGGCAAAGGTCGCCCCCGCGGATTCTCGGCTGGATTCCGCCGCACCTAGCTTCGCCTCAGCCGAAGCCGGGCTGGGAGCGTCCCACTTTGCCTCAGGCCGTCTCGAAGGCTTCGCTTCCTCGACAGCCTCGCTCTTTCCTTCGGTCTTGGCTACGCCGTCGGTGAGGGCAGTCATGTCGGCCTCTGAATGCGCTTTCTCCAAATCCGCGGCGGCCAACTTGGCTTGGACTTGGGCTGTCGCAACCTGCAGTTTGTCTTGAGCGGGCTTGGATGGTTCTTCTTTTTGCTTCTCGTCCTTTTCGATGACACCGCGCAAATCCGGTTTAACCGAGTTGTAAGTTTCGGAGTCGTCTTCGTTCTCAGGAGATTTCGATTTCTTCGATGGGAATGCGAACCGTCTTTCCCATCCAGTTTCTTTGTCCGCGGAGCGTGGGCTGCCGGGAAGATCGGCATGCTCCACGGTCGCAACTGCCCGCGCGAACCGACCCGGCTTGGAGGGCTCGGCTCTATGCACGATCTTGTCTTCAAGCTTGGAGAGAACGCTCAGCAATTCGCTGGCTTCAAATGGTTTGACGATAAAGCCTTCAGCACGTACTCGTTTTGCCTCCTCGGGCTTGAAAGGCTCCAGTTTTCCTACAGTCAGCAGGACCGGGGTGCGTGCCGTTTCGGGGGCTTCCTTGAGGCGCTGGCACACCTCCAGGCCGCTGTAGCCAGGCATGTAAACATCCAGGATGATGAGATCGGGCTTCTGCTCCGCGATCTTTTTCAGCGCAGCCGAGCCGTTGTTGACGGTAATGACCTCGTAGCCCGCGTCCGCGAGAATTTTTCGCCCCATGTTCTGGGCGGTCACGCTGTCATCGGCGAGCAGTATCTTCCTAGCCAAAGGAATCCTCTAATGAGGGGAGATAACGCGAAGGTAACCTGAGCCACAAGGTAAGTCAATGAGTAGACAGCAGGTAACCACGTTACCAGTGGCCAGCGCCTACTGCGTCTTTCGCAGCGAGGCCATTGTGGGTGGGTGATCAAAATGCAAGGGCCGAAGGGACAGGCCTTGGCGAAACCGGATTGACCTCGCCCTTAGAAGGGAACGATCTTCTTCAACCCCTTCTTTTTCTTCTTCTTGCTGCTCGATAGGTCTCTGTCGTCCGCCAATTGATCGCGCGAGCTCGAGTCGGCGCTGGCCGAGCTACCCGGCTGTCCTGCGCCCTGCTGTATCTCGTTGACTTGCGCCGGGGGCGGAAGCGCCTGATCATTGGTGCTGGGAGCGTCGGGCTTAAGTTCGTTGGGATCAGCCGCTGGGCTGGACGTCGGGCTGGCGGGCCGGGGTGCGGCGGGCTGCAGATCATTGCCGCCTGCTCCCGTGTTCGGCCGGGCGAAAGGAGAACTGTTTGCCGGCGGCGTATCCGAGCGTGGCGCCGCTTGGTTGGGGGGCGGCGTGCCGCCCTCCACTTTTTCAACACTGACGTCGTGCTCTCCGGATCCTCCCATCGCCGCTCGCACGGTTTCGCGCGCGACCTCGGTCGCACTGACGGGCGTGGGATCGACCAGCGCCGGATCTCCAACTTTCGTGGCCTGGGCTACGTCGGGATGTTTCATGAACATCCCAGTCAGCCGTCCGAACGTGCCCGTGTCGCGCCGGCTGGCATCTTCTGCCTTGTTCTGGGCGACCGCGGCTTTGGTTGGCCTGGGTATAGGCTGGTGCAATGCGGCCAGACGTTTCCTCGCATCATCGACACGATTCATGATCGGGTACCGCTTGATGATCTGCGAGTAGGCATCAGCAGCGCTCTTGCTGAAGGAGTCCAACATTCGTGCCTTTGTACCTTCATCGATACAGCCTGGCGGCTGGTTGGGCTTTGTGCAGGTGGGGCGCGACCGGACTTGCGCCATTTGGCCCTCATAGGTTTGCCCCAGAAGATAGAGTGCTTCATCAGCGTGGCTGTACAGCGGGTAGCGCTCGACCAGCGATCGCAGGCGCGCGATGGCTGCGGGATATGACGGACGCAGATAGTAAAAGCGTCCGATTACATATTCGCGCTCGGCCAGCACTTCCTGCACTTCCAGGAGGCGTTGTTTTGCCTCGGGAACCAGCTTGCTGTCGGGAAACTGCAAGATGAGGTTCCGGTATTCCTCTTCCGCACGCTTGGCGTGAGTGTAGTCGCGGTCAGGCTTCTCCATCTGCTGATATTGAATGTTAGCGATTTTGAGTTGGGCTTCGGCGGCCTCCGGCATGTTGGGGAAGAAGGTAATGAAATCACGGTATTCCTGTTCCGCCTGAGCCAGCGAAGCCGTCCCCCCTTCGGCATACCAGGAATCGCCCACCGCCAGCTTGGCACGCGCGATAAACTCGGAATCCGGATAGGTGTTAATGAGAGTTTGCAGCGTGATGCGGGCCACGTCGAAGCGGTTGTGCTTCATGGCGTCCATGGCCTTGTCGAAAAGGACCTTATCCGGCTGCTTGGAACCGACGTTAGCTAGCGGGTTGACTGACTTCTTATTTGTGCAAGCCGCCGTGATCAACAGCAGTATTCCGAAAAACGCAACGAACGGAATTCGATGTGACATAAAACCTCAAGAATTTTCAATCGTCAATTGCCAATTTCCGATTTGAAAGGCCGCCGCCCGGGTCTTCAATCGGCAATTAAAATTGCTATACCTTGGCTAGTGCCGCCTCGGTCGCCGCCTTCAGCAGTGCCTGCGCATTCTTTCTTGGATCGCCGCCGCCGAACACGGCGTTGCCCGCCACCAGAATTTCCGCGCCGGCGTGGACCACATCAGCCACCGTGTCGAGCGAGATCCCGCCATCCACCTCGATGCGGAAGTTCAGCCCCTGCTGGCTGCGAATCTCCGCTAACCTTCGCAGTTTGTGTAACGTGGAGGGAATGAACTTCTGACCTCCAAAGCCCGGATTCACCGACATGACCAGCACGTAGTCAACAATATCCAGCACTTCAACCAGGGTATCGACGGGCGTTGCGGGATTGATCACCACCCCTGCCAGGCAGTCGTGGCTCTTGATCAGATGCAGAGTGCGGTTCAGGTGCCGGCAAGCTTCCTGGTGAACCGAAATCCAATCAGCCCCGGCTTCGGCGAAGTCAGGAATGAACTGGTCTGGATTCTCAATCATGAGGTGGCAGTCGAGCGGCAGCTTTGTGGCCTTGCGCAGCGAACGCATCACCGGAGGTCCGATGGTCAGGTTGGGAACGAAATGTCCGTCCATAATATCGACATGGATGACACTTCCTCCGCCTTCGCTCGCGGCGCGCACTTCCTCCGCCAGACGTGCAAAGTCAGCCGATAGAATCGACGGTGCCAGTTCGATCAAACGTGTTCTCTCAGAACCTAGAAGCGGGACTCTCGTAGGAAGCTGCTTGTGGAAATTCTAACACGGTCATGCCCGCTGCTGAGTCCCGAGTTGCGAATGCGGAAGCGCGGTATCCCGGAGTGCTGGAGGTGCTTTCAACTTCAGTGCAAGAGGGGCATGGTCGTGGTTGCATCCTCCTCATGCTACCCTCGACGTTCATGTCCGCCACACCACAATTCGGAGCTGCTGCCTATAGTTTGGCCGTAGTCTTGGCTTGGGGGACCAGCGACTTTCTGGGCGGCTATGCCACTCGGCGCGCGAACCCATTCTTGTTCACCAGCATCGTGAATGGCGGCGGACTGCTCTTGATGATCGCGTTGGCGGGGGCGAGCCATGCTCCGTTCCCCTCTGCCCGCAGCGTGAACTGGGTTTTGGCAGGCGGAATCTCGGGAGGCGGTTCGCTCGCGATCTTCTATCGCGCGCTCGCGGCCGGCAGAATGGGAATTACGGCGCCCGTGGCGGCTGTTATTAGCGCCGCGATCCCGACGTTTTTTTCGATAGCCACTGAGGGTTTGCCCGGCCGCCTTGCAATCGCCGGCTTCCTGTTCGCCGGTACCGGACTCTGGCTCATCACTCGCAGTGAAGATGGCACTCGCCCTGAAGGGGTCGGACTGGCGGTTCTCGCTGGAATAGGTTTCGCTGGTTTTTACCTTTGCATCCGACAAGCTGGCCAGGCGTCACCTTTATGGATCGCGACACTGACGCGGGCTGGAGGGTTGCTGATTACCGGGCTCATCGTTCTGTTGCAGCGGAGATTTCAAGACATCACTCCCGCCGGTTTGCGCTGGGGAGTGCTTACCGGTTGCATCGATTCAGTCGGCACCGTGCTCTTCATCCTTGCCAGCCAGTCCGGACGCCTCGATGAGGCTGTGGTGATGTCATCGCTTTATCCTGCTATGACTGTGCTTTTGGCGCGCCTCTTCCTCAAAGAGCACTTCACTCGGTGGAAGTTCGTGGGCTTGATCGCGGCGTTGGCAGCCGTGCCCATGATCGCAGCGGGATAAAGCCGGCTACATTATCGCTGGGCCAACACGGATTCTTTGTGTTTGATAGATCCTTGTGGCTGAGCGTTTCTCGACTCGCGTCCCCAGCAGTCGTCCCGGGTAGCCGAGGATCCGTCAAGGTCGCATGAATCCCTCGCTTGATTTCTGCCAGCTCTGCTACTATCCGCTCAGTGTCCCTGCTTGAAATCCGTGACCTGAAAAAGATCTTTCCGCACGCCGAGTCTGTTTTCGCGGGAAAGACGCGCGGTTCCCCGTATGATGTGCGTGCCGTAGACGATGTATCGCTTGACATCCATGCCGGAGAAACGCTAGGTCTTGTCGGCGAATCGGGATCTGGCAAGAGCACGCTGGGACGCCTGACGCTTCGCCTCATTGAGCCGACATCAGGAAGCATCCGCTTCCAGGGGCAGGACCTGCTTGCCGCTGGCCGCGGCGAAATGCGCCGTCTCCGCCGCGACATGCAAATTATTTTCCAGGATCCATTCGCCTCACTCGATCCCCGTTATCGCGTGGAGGACATCATCGCCGAGCCCCTGATCATCCACGGCCAGGAACAGGATGCACCAGCAGGGTCATGTCGGGGCAGCCGCCCCCGGCTGTCCGGTCGAGCCAAGCTCGACATCCGCACTCGGGTTATCGCGTTGCTGCGCGCGGTTGGCCTCGATGAATCCGCGCTCCGCCGTTATCCCCACGAATTCAGCGGCGGACAGCGCCAGCGCATCGCCATTGCCCGCGCCCTGGCGCTGAGGCCCAAGTTCATCGTGGCCGACGAACCGGTCTCCGCGCTCGACGTCAGCGTCGGCGCGCAGATCGTCAACCTGCTTGCGAAACTACAGCGCGACTTCGGCCTGACGTATTTATTCATTTCGCACTCCATGCCGGTGGTGCGCTATCTGGCCACCCGTATTGCCGTGATGTACCGCGGAAAGATTGTTGAAATAGGATCGACCGAGCAGATCACCGAACGTCCTGCTCATCCTTACACCCGCAGCTTGCTCGATGCTACTCCCCAAGTGGAGGTCTAAGTTCTCGAAGACCGCTGTCTTATGCGTCGAAAGCGCCGCGCGGCAGATGACCTTCTGCAACGTCGATGGCATCGGAACAGGAACGTCCCGATGTTCATGCCGGCAAAGGCCATGCCATACTTAGCTCATGTCCCGGCTCCTGCCCGGTTTCGCCCGCTGTCCGGCTGAACTAATCTTTTGCCACGACATTTCCATCGTCAAGGCCACAACCGCGACCGTTGAAGAGGTATGCTAGGGACTGCCTTGGAGACTTTTCCATGAAACACGCTCTCGCGCTTTTTGTTCTTCTAGCTTCCGGTCTATTCACCATGTTGCACGCACAGGATATGCCTGCGGCAAAACCCGCCAGTCCGACCGCCACGCCAAAATCGGCCGTCATGCCGAGCCCCGTGGCGGCAACGAAAGATCCCGTTGCGACCTCGGTGCGGATGCTCTTGCCGCGGTCGCAGAAAAACATTCTGGGAGCGATTGAGGCCATGCCCGGTGACAAGTTCGCGTTCAAGCCCACTGCCGAGCAGATGAGCTTTGGCCACCTGATCACGCACATCATCGAATCGAACTATTTTCTTTGCGCCAAAGCGGCGGATGTGCCGGAGCCCAAGAATGAAGCGGCGAAAGAAACGGATTCCAAAGAAAAGCTGCTCGCGGCCGCCAAGGCTTCTTTCGATTTCTGCGGCGAGTCGCTGGCCAAAATGGACGACTCCAAGCTGGGTGATAGCGTCGAACTATTTGGAGGCCGGCAGTTTCCTCGCGCGATGGCCGCGCTGGGATTGGCCAGCGGCTGGGCCGACCATTACGCGGCCGCCGCCATGTATTTGCGCTTGAATAACATCCTGCCACCGTCAGCACAACCAAAAAAATAGGCGGCTCTGGTCGACTCGCATGGCATGAAGATTTTGCGAATTGGAAACCGGTTCACTGCTGCCAGATGAGCTGCGCGGATTTCCTTGGTGCGCTCTGCGGAACCGCCTCTCCGCACTCTGCGCTCATCGTTTTAGACCCTGCAATTCAATCGCATAGTTCGCGGAGGAATTTCCGCAGAGAACGCAGAGGAGACGCCTTACTTGATTTGAACAAGGTCGCCATTCACCGGGCTTACGCTCGGCGATGCGGGATGTTGCGGGGCTCGCCAGGAGTCGAAGATTGAAACCTGGTGCACGCAGGAAACGGTGCAATGGGGGGCGCAGAATTTTTCGGTCAGGTACTCGCGACGTATGTCATCACGGGTGTATTTCGCGAGCGGGATCGCAGGATAGCCACGCTGCTGTGAACAGTAATGGACCAAACCGTCTTCGCAGATATAGAGGTAACGCGCGCCCGCGCGGCAGCGCCAATCATTGGGCAGGCCTTGGGCAATGTTGTCCTGGAAGGCGTTGATGCGGGTGAAGCTGCTCTTTTCCATCGCCTTCATTTCGTGGTAGATGCGGCGCTCTTCCTGGTTGAGCGGCTGCAATTGGCCTGTGCCATCGTGAATGATGCCGATAGTTGAACTGAACCCTAGTTCGACCGCGCGCTTGCCAATGGTGAGCGCGTCCTGAGGATTCGGAATCCCGCCACCGACCACAGAGTTGATGTTCACATGAAAATCGGCGTGCTCGGCCAGCAGTTGGAGTTTCTTGTCCAGAACTTTCAGACTTTTCTTGGAAACCTCGTCGGGACTGACGTTGTCGATGGAAATCTGCAGCCACTCGAGGCCGGCTCGGTTCAGTCGCTTAATGCGGTCCGCAACCAACAGATAGCCGTTGGTGATCAGGCCGGCGATCATGCCGTTGTGGCGGATGTGGCCAATCACGTCGTCGAGTTGTGGATGCAGCAGTGGCTCGCCACCGGAGATGGTGACAACCGACGTGCCCAACTCGGCGAGCTTGTCCACTCGTTGGAACATTTCGCCGGTGGGCACGGGTTGGGAGACGTCATCAAATTCGTTGCAGTAGGTACATGCGAGGTTGCAACGGCGAATGGGAATAATATGCGCAAGCAACGGGTGATCGGTGGAAGCGAACGCACGCACCACCATGCTCGCTCCGCGCAGGTTGCGGTGGAGCGAGTTCAGACGGCGGCGCAGAGATGTCGGGCGGGCGGGCATATCTGGAATTGTCCTTGTATTACAGCATAGAGGAGGACTAAGTGCATTGTTGGCACAGCATTCGGGGGAAATCGGGAGGTGAATGGTGAATCCCGGCAGTTGCTTCGGATGTGCCACTACTCGATCAGCCTGCGCCGGGACTCGTCATCGTCGGAGATCAGGGCGTGCCCTGCGGTGCCGAGAGCTTGCTGGGCTCCGCCCATAAACTCTTCTTGCACCAGCACGTAGTCGGTGTCGTAAGTCGAAATGGCGAAGATTGGAACGCCGTTATTGGAGAGTGGTTCGATGAAAGAGAGCAACACTCCGGTTTGCGAGAACGGGAATGGCCCTTCGAGCTTGAAGCAAATCCAGTGGCATTCCGAGCTTAGGTTCGCGGGAAGGTTATCGGCCGGGCACACGATTGACAGTTCATCCGCGGTGCGAGTGACGGACGAAAAGACTCCTTTGGTCGCCCACTCCGGAACGGTTGCCTCGGGATCCATGCGCACGATGGCGTACGCGCCGGGAAGCCAGCGGAACTTGAGTTGGGGGCGACCGGGGTGTTGGGGGTTTTTGCCTTCCTCGTACGCTACGGGCATGTTCTTGTCCTCTTTCATGACACTCCGAGACCGCGCTCGGCTGCACAGGCGAGGCGGCTATCCTCGATCAAAGGTTAAGTCTTCCACCGCTTTTGCGTGGAGGAAAGCATCAGTTCGGCCACGTCCGCCCAGTTGTTGGCGCAAATGCAGTTCACATACTGCGCGAAAAGACGGGAGTGCATCGAGATTTCCGGATGATTGTGCGGCCCCAGCAGATCGGCGCCTTCCAGGAAATAGTGCGGCAGCAGAGGGCCGCACCTCCGGCGCTGCAGGCGACGATGCCGATGTGTTGAGGCCTAGCAGGAGGTTAGAGTACAGCTTGGGATAGTTGATTGGGTTGCAGAATCAGGTTGAAGATCGTTTTAGGGCTGCACGTCATGAGACATATCTCAGAATGACGTGTGCAATCTGAGGACGATGTGAGGCAGACGACGGGGTTCAGGACCGAACAACTGCTGGGGCGTGGAGGGAAATGTACGCGAAAAAATAAAGAGTTCCGGGGTAATGTTGGGTTCATTCGTCTCAGCCAGTAGCTCGCGTTTAGACCCTCGCTCGACCTGCTCTCGCTGCTTCCCTTGCGGGGACGCTGCGCGCGATCTTCGCTCGGGCTCCGGGCTCACCGCCAACCGGATAAACCTACCCAACGCCTCGGAACTCTATCCTGCCTTCGACTTTACTTCTCGTTCTCCTCGACCAGCGCTTTGCTATAGACCCTCGCTAGCCCTCTCCCACTTCATTTTGCAATGACTGGGAGTGACCTCGCTTGAGCCCCGGACGCAATGCCAACCGGAAAAACTTAAGAAGCTGTCAAAGAACGATTCAGTTCTACTCTTTTCGTTTTTAGAGTCAACAAAATCCGTGCCAATTTATCGCGTTTGTTTTCAATCGAGTGCAGCTCGTCCACAGGGCTGTGACCGGATTTGGTGCAGAGCCCCGCGGAATCTTCCGCAAAACCCGCGACTGGCACGGAGTTTCCGGCGATTTCCGATTCCGGCTGATTGGTGTGCGCCTGGACAAAATGACTGAGGGTTGTGAAAATCGAGCAGTTCCAGCGTCACGTCGGGCGATGGTAATTTTCCCGAGTCAGATGATTTCGATCGTTTCATCCGAAAGTTGCTTGTCGCTCTCGCCGTTGCCGGTGAGTTCGAAGGAGTTCGTGAGAACCGCCCTGCCCTTCTGCACGCTGGTGATCAGGTAGGAGCAACCGAACCAATGAGCCTCGGCAAGATCGGTCGGCGACCAGCGGGCAGGATGATCGGGGTGGGAGTGGTAAAAGCCGATGATGTCCTCGCCGCGTTCGCGACCCTCGCGCTGGAGGCGGAGCAGATCGCGGGGGTCAATGTTGTAACGATTGCGGGCCGAGTCGGTGCGGGTGTTGCCGCAGCGGGCGGTGGAGGTCACGATGCGCGTGCCGTCGTCAGCTACGCGGCCGAGCAGCACGCCGCAGCATTCGTTAGGATAGGTTTCTTCGCCATGGCGTCGGATGGAGGCGTGGTCGGTCTGCTTAATCTTCAGCATGGATGAAATTGTTGATTGTTGATTTTTGAGGGCAAAGCCTAGGACGCGATCTTCTATCGGTCATCGAGAATCACAACTCGAGCATTCATTCTTCTGTCCAGAATCTTTCGCTCAGGTATTTGTCACCGGAGTCGCAGAGGATAGTGACGATCACAGCTTGCTCTGCCTCTTTCAGCCGCAGCCCTTCAGCGATTTTCAGGCACCCGACGACCGCGGCTGCGGCTGAAATTCCCACCAGGACTCCTGCCTCACGGGCGAGCCGCTTTGCCATCCCATAAGCCTCTTCTGTCAGGATGCTCATGTCCTGGTCGGCGAGGTGGGAGTCGTAAATCTTCGGGATGATGGCGCTGGCCATGTGCTTGGTTCCCTCGATGCCATGAAACGGTGAATCGGGCTGCAGCGAGATGCACTGAATCGCGGGATTCAGTTCTTTAAGCCGCCGCGTGGTACCGACGAAGGTGCCACCTGTACCGAGCATCGCGACGAAGTGCGTGATGCGTCCTTCAGTTTGTTGCCAGATTTCGTTGGCCGTGCCCTGATAGTGCGCTTTCCAATTCGCGTCGTTGGAATACTGGTCGGCATAGAAATATGTGTCCGGGTGGCTCGCCACTAGTTCGCGGGCCTTGAGAATGGCGCCGTCGGAACCGTCGGCGGGATCGGTATAAATAATGTTGGCCCCATAAGCGTGCAGAATGCGTTTGCGCTCGAGGGAGACATTTTCCGGCATGCACAGCGTCACCGGGAAGCCTTCTGCCGTTCCCAACATGGCGTAGGCTATGCCAGTATTGCCGCTGCTGGAATCGAGCAGACTCTTGCCCCGGGGGAATTTTCCGCTACGGCGGCCTTCCGCGACGATGTTGGAGGCGGCGCGGTCTTTAACCGAGCCTCCGGGGTTATACCACTCGGCCTTACCCAGAATCTCAACACCGGGCAAGTGGCGTGTCAGGCGGTCGAGCCGGAGAAGCGGAGTGTTGCCGATCCGCTGCAGCGGGCTCTGGCCTAGCGGCGGTTTTGTACCTTCTGGCCTGCGCGCAGGCGACGCGGCATTCTTCTCAGCAAGTTTGCTTGAAGTCTTTGCCATACAAAGCGGTATTGTAACGCCGAGCAACTACACGAACCGGACTATCGTGACCATCGTAATGTGCTACAAAGGCTGAAACGCGGTATCTAAAGTATGTTGCTTTGGATGATACAAAGCGCGGAGCGTTGCGGGCAAAGTCCGCATCAAAGACGGCAGGAACGAAGAAAGGGTTTGAGTAGAGAGAAATGGCCAAAACGATGGAAGCACGGTCGTATGAAGAAGCGCTGGCTTGGTTGCGTGACCAGGGATTTGACCTCACCGAAGCCCCCGGCATGAGTGGACGGGTGTTTCTCAGAAAATACAATGTATCTGCCGCCATTCAGAAGACTCCCGACGATGGAGTGAAAATCTTCGCTTACCCCGGCTACCTGATAGGGAGCGAGATCTCAAAGTTGGTGAACCGCGGCTACCAGCAGTTTCTTAAGACGTCCAAGACAGAAGTGCCGGCGACTGCCGATCACCTGAAGGCGCTGCATTCATTTGCGGAAGAGCTCAAGGTCGCGCTTGGCCTACCCAGCCTGTACAACGAATCTCTAGGAACGGTGAGCGAGTCTTATCAATACGACCGCGTCGAAGATCGCGACAAAAAGCCGACTGATCGGCCGAAGCGGCCTTGGGAAGTGGCGGGAGCAGCGGCTGCGCTCGCGGCGAAAAAAGGGCGAGCCTAGGAGCGAGTCCAGTTCACCGCTGGGCCACATCCTCGGTTCCCCCATGAGTCCGAATCATCGTTCCCACAGAATCACTCTCACGCCCGTCATCCAACCCCCCCTTCAATTCCCCTGGCTATGCGACACTAATGCGCCTGGAGGATTTTCATGTGCGCCCGTGTCCTTTTCTTCTTGCTTTTCTGGGCTTCGGTCCAGCCGCTCTCCCCTTTCCAGGCGGGCACGAAAGAACGATCCGCGAATGAGGAGGACGTGGGCAGGGGTGCGGTCGAGCGTGTGTTGCGAACTCAGGAGGAGGCGTGGAATCGACAGGACCTCGAAGCTTTTATGGCGGGCTACTGGAATTCGCCGGAGCTGACTTTTTTCTCCGGTGCGAGCGAACACAAGGGCTGGCAGGCCACGCTTGACCGCTATCGCGCTGCGTACGCCAGCCCTGGTCATGAGATGGGAAAGCTGGAGTTCTCCGGACTGCGTGTCGAGATGCTAGGCAGTGGCGCGGCCTTTGTCCGCGGCGCGTGGCATCTGACGATGTCGGATGGGAAGACGCCGCATGGGCTTTTCACGCTGGTGTTTCGCAAGTTTCCCGATGGATGGAAGATTGTGCATGATCATACTTCGGCGGCGGAGTGAAAAAGTCAGCTCTTAGCCTTTAGCTCTTTCGTTATTCTTCAGGTCAGGGCGTTCACTTTTTTATCCGCAGTTGGACTCTGGTTCCTTCGGGCAGGTCCCCATCCAGTAGCTCCACGACTCCGCCACGAACGATCCCTTCGAACTCTTGCGGGTTTTGGGATACGGAATCCGGGGGCGATAGTGCTCGCGCCGCGCAGTCGGAGGTGCGTCCCGTGCCTTTGTCCATGGCTTGGTTTGCCAATTCGTCGGCCTGGCGGTTGTGCTCTCGCAGGGCGTGGTCGATGGAAAACCAATCCAGTTGGGAGATCGACTCTTTGGCGCGGGCATGAAGATCTTTTAGCACGGCGTTCTTCACTTTGTAGATGCCCTTGATCTGGCGTACGAGCAGTTCGGAATCGCTGATCACCTTGAGCGTTTTCCGGCCGTGGGCTAGCGCGTATTCGAGCGCGGCGATTAATCCTTGATACTCGGCGAAGTTGTTCGTCTGGTGGCCTAGGTACTCGCTCAGCGCGGCAACTTTGCGGCCAGACTGATCCTTGATGACGACTCCGTAGCCGGCCGGTCCGGGGTTTCCGCGAGCGCCGCCGTCGATGTGTGCTACCAGGTACGAGTCGGGCGCCGTGCGCCGCGATGTGAATAAATCGGCTTCTGCAGGCCTGCGAGAAGAGAGCACGAAAAGAAGTTTACAACGGAGCAGTGGAATCAGATGCCTCCGGCAAGGAGGTAGACAAAAAACCTTGAATCGCGGAGGGGCGAACAAGGGCCGCAGAGGACGCGGAGGGAACTTGGGGAACAGACTGAAGGGCAATCGCTCTCGGTTGGTCATCGTCCAGCAGCCAGGCGGGTGGCCAGGCGCGCTGGTAAATTGGCGTCGAATATGCGGTCTTGGGCGGCTTTCAGGTTATACGGCGCGCGTAGAAAGTGGACAATCTGCGTTTCGGTGTCGAACAGCGCAGAGGCAGCACGCCAGTCTCCGTCGCGCGGTTGGCCGACAGAGCCGGGATTGATCATGTAACGAGTGTCAGGCTTCAGTTGCAGACAGGCAGACTCAGCCTGGCCTACAGTGCGGTATTCGGGGCGAAACCCGTCGGCAGAATCATTCAAAAAAAATCCTCCCTGGAGATGCGTATGGCCAAAAAATGTAATCAGCGCAGAAGACGCCATGAGGGGGGTGAGCGCATCCCCCAGCGAAACAACATATTCATCTTCATCGAGGGGAGACCCGTGGACCAACTGCACCTGAGGATGATCTTTCAGCGCAACTGGCCCTTGCGGCAAAGCGTGCAGCCATTGCAGATTTTGCTCGGTGAGAATCCTGCAAATCGATCAGGCCGATGGCGGCTTTGTCGTGATTGCCGCGGACTAAGATTTCGCCAAGACTACGAGAGCGGTCTGCTACTTCGTTAGGACTCGCGCCGTAACCCACAATGTCCCCCAGATTCGCTACCAAATCGAAAGATGGAGCAGCGGCCAGCGAGGCTTCCAGCGCTTCCAGATTGGCATGAATGTCGCTAAGCAGAAGTATGCGCACGAGTCACCGGACAAGTTGCCGATTATAGACCTGGAAGGCGTGGCGGTGCCGGGTAGCGATGGTTTATTCGTGACGGGGAAATGCAGGACCATTTTGAGGTAGGCAATACTTAGTTTGCATTCACCACCGGGCATCGAGCCCAGTGCTTTGCAGCGACTTCGACCAAGGGCGGCAGTTCGCGCACACAATCCGCGATGCGAAATTCGCAGCGTGGCTCGAAGGCGCAGCCCGGCGGCATAGCTTGCAGAGGGGGTACGGTTCCTTCGATAGTTTGGAGAGGTCGGGCGCGGTCGGTCCTGAGGTCGGGGACGGCGCGCAACAGGCCGCGAGTGTAGGGATGCGCGGGCGATTGAAAAATGTCGTGCTTGGAGCCAAGTTCCACCAGATTGCCGGCATACATCACCGCAACCCGGTCGGCGACCTGCGAAACTACCGCGAGATCGTGCGAGATGAAAAGCATAGCCAGGCCGAACTTGGCGCGGAGTTCTGCCAGCAAGTCGAGAATCTGAGCCTGGATGGTAACATCGAGCGCGGTCGTGGGCTCGTCGGCAATCAGTAACTGCGGGCGATTGACGATCGCCATGGCGATTACGATGCGTTGGCGCATGCCGCCGGAGAGTTGGTGAGGATAATCACGGGCGCGACGATCGGGGTCAGGGATGGCGACATCATTCATGGCTTGGACGGCCCGCTGCCGGGCTTCGTTTTTTGAGAGGGCGGTATGAGCCCATACGGCTTCGGCGATTTGATCGCCAACGCGCATCACGGGGTTGAGCGCACTCATCGGCTCCTGGAAAATCATGGCCACGCGCGAGCCGCGCAACCAACGCATGGTTTCGCTGGAAACAGCGAGTAGGTCGTGGGTAACAGAGTGGTTGTCGCTTCTCGTTTGGCTCTCGGTGAAGAGAATTTCGCCCGACACCCGAGCTTGCGGCGGAAGCAGGCGCATGATGGCCAAGGAAGAGATCGATTTGCCGGAGCCGGATTCACCGACAAGGCCCAGAACTTCACCGGGGGCGATGGAGAAGCTGAGGTCGCGGACCGCGGGAAGCGTTTGTGTGGGAACAGCCGTCCTCGCCTGTCCCGCCGCCCGCAGGAGGGCAGTGGGAAACTCAATGCTTAGGTGTCGGAGGTCGAGAAGCGGGGACACGATGTCATGGTAGCAGCGTGGAAAAACCTTCGCCCTGGGGCGAATGGACAGCCGGCAGCGGCTGTCTCCCCCGAGCATTTATTGGCCTAAGATCAGCGGCAAGCCATTCTTATTGTTACCGATCACGACAACCTTGGAGTTGGCACTCTTGGCGAGGTTCTCCGTGGCCTCGATTCCTTTCCACTCGAGCAGTGACGGCGTGATGCCCTGGGCTACGATCTGCTGGAAGTCGCGGACGCCAGCCGCTTCGATACGCTTGCGCTGGGATTCCTGCGTCTCTTTTTGCAGGCGGAAGTTCATGGCCAGCGATTCCTGCTCGGCCTGCTGTTTGGCTTCAATGGCGGCTTTCAGCGTGGCTGGTAATTGAATGTCACGGAGCAGAACGTTCTCCACCGTAAGCCCACGCTTGTTCAACTCAGAAACCAGCTGATCGTAAATCTGCTTGGCGACCATTTCCCGCTCACCGGTGTAGAGCGCGTTCGCAGTGTGCGAAGCGGTGGCTTCGCGAATGGCTGCGCGCAAGGTGGGTTCTACCACTACGTTCTCGTAGTCGGCGCCGATTTTCTGAAAGACTTCTGCAGAACGGTCGGGATTAAGATGATAGATGAGCGAGGTATCCAGGCTCATCATCAGGCCTTCGCTGGAAGGAACATTCGCCGATTCCTTGATGGTTTGCGTCTGGATGGACATTTCGTTGTTGGTCTTCAGCGGATTGATAAGATGGATGCCCTCACCCAGAGTCTCGCCCGTGACTCTTCCGAACAGAGTGAGAACGCCGACGTGCCCCGTGCCCACCCGAGTCACGGAACTGAACATAAGGATCACAAGCAGGAATGCAGCAACTCCCAACCCTACCAGGCGAAACAAACCGAGGCCGCCTCCGCCTTCGATAATTCGTCCCCGAGCTGGATCAAAGATCGTCATGACAGTTCTCCCCCAGATGATCATAGGGCGGAGTCAAGGTATGGGATAAGTAACTTGGGAGAGGCTGGGGCGAAATCAGGCATGGGACTTCACGACATGGGAGGAGGCTGAATCTTGCGCTGTGGGCGAGGCATCTCTATATTGTTAAACTTATGAGCAAGATCCATATTCCTACGCCCTTGAGGCAGTATGCGAGCAAGCAGGCCACCGTTGAAGTGAAGGCCGCGACCGTGGGTGAGGCCATGAATACGCTGGTGGTGCAGCATCCAGATCTGAAGCGGCATCTCTACACTGACGATGGCAAGCTGCGCGCGTTCGTGAACCTTTACCTGAACGATGAAGACATCCGTTACATGCAGAAAGAAGCCACGGCAGTGACTGACAGTGATAACATTTCAATTGTGCCTTCGATCGCCGGAGGCGGGATTACGGTTACGAATGGATCGGTTTACGGATTGTAGAAATTGAAAACCAGCCCCACAAATCGCCGCTGTTGTCGCCGCTACTGGTAACCTGTTTCATTCGTTAATTCGAACTCGAGCAATTCGCGATTCGTCACCCGAGGATTCCATGGCCACCACACTTGAAACCCAACCCGCAACCGCTACCTTGAGCAATGAAGAGATCCTGCGCTATTCACGCCACCTGATAATGCCGGAAGTCGGCATGGAAGGACAGTTGAAGCTGAAGGCGGCGCGCGTGTTGTGTATCGGCACCGGAGGGTTGGGATCACCGTTGGCTCTGTATCTGGCGGCCGCGGGCGTGGGGACGCTGGGCCTGGTCGACTTTGATGTCGTCGATTACACCAACCTGCAGCGGCAGATCATTCACTCCACCGCCGATGTGGGACGCAAGAAGCTCGACTCCGCAGCGGACAAGCTCAAGGCGATCAATCCGTTTCTGAATCTACGGACGTTTGATACGCGGCTGAGCAGCGCGAACGCTCTGGAACTCTTTCGTGATTTCGACATCATCGCCGACGGCACCGACAACTTCCCCACCCGCTACCTGGTCAATGATGCTTGCGTGCTGACGGGCAAGCCGAATGTTTATGGATCCATCTTCCGCTTCGAAGGTCAGGCCAGCGTGTTTGCTACCGAACAAGGTCCCTGCTATCGCTGCCTGTATCCTGAACCGCCACCGCCGGGCCTGGTTCCCTCCTGCGCCGAGGGCGGTGTGCTTGGCATCCTGCCTGGGCTGGTGGGAGTGATGCAGGCCACGGAAGTAATCAAGCTCATCCTGGGCAAAGGCGAACCGTTAATTGGACGACTGCTGCTGATTGATGCCCTCAACATGAAGTTCCGCGAGCTCAAGCTGCGCAAGAACCGCGACTGTCCGGTGTGCGGCACACACCCCACGGTGACCAAGCTGATAGACTACAACGAGTTTTGCGGCATTCGCGGGGAGGAAAAATCGGTGGCCAACGCGCCTACCGATATGCAGGTTGAAGAGCTCAAGCGCAGGTTGGATGCGGGCGACGACATATTTGTTCTCGATGTCCGCGAGCCACACGAATACCAGATCTGCAACATCGGGGGACAGCTCATTCCGCTGAATGATCTGCCCAGTCGCGTGCACGAACTCGACTCCAGCCGCGAGATCGTCGCCCACTGCAAGATGGGCGGGCGCAGCGCCAAGGCGGTTGATTTCCTGCGCCAGGCAGGATTCACGAAAATCCACAATCTCGCCGGGGGAATTAACGCGTGGGCCGAGCGCGTGGACCCGAAGATGCCGAAGTATTAAAGGCTTTTTCAGTCGGCTGTATTGTGCGACGAGCAATTCGTATCCAGGGCATGGCTTTTAAGCCGCTGAAGTTCGCGTGGAAGACAGGCCTCAGCCCTTGCGGAGCGGGATCGGTCTCAAATCCCAAATAGGTCGAAGAGTGCCGATACCGGCCTTCACAGAAGTTCTCCGAATTGCCTCGGCTCTGATTCCACTCTTGCCTTCGACAATGCCGCCGGCAGAGGCCACCTCTAGTTCGCGCCGATGGGTGGGGGGCAATTAGTTCAACCTTACGACCGATACTCTCAAGAAAGGTGAATACATTGTTAGGTTGTAGGCTCTGCGGATTCCATCAAGGGTATCTATCAAGGGTATCTATGGAAGAGGTTACGATTTTACGCTGGACTAGCCTACCCGGGTACGATTGCCGGCTTCCCATCGTCGGCTCGAAGAAAGAGGGAAGCCCCTTGGGTGCTTCCCTCTGCTTTAGTCTCTCTCAATTGCATTTACTTACTCGAACCGCTCTGCATGCCGTCGACGGCCTCGCCCACCTCCAGGGCAAACTTCTTGCCGCCGAAGCGAACGCCAGTAAGAGAGTTGGTTCCGTCGTCGTTTCTCCTGATGACTGTCGCATCGCTGTTGGATGCGGTCTGCAGATCGACCACATGTGCTGGTACCTTCGCCAGCACCTTTTTGCCCTGCGTGATGCTGAGTTCAACATTGGAGCCGCTGCCATTCCACTCGACTGTGTAGTCGCCCGGCTTCAACGTTGCTCCGTTAATGGTTACTGGGGATTGCACCTGCATGCTGGCTTTGTTGGCCGCAAAAGCGCTGGACGCCAAGAACAAAGCCGACCCCATCAACAGACTCTTCGACACTGTCGCGAACTTCATGAGTGCTCCTTTTTTCTTTCCCGAATGTACGTCGGGAAGCGGTTGGGGCGGCCCGGCTCACGACATTCGTGAGAAAACTCTTGTGTTTCCTCGCGAATGGCCTACAATGCAGCCGCTGGGGTTCGGCAAACAAGCCGCAAGGTCTGTTCTGCTTCGAGTGGGGATTTTC
This sequence comes from Acidobacteriota bacterium, assembly GCA_003225005.1. GTDB lineage: Bacteria > Acidobacteriota > Terriglobia > Terriglobales > Acidobacteriaceae > Sulfotelmatobacter. The sequence goes on along the minus strand of QIAN01000162.1, from coordinate 100,392 downwards.
TCACCTGGGCCGCCAAACCTAGGGTGGGAAGATCCCCTGAACCCCGCAAAATTTCCGGTACTATATCGAGCTCGCGCCTTGGGTGGCTCGCCACTCCCCTCATTCCTGACTACGCACTGCTGGCGCTGAAAGTTCCCGAATCTTTTTCAGCGCTGTTCATAATGCCTTGGACGAGAGCTGCCTGCTTGGGTTAGCAAGAAGATGACTTCTGTTCGTTTTAATTTCGGGGACAGTGGTGGATTGTCTTATGTTGTGTAGAGTGGAAGGGATTAATTAAGGTGCTTTTGTGAGTGAGTCCGAGACAAATTGTTAGAGATGTTATCAGCGAGTATACGCTGCCTGCGTCACCAGAGAGCAGTCACGAGCAAGGAGATACCGAAGGCTTGTCGTATACGTCGGTAGGGGCCCTTGGCCGAATTACCCTATCGGGGCCGAAACGTGCTCGTGCACGATCACCCACTTGCCGTCTTCTTTTTCCCAGATCACCGTCCAGCGGAAGTTTCCCATCTCAACCTTCCCGGCGTTCGTGGTCATCTCCTCTTTTACTGTGGCGGTTCCCCATGCCAGGTCTCCGTGCTGGTGCATGGCGGCGTCATCATTGACGGTGAACTTTGCGCGCTTGTAGCCGGCGAGGACATTTTTTACGCCTGCTTGATACTCGTCCCAGCCGCCATATTTCAGCGGGGCGATATCAAAAAATGTATGCGGGCCTGACGCGTAAAAGTTCGCCACATTGGCGGGGTCCAGGGTGCCCCAGGCGTCCCAGATCTTTTGCATGTAAGCTTTATCAGGCGCGCCGGTGGTGGATGATGTCTTGGTGGTTGGCCGGTTGGTTTGCGCAAGGCCGCAAAGGCTGAGAATAAACAGGCTTAGCAAAACGGTACGATCGCGATTCGTCATTGGATTCCTCCCGAGCAGGCTGCTGACTGGCGCCCGGGATTCTCGCATAGACTCTGTGGCTCCGTAAAGTGACACTCCGTAAAGTGCTCATTGACCATCTTCCGCGCAGCACGCTAGAATAGTTGAGTTTGCCTGTACTTGCCGACCCGTTCTGGGAACGCCTGCCGTGGCTGCTGAAACGCCTTGGTGGAAACACAGCAAGCAAGAGAAAGTCAGGGCTGCCCAAGCGCGCTCGTGTGCGCGGAGGTTTGATCTTTACGATTGTGTGAGCTGACTTTTACGACCGATATTGATGGAGGCAGACGCATGTACGCGGTCATCCGCGCCGGTGGCAAGCAATACCGGGTGGCGCCCGGTGATGTCATTCGAGTGGAGAAGTTCACGAGCACCGACGGCCCAGTCGAATTCCCCGACGTGCTCGCTGTATCTGGTGAAGCGGGCCAGATCAGCAAGCCGCAGTCAGAGGCTCGCGTAGTTGGCGAGGTGGTGGAAGAGGGCCGCTCTCCCAAGATTCTGGTCTTTCATTACAAGCGCAAGAAGCAGTACAAGAAGCTGCGCGGACATCGCCAGGCCTTCACCGCCGTGCGCATCACGGAAATCGCCTTCGACGGGCAGAGCTTCAAGGCGCCTGAGCGGCCGACGAGAGAGGCGAAGCCCAAGAAAGTAGCGGCTGCCCACCTAGAGACCGAAGCATCGCCCAAGGCTCATGCCAGATCGGCAAAGGGCTCGGCGCAGAAGAAAGCTGCTCCCAAGAAGGCGACCCAGAAGGCTGCTCCGAAGAGAAAGAAGTAGAGATGCAGCTTGGATCTTTGATCCCGTAGGATGGGCTGGACGCCCGCCCGAGAAAATTTATAGGCAACTAGCCACCGGCAAATGAGTTTCTATGGCACACAAAAAAGGACAAGGCACTTCACGAAACGGCCGTGACTCTAACGCGCAGCGGCTGGGCTTCAAAGCATTCGGCGGACAAGTAGTCCCCGGAGGAACCATCATCGTGCGGCAGCGCGGAACGCGGGTAAAGCCGGGCCTGAATGTTGGCCGAGGCAAAGATGACACGCTGTTTGCCAAGATCACCGGCCGCATCAAGTTCCTGAACAAAGGCTCGATGGGCAAGTTCGTGACGGTTGAGCCTCTTGAAGCGGAGTAATCCCCTTCGCGAACTCGCCACCGTCGCAAGCGTAACTCGGACAAACTGACGTAGACCAACTCTGTGCAGCGGCTGCCGGCGAATGATCTACGACCCACAGCTTCGTCTTCGGGACGAGGCTTTTTTGTTGGCTCAGCTATCCGGCGTCGCTTAACCAAACTGCTTCATGTTTATCGACGAAGCCAAAATTCGGGTGAAGGCGGGGGACGGCGGCAATGGCTGCATGGCGTTCCGCAGGGAGAAGTTCGTTCCGCGTGGCGGACCCTCGGGTGGCGACGGCGGCAAGGGCGGAGACATCATCATGGAGTCCAGCGAACGCCACAACACGTTGGTGCACTTTCGCTTTAACCCTGAATACAAAGCCCAGCGCGGACGTCACGGTGAAGGCTCGAACAAGACGGGGCGCGAAGGCGAGGATGTTCTCCTCAAAGTTCCGGTAGGAACGATTGTCTATGACGACGACACCGGCGAGGAAGTGTTTGATTTCACAGGCCCGGACCAACGCATCGTAATCGCTCGCGGCGGACGGGGGGGACGCGGCAATGCCCGTTTCGCCACGTCCGTGCACCAGGCTCCTCGCGAACACGAGGCTGGACGTCCCGGCGAAGAGCATACTTACCGTCTCGAACTCAAACTGCTGGCCGACGTGGGACTGGTAGGATTTCCTAACGCGGGCAAGTCAACGTTAATCTCTCGCATCTCCGCCGCGCGCCCCAAGATCGCGGACTACCCTTTCACCACTTTGCAGCCCAACCTGGGAGTAGTCGCGGTGGGCGATGCCAGGAATGAAGTCAGCTTTGTGGTGGCCGATATCCCCGGCCTGATCGAGGGTGCGCATACGGGAGCGGGTCTGGGCACGCAGTTTTTGCGCCACATCGAACGGACGCGCCTGCTGGTGCATCTGGTAGACATTTCGGATGCGAGTGGCCGTCCGGATGTGGTGAAGGACGTAGAGGTTATTCTCGGTGAACTGGCCAGCTTCGGGGCCCATCTCGAAGAAAAGCTCATGATCATGATCGCATCGAAAATTGACGTGGCCAACAAAGATAAGGTCGTCAAGCTGAAACGGTACTGCAAGAAACAAATGCTGAAGCTATACGAGATTTCCGCTGTCACGGGCGAAGGCATCGAACAGTTGAAATACGCGATCGCCGATGAGGTGGGGAAGTTAAGGGAATCGGCTCGAGAAGCGGCTGACGAACAGGCCGAGAAAAGCTCCTAAGATCAGAGCTTCTGTCTAAAGAAAAAGGGCCTGCCTTTCAGAAGGCAGACCGTATGCAAGGAAGTTAAGAAGGACTAAGCGTGCGCAGTCTTCGATCCGTGCTGGAAGCGATACTGCAAGATCTTTGCCGCCAGCGCTGGACTCACCGCATCACCCTTCGGTTGAATGTTACGCACGACTTCACCGCGACAAACAACTTCCGTCGCTGAGAGGCCGGCAATTTCTGCTGGCAACACCAGGTTGATTTCCAACTGCGCACTGGGCTGCAGCAATTCTTCTGCTTCGAAGAGCAAGCCGGAGCGGCTGATGTTTTCGGTTGTGCCCTCGTGCCAGTTCTCTTCGCCGAGCCGGCGATAACGCAAAGGCAAATGGAGTTGGAATCGTTGCGCGCGGGAAGGGGGGAACTGCCCCTTTCCTTGCGCCGCGTGCTTGGTCTGAGCGCTTTGAGTGGACATTCGAACCTCCCGGGGGATTGGGGTTGAATCGAGCACTTCGCGCACTCTGTCTCTCAGGTCGCGAAGGTTGAAGGGCTTCTGGAGCAGGCTTACGCCCGCATCCAGTGTGCCGTTGTGGGCTATCACGTTTTCCGTGTACCCCGACATGTACAACACTTTCACGTTGGGGCGTATCTCCAGCATCCGTTGAGCCAGTTCCCGGCCATTCATTCCGGGCATGATGACATCGGTGAGCAGCAAGTGAACGACGCCTTCGTGCGCCACGGCAATCTGCAGCGCCATCGCGCCGTCCGCGGCATCAACGACGTTGTATCCCTGCTTTTCGAGATATTCCCGGGCCAAGCGCCGCAGAGTGTCTTCATCCTCCACCAGGAGAATTGTTTCCTTGCCACCTTCAGCCTTGGGAGTTTTGCTGGACGTAGCCACGACTGCTTCACTCTGGCTTGACTCGGCCACGCGCGGCAGATAGATCTTGAACGCCGTCCCCTTGCCAGGCTCGCTGTACACCCAGATGTAACCGCCGCTTTGTTTGACGATTCCGTACACTGTGGACAAACCGAGCCCCGTTCCCTTTAGCCCCTTGGTGGTAAAGAAAGGTTCGAAGAGGTGAGACTGGGTCTCCGCGTCCATGCCCTCACCGGTATCGCTGATGGCTAACATGATGTATTCGCCGGGCTTTAGGGGCGCATGAAAGCGGGCATAGTCTTCGTCCAGAGTGACGCTGGCGGTTTCAATCGTCAGCTTCCCGCCAGAAGGCATGGCGTCCCGGGCGTTCACCGCCAGATTCATGATGACCTGTTCCATCTGGCCCGCGTCGGCCTTCACGGCTCCCAGGTTCGAGGCGGGAGTCATTACCAAGTCGATATCCTCGCCAATCAGTCGCGTCAGCATCTTTAGGCTTTCCCTGACCACGACATTCAGATCAAGCACTCTGGGCACCAACATTTGCTTTCGGCTGAAGGCAAGAAGCTGCCGTGTCAGCGACGACGCCCTCTCAGCCGCGCTGGCAATCTCTTGTGTTGGGTTGCGCAGAGTGGGATCAGGACCCACGTGCTCCAATAGGAATTCCGAATAACCAGAGATCACCATCAGGAGGTTGTTGAAGTCGTGCGCAATGCCGCCGGCCAGACGGCCCACGGCTTCCATCTTTTGCGATTGGCGCAGTTGCTGTTCCAACGCGCGCCGCTCGGTCACGTCCTCGGCAAAGAGCTCGAATACCCTCCCGCGATCGCCGTCGGCGACTGATCGTCCGGAAACTCGCACGACCAACGTGCTGCCGTCCTTGCGCTGCCATTCAGCGCTCACGCCGTTGAATACCGCGGTGGAGCGCAGACAGTCCGCGAGATCGAACCATTGTTGCGTATCTGCGTACAGTCCTCCGAGATGCCGACCCACAAGCTCCGATGCTGTTGTGTAGCCGAGCATCGTCAACAGCGCCGGGTTCGCATCCCGCACCTCGCCCGTGAAATCGCAGCGGCAAATACCGTAAGGAGCGTTGGTCACCAGCGAGCGAAAATTGAGCTCTGACCGGCGCAGGCTTTCTTGAGCGGCCCGCAACGCGCCATTGAACCCGCAGATGAGAAGCGCAACAAAAACGAACAACGCCAGCCGGACGACTGCCGTGCGGTACTGTGCCGGTGTGTGCGGTCCGGAGAGCGTAAAATATGCGCTGACGGTGAGGGCAAACGAAGTGGCAACCAGACCGGGCTTCCAGCCGCCATACCACGCGCTCACCATCACCGCGACAGCGAATACGGTGAGGCGGCTTTCCGCAACGTTGGTCAGTAAAAGCGAAGGAATTAGGGCCAGCGTCGTGCTCAGCACCGCCACGCCGTAGCGCAAAATCGGGGCGCGAGTAGGCGGAACGTAGCGAAGTAGGGGGAGGGTCACGCGCATACCAGAACGATGCTAGGTGCAAAACAGGAAACAATCGAGTTACAGGAGTTCATCAGGTATTCACCGGATGGGCCTGAGCGCTAGGTCATTGGCCGGTCGGACAATGACCCTCATAATCTCGAACTCTGGTACTGCTCCAGAAAGGCTTTGTGGTCACGAACCGCACGGGCGTGAGCTTGCGCCACTGACCGCTTGCATATCGCACCCCAAATCAAGACACTAGGCGGGCATGAAGATCGGCCTGTTCGGCGGGACGTTCGATCCCATTCATCGCGGACACGTGGCCCTGGCACGCGCAGCGCTTGACCGATGCCACCTGAATCGGATTTATTTCGTGCCTGCCAGCGTTCCCCCGCACAAGCAACAGCAGGCGCTTTCGCCATTCGCCCACCGTTACGCCATGCTGGCACTGGCCACCGCTCAGGAAAGGGCTTTTATTCCGTCCCTGCTGGAGGCGCCGGACGAGTTGGCTACCGGCGTGAGCGGCAGAGAGCGGCCGCCAAAACCGAATTTCACGATTGATACCATTAAGCGGCTTAAGCAGTCGCTCAAGAAAAGCGACAGCCTCCTGCTTTTGATGGGTATCGATGCTTTCGCCGAGATTGCCCAGTGGCACCACGCGGCGGGGTTGTTCCGCGAGTGCGAGTTCGTTGTCGCAAGCCGCCCTGGATATTCGTTGGCCGACGTGGCCAACGCGCTGCCTGAGAGCCTTCGTCCCAAGCCGGAAGTCACGCGCCCATTTCGCAAGCAAGCCGCCACAGGAGATTTGGTTTTGCATGGAGCCGCGATCCATCTGCTAGACGAGGTTCACCAACCGGTTTCTGCGACCGCGATCCGCCAGGCCGTATCCGCCGGGAAACCGCTAGGACGCTTCCTCGACCCGCTCGTAGCCGAGTACGTCAAGAAGATGGGCCTCTATCAATAGCCATTCGACGTTGCCGGTTGATGGCCGACTGCGCTGTGAACCTTTATGGACGCCATGAGAAAAGCATTGGGCAAGTTAAACCACGCGGAACATTGCAGTCATTTACAATGGAATTCAAGCCAGCATTCAACGCCGCTAACAAGCAACGACCAAGGACAACCTCATCACCGCATGAAGAAGAATGATCTGAAGAAGCAAGTAGCCGCAGCCATCAACGCCTGCCTTGACAAAAAAGCCGAGGAGCTCACCATCCTGGAAATGGAAAAAGGGTCGGGCGCCTTCACCGATTACTTTGTGCTGTGCAGCGGGACCAATCCGCGCCAGGTGCAGGCCATTGCCGACGAAGTCGAGATGCGACTCAAGGCGGCGGCCATTCCGCCGACCCATGTCGAGGGTTACAACCAGGGCGAGTGGATATTGATTGATTATGTGGACTTCGTCGTACACGTTTTCTCAGAGAAGGCGCGCAAGTTTTACGATTTGGAACGCCTGTGGAAATCAGCTAAGCGGTTGCAACCGGCCGAACTCAAGCCCTTGGCTGTGCGTCGCCAGCGTAGCGCGGCAACCGTCGCGCGGCGGAAGAGAGCGTAAGCACCAACGCCGGAGAGGCCACACCATCAACCTCCGCGATTTTCCGTTCGGGGGCAAGAATGGTTTGAGCGGGAAACAGAGAAACGTTCACCGCCAGGCACCCGGTCGCGCAGTGGGTTCCGCAAGGCCGTGATCGAACCACCCCGTGAAGATCAAGATTGCATGGATCGGCAAGACCAAGGAAGCGGCGATCGAAGCGCTAACCGCGGAGTATCTCAAGCGAATTTCACGCTATGCTGCCGTGGAGGGGGTAGCCCTGCGAGACGAGGCGCCGCTGCTCGAGTTTCGTGGGCGGGTGGCATCTTCTCGACGCGGCACAATGGCAAGGGGTGCGAATTCCACGCTGGTGCTGATGGATTCGCAAGGCAAGGAATTCTCGTCCGAGCAGTTTGCACGTTTTTTGCGCGATTACCAGGACCGCAATCCGCTGCCCCTGGTCTTTGCAGTCGGACCCGCGGACGGATTCAGTGAGGCGACAAAAGCTATGGCGCAGCACACGATGTCTTTAGGAAAGATTACGCTGCCGCATGGGTTGGCGAGGGTGGTTTTGCTCGAGCAAGTCTATAGAGCGCTCACCATTCTGAAGGGTCATCCGTACCATTCCGGGCATTGAGGCAAACAAATATATTCCACTTGCCCCTTCGTGATATGTTTTTGGGTAAACTCATGACTTACAGTTGTGAATGTTCGGCCGCGCCAGCCGAGTCCTACACCCTGCAAACAAAAGGAGTCGCGATGAAGAGTCCGTTCGAGGTGCTAAGAGTCAAAGAGCAGGAATTGGTGCGGGTTAAGAAGGAAATCGAAGCGCTGCGTATTACACTGCCTTTGCTCGAAGGGGAGTCCGCCGCGCCTCCACACCTTCCACTGGAGATGCCGCGGAAAACTGCGGAACTACCTTAGGATCGCACCCAGTTCGATCCAACTCCAAACTGGCGGGAATTGACCCGCCCCAACCACAGGATGAGATCTGTCGCCGGCGGCTCTCGTAACGGGGCGCCAGTGGTCGAAAACTGACCCGTCTCAGGGCCGCGGTTTGTTCCCCGGCGCACCGACAACAATCGTGAGGATCTGCCGAGCAAGTTTGTCGGCAGGCACCCCTTCCATGTTGGTCAGCACGACGACTCCGGCCCGCTGTTCCGGCGCGATCAGAAATGCCGTGCTTGTGCCCTGCTGGCCTCCAGTGTGACCCACTCCCTTGGTGCCATTCTCAATACCGCTACCCCAGCCAAGCGCGTAGTCATCCTGGGAGCCGTCGGTCGGCTTGAGCGTAGTCCACATGAGGTTGCGCGTGGCGCGCCGGATGAGCTTGTCGTCAACCATGGCGACTTCGAATCGCGCCATGTCCTCGGCTGAGGACAACCAACCTCCGCCGGGAATCTTGTAGCTCGAGTCCAGGAAATCGGCATTTCTCACAACGCCGGATTCAGTCTTGTCATAGAAGCGAGTGCGATAAGGAATGACAGCGAAGCGATCATCAAACTGAGTTTGCGCCATCCCCGCCGGAAGGAAAACGTTCTGCCGTAAAAAATCAACGTACCTGCTGCCGGAGGCGCCTTCGATCACGCACCCGACCAGCGTGAATCCGTGTGTCGAATAGTGAAACTGCGTACCCGGTTGGGACAGGAGAGGATCCTCCTTAAAAAAGTTCAGCCCAGCTTCGATCTGCTTTTCGAAGTTCTTGCGAGCCGGACTTGTAATGCCGGATTCCGGAGAGATGTGCCATGACCTGCCGGGTGGTAATCGGCCACGGCTTCTGCGGAAACGATGGGCAGTATTTCTGAACGGGTGCGTCCAAATCGAGTTGCCCGCGCTCGAACAGCTGCATGGCAGCCGTTGCGGTGAGTGATTTGGAAATGGATGCCAGCCGGTAGAGAGTATGTTCAGTGGCCGGAACATTGTTTTCCAGGTCAGCCATGGCGAAGCCCGCGGCCCATTCGAACCGTCCGTCTTCGACCACCGCGGCAGAGAGGCCAGGGACGTGGGTGCTAGCCATGAACTTTGAAATCGCGGCCTCGATCTGAGGTTGCTTTTCGGGAGAGAGTTTGGGTTCCTGGGCTGACGAAAACCTGGTCGCGCTCAGGACGGCGAGCAAGAGTGCCGTGTTCAGGAGCCGGGCAGAGAATAATCGAAGTACAGAATTTTGATGTCGCTTCATGAATTGAGGGCTCCACGCGGAAACGAGCTTCCATTTTAGAACGACAGGGATGCTGGCGCGCGAAAGACGCACGGGTCGTTTCGACTGGCGCAGGTCCTTGCCTCCAACTGGGAAAAAGCACAAGGAAATGCCGGTGCCGTCTTCGAGGTCAGTTCTACTCGGTGACAGTGGCCTGGTAGCTTACCGTCTGCCAGTGCCCGCTGCGGCGGACCCAGACGCGGGTATAGCGATAAGGTCCGCTGAAATCTTCTCCGAGCTGATGGCCCTTCACGTCGGCGCGGGCGGTGACGACGGCGGTGTCGCCATAGACGCGAACCACCATGTCGGTAATATTCATAGCCTCATATCGGAGCTGGCCGCTCCTACGCGCACCAATCGTTTCCTGCTTGGTAGTGACCTGGCCCAAGGGAGTGATCGCGACATAATCATCGGCTAGGGTGCGCTGGGAGAATTCAGCATCGCGACGAAGGGAAGCCTCCTTGGCCTGGCGCTCCAGGTCAACAATCTCGCGAATCAGTTCCTGATCGGCTGAATCGACGGACGGCCTGGGACGCATGGCCACACGCTGCGCCCCAAAGGCTGGAACGACCGCAAGCGCGCAGCACAATAACACGATACATTTGTTAGTCACGACAAGACCTCCGCAGATTCGCGAGGAGACAGAGATCGGCTGGACCCAGTTACGCAATCTTGGATGCGCCGGTTCCGTGGAAAAGTTCAGTACTTTGACGTTCACCCGCACAATTTATGAAGGCGGTCGGAACGGTTCAAGCTTTGTCACGGTGGTAAAGACCGCTGTAGCCGGCGCTTGGTTCCGCTTTTTTCCAAGAAATGCCCGGAACGAGTAAAATCAAGCCTCCGATTTCCACATGGCGGACATTCGTAAGGGTCTCATTATTGTGAATACCGGGCCGGGGAAGGGCAAAACGACGGCGGCCATGGGCACAGCCCTGCGAGCCGTGGGCCAGGGGATGCGAGTGCTGATGCTGCAATTCCTAAAAGGATCGTGGCATTACGGTGAACTGGATGCAGTGCAGGCGTTCGGCACCAAGTTTGTGATGAAGCCGATGGGACGCGGCTTCGTGAAGGTCGGTGCCGAGAAGCCGGACCCGGAAGACGTCCGCCTGGTCGAGGATGCTTGGGCGGAAGCCGAGACGGCAGTCCAGTCAGGCGAGTGGGACTTGGTGGTGCTGGACGAGATCAATTACGCCATAAGCTATGGAATGCTCGATCCCGCGAAGGTGGTGGAGAGCCTCAAAAAGAAGCCGGAAATGGTGCATGTAATATTGACGGGTAGGAACGCACACCCCACAATTATCGAGGCCGCTGACACGGTCACGGAAATGCGACAGGTAAAGCACGCTTACGAAAAGGGCGTAATGGCGCAGAGAGGAATCGAATATTGAGGGGGATCAATGTTGATTGTTGAATGAAGAGCCCACGAAGCCAGGTCGGGCCTCTGGGTCTTACTCAACCGAGTCAACATCCCCACATCAACGGTTTTTTTCCTATGGCTTGGTTCAAACGACAATCCGGCGAACTGGATACCTCGGGCGAGAAGAAAGTCCGCACCGAAGGGTTGTGGGTAAAGTGCGACGGCTGCCGGCAGATTATCTGGAAGAAGGACCTGGAAGAGAACCTGAACGTGTGTCCGAAGTGCGAAAAACACTTCCGCATCGACGCCCGCACTCGTCTGGCGCAACTGCTGGACGATAACCAATACGAAACTTTTGATGGGAATCTGGTCTCCACCGATCCGCTGAAGTTCGTGGACCTGAAACCCTATTCGAAGCGCCTGCGGCGGGCGCAAGAAGATACGGGCTTGAAAGATGCTGTGATCAATGCACGAGGTAAGGTCGATGGGCGAACGGTAATCATGAGCGTTATGGAGTATGGCTTTATAGGCGGCAGCATGGGCACCGTGGTTGGCGAAATGATTACGCGTTCCGTGGAGCGCGCGATGGACACGAACACCCCGCTGATTATTGTGTCGGCGTCGGGCGGGGCGCGCATGATGGAAGGCGTTGTCAGCCTGATGCAATTGGCGAAGATTTCGGCGGCACTGGCGCGCCTGGATAAGGCGAAAGTTCCATACATCTCATTGCTGACCGATCCGACCACCGGCGGTGTGACTGCATCGTTTGCCATGCTGGGAGACCTGAATATTGCCGAGCCGGGAGCGTTGATTGGTTTCGCCGGACCGCGGGTGATTGAGCAAACCATCCGGCAAAAGTTGCCGCCCGAATTTCAGCGCAGTGAATTCCTGCTGGAGCATGGCATGCTCGATGCCGTGTTGCATCGCAAGCAGCTGAAACCCTACATTGTGCGAGCGTTGGACTTTATGACGGCGTGAAAGTTCTTCGCTGTCAGCTGGGCACTGGGATCATCCTGGCCTAGCAAGTGCTTCTCCCCATCCCCTCAGAGCCATTCCCCTCAGACTCGTACCTTTTCAGTTGGAATTGGTAAGCTAGAGGCCTGAGCCGAAAGCGAAGAGCCAACAGCCAACGGCTGCTTCTATGTCCTACAAAACTGCAATCGCGAGCATGTTTGCCCTTGGGCACGAACTGACGAATACCCCGTCGCAAAAGTTCGACTTGGCAGCCATGCGGGTTCTGCTGGCAGCGCTGGGAAATCCGGAGCGTCGATTCCCGAGCGTGCTAATCGCGGGTACGAACGGCAAGGGCTCGACGGCGGCGACGTTGGCATCCATCCTGCGAGCTTCGGGTTACAAGACCGGGCTGTACACCTCGCCGCATTTGCTGCGGATCAATGAACGTATCCGGGTGGACGGAACAGAGATCGGCGATCACGACTTTGCTGAGTTGCATGGCAAAGTCGATCGCGCAGCGGAGCGATTAGTCGAGCAGGGCCAACTGCCAAGGCATCCGAGTTTTTTTGAAATGATGACTGCGATTGCGTTTGAGCACTTCGCCCAAGAGGCGGTCGAAATGGCAGTACTGGAAGTCGGTATGGGCGGGCGACTGGATGCGACTAATGTCGTCGAACCCGAAGTGAGTGTCATTACCGACATTGCACTGGACCATCAGAAGTTTCTCGGCAACACGGTGGGCGAGATTGCTGGGGAAAAAGTGGGGATCATCCGTCCCGGCGGCGTGGTAGTAACGTTGCCCCAGCACCCGGAGGCCAACGATGTGATCGGGGACACAGTCCTCGAGCTGGGTGCGCGGGTCATGAGCGCGGTGCCGTACGTGCCGCCGCTTTCTCCTGCTAGCAGTCAATACTTGGTGCCGAGTACAGAGTGCCGAGTACCGAATGTCGGGGAAGACCAGCCTCTCGACCGAGAGATCGCGGTGGGTACAGCGAACAGCGCTGAGAAGCACGGACGAGGGTACATTTGTCGGTACCCGCTGCAAGTCATGGGAAAGCAGATTCTTGTCGAGAACGCTTTGGTCGGACGGCACCAGTTGCGGAATGTGGCGCTGGCGATTGCGACGGCGAAGGCATTGCGTGACCGGGGATCTTCTGGCATCACGGCAGACTCCATGGAGCGCGGGATTCGCGAAACGCGCTGGCCTGGGAGATTCCAGGTAATCCCGGCGCGGGCCGGTGCGCCTGAAATCGTCATGGATGTGGCGCACAATCCGGCAGGTGCGTGGGCGCTACGGTCAGCTCTTTCAGCGCAATACGAAGATCGTCCACTGATCTTTGTCTTTGGCGCCATGCGCGACAAGTCCATTTCGGAGATGGCGGAGATTTTGTTTCCGCTGGCGGAGCAGGTCATCGCCGTCCAAGCAGAGAATCCTCGATCGGCGTCTCCAGAGGAGATCCGTGAGGCGGCGAAGCGGTCGTCGACGGAGATCGAGACCGCCGAGAATGTTGCCTCCGCCCTGGATCGTGCGCGGGCGCTGTCCAAGCTGGAAACCGTGGTTGTGATCACCGGATCGATCTACGTGGTGGGCGAAGCCATGCGCAGCTTTGGAACGAAAGTTTGATACCTTGCGAGGAATCGGCAGTTTCTACGTATTTCCCCTAAAATGGAAGTGTGGTCGAAGCGAATTCATCGATTGATCAGTTAGGGGAGACTCCGGAGACAGCGCCAGCTGGTTCCGCGCATCGGGACACGCCGCCGGTTCAGAACCTCCGATCGCACCCTGCGAATTCAGGAAAAAAATACGGCTGGCTCAGCCGCCTCCGTTCTTATTTGGTTTTTGATCCGCTGATATGGCTTTACACACTCGTTCTCGGTTTGGCGGCGTTGCCGATGGGTGTATTTGACCGGGGCGGACGACTGCTGCACTGGTTTTCGCGCGCCTGGTCGTGGCTGATCATGAAGACGATCGCGTCACCGGTCGAGGTGACCGGTATGCGGAAGATCGATACCTCGAAGCCGCAGGTATACGCCGCAAATCACGCTTCGGCGATGGATATTCCAGTCCTGTACGTGAACCTGCCGTTTCAGTTCCGCATTGTGTTCAAGAAGGAATTGCTCTCATATCCGGTGGTAGGCTGGCACCTCAAGCGGTCGGGACAGGTCTGCATTGATCAGCAAAAGCCCACGAAATCGATTGCCAGTATCCGCTCGGCAGTGAAGAGTCTGCAGGCAGGCATGCCGCTGGTGATTTTCCCCGAGGGCGGCCGCACTCCGGATGGAGAGATTAAGCCGTTTCTGCAAGGAACTTTCTTTTTGGCCATCAAGGCGCAAGTGGATATCGTTCCTGTCGCGCTGGTCGGCACCTACGAACTGCTGCCCATGGATACCTACCACATCAAGCCCCGCCCGCTGGAGATGCGGGTAGGCGAGCCCATCTCGACGGCAGGGCTGAAATTGCGAGACATGGAGGCGCTATCGGCCAAAGTTAAGAAGGCTTTGGAAGATCTTTATTATGACCACTGAAGTCGCGATCGCGATCGTGCTGCGTGGACCTTATCGATACTGGGCTGACGGCAGGGTCGAGAGTCGCAATGTGGGAATCGGCCTATCCCGTGCGGCGAGTTGAAAGCAAGTTCAAAATCTCGCGCAATCCCTGGCGGATATACCGAATCTCAGCCGCCGATTGCGCGGGGAACGGGATCGTGCTCTGGCTCTTATCGGATTTGATTTCCGATCGCAAGTGTTGACGGGCCCCGCTGATGGTGAATCCCTGGTCATACAGAAGTTGCTTGATGCGCAGCACATTTTCGACGTCGCGTTTGCGGTACATGCGCTGGCCCGTACTGCTTTTCACCGGCTTTAATTGCGGAAACTCGGTCTCCCAAAAACGTAGCACATAGGCTGGCAGCCGGCAGAGGATCGCCACTTCGCCGATGCGGAAGTAAAGCTTATCCGGGATGAATATCTCCCCTCCCATGGCCTTACTCGCATTTCTCTTCTTTGCGCTCATTTCCGTCAAAACCCGTGTGGTGTATTGTGACACATCCGACGGCGCGGTTATGGCAAAATTCGTGGATGCCGGCAGAAAAAGGAACAGCCTCTCAAGAGGTGCTTCCCCTGAGAGGCCAGTGAGATTTCTCGGTTTTGCGAGGCGCCGCCTCGCTGGGCGGTTAATGTTTCTTCTTTTTTGCTTTTTTCTTGGTTGCCATGAAGATTCCTCCGCTGAACGATTTTCCCTTGGAAATGTTTTCAACTCCCGGGCCGGTTGCCTGAAGCAACCCTACGCATTGTAGGGACAGCTGCTTTGATCCAAGATATTGCGGTACTACACCCCACGTGTCAATACAATTATTCGGGCGCATCGGGTTTTTCCCATGGGCATTTGGAAATTTCTGAGCAGGGGAGAGCCTGGTGTGGGACTGGGCCTCCGGCGCTGAAGTCCCCGCGTGGTTCGTGTTCGCACGTCAGGTTCCTGCTTCGGGTAAAATTCAGGTTTCATGAGTCGCGATCCCATCGAACTGGAAGTCTTCAAGAATCTCTACCATTCGATCGCCGAAGAGATGGGAGCAGTTCTACGCCGGACGGCATTTTCACCGAACATTAAAGAACGGCGCGACTACTCCTGTGCCGTGTTCGATAGCGATGGCGAAGTTATCGCCATGGGTGACCACATGCCGGTTCATCTGGGGTCGATGCCGATGTCGGTTCGCGCCGCGATTCGAGCGTGCCACATGGGCCCCGGCGATGTGGTCATGCTGAACGATCCGTTTCGCGGAGGCACGCATTTACCCGACATCACCCTGGTAGCGCCTGTCCACGTGGGGCACCTCCGTGTTGGCGCGCGCGAAGCCCCGCCTCCTCACTTTTATGTGGCTGCGCGCGCCCACCACGCTGACGTGGGTGGTGCATACGCCGGTTCCATGGGACTCTGCCGCGAGATCTATCAGGAAGGGCTGCGCATCCCTCCGGTGAAGATCATCCGCGCCGGCAAAATCGAGCGCGATATCCTGGCATTGCTGCTGAACAACGTTCGCACGCCGCAGGAGCGCGAGGGCGACTTGGGTGCGCAGATTGCAGCTTGTCACACCGGCGCCGAGCGCCTGCAGGAAATTTGTGTCCGTTATGGAGTTGAGCGCGCCCAGCGCGCGGCATCCGAGCTATTGGAATATTCCGAAGAATTAATACGCGCATTCTTAGCGCGCGTCCCCACCGGAACGTACCGCGCGGAGGATTTCCTCGACAACGATGGGATCAGCGACAAGCCAATAAAGATTGCAGTGACGGTGAAGGTTAGACACGACCGCCCGAAACCTGCTTCTCAGCCAATGGTTGCAATCGATTTCACCGGCACAGATCCTCAGGTTCAGGGAAGCGTGAACGCGGTCGAGGCAATCACCTATTCGGCTTGTTTTTACGTACTCCGCTGCCTGCTTGCAGAAGATGTGCCGGCCACGGCCGGGCTAATGCGGCCGATCAAGGTAATCGCGCCGGAGGGAACGATGGTCAACGCCCGCCCGCCCGCCGCAGTTGCGGGCGGGAATGTGGAGACGTCGCAGCGCATTGTCGATGTTCTGTTGCGAGCGCTGGCTCAGGCAATCCCCGATCGAATTCCCGCCGCGGCTGCTGGCACCATGAACAACCTCACCATCGGTGGTATTGATCCACGTACCGGACAGCCGTTTGCCTATTACGAGACCATCGCCGGAGGCATGGGAGCCCGACCCGTCAAGCCCGGCGTCTCCGGCGTCCACACCCACATGACGAATTCGTTGAATACCCCCGCGGAGGCGCTGGAGTACGCCTATCCGTTGAGGATCAGACAATATTCACTGCGCCCGGGAAGCGGTGGACGGGGAAAGCATCGTGGGGGAAATGGCATCGTCCGAGAAATTGAGGTGCTCACCGACTGCGAAGTCACATTGCTTGCCGACCGCCGGTCCAATGGTCCTTGGGGCTTGGTCGGTGGTGGCGCTGGCGCGCCGGGAAAAGCTAGCGTCCAGCGCAACGACGGGTCGGTCGAGCCGATGCCAGGCAAATTCAGCACGCGCTTGCGCAAAGGCGAGAGAATTAGGGTTGAGTCCCCGGGTGGCGGGGGATGGGGCGCGTGATTTCGCCAGCTTTGTCTTCGGCATCCCATCTTGAAACGAAGCCGGTCTCGTAATTCATGGACATGGCAGCGCATTATTTGGATGAAGCCCGCCGCCAATTGCGTGGTCACAAGCGCATGGGCGAACGAGCAATGTCGCAGCTTCCAGACGAAGATTTTTTCGTCACCATGGATCCAGAGTCGAACTCCGTTGCGATCCTGGTCAAGCATCTGGCGGGCAATATGCGCTCGCGCTTCACGGATTTCCTCACCAGCGACGGTGAGAAGCCCGACCGCCATCGTGATCAGGAGTTTGCACTGAATGCGGCGACGACGCGTGGCGAGGTGATGCGCTGGTGGGAGGAAGGATGGGCGCGAGTGTTTGCGGCGCTCGATCCGCTCAAGCCAGAAGACGCCATGCGCACGGTGACGATTCGCGGTGAGCCGCACACTGTGCTGCAGGCCATAAACCGGCAGATCGCGCACTATGCGCAACACATCGGGCAGATTGTGTTTTTGGCAAAACACCTGCGATCGAGTGAATGGCAGACTCTGAGCATTCCGCGGGGACGGTCCGAGGAGGTCAAAACTAACTCGCCACGAAGGTTTGACAGGGGATTGCCGGAGGACAAATAGGCCCGCAGCGGTTGCTAGAAATCCTCGGAGCAATCAGAGACAGCCCGTCGTGGTTGGCTCCGGTGCTACAATCTTTCGTTTGCTGAAAGGGGGGCTATGCGCCGAGAATGGCCGCAGGGCCTCCTTTTTTACCGCCGTGAGGTTTTCCTTCATGCCCACATCCATGCTGGCGGTGGTCAAGCCAGAAGCCGCGCCCGGGGCGGAAGTTCGCGAAGTGAAAGTTCCCGCGTTTGGGCGTACCGATGTGCTGGTAAAGGTCAAGGTCGCCTCTATTTGCGGTACCGATCTGCACATCTACAACTGGGACCGCTGGGCGCAGAACCGCATTCATCCTCCGCTGATTCCAGGACATGAATTCTGCGGCGAGGTCGCAGCTTATGGGGATGAGGTCACCAGCGTCAAGCAGGGCGATTTTGTTTCCGCCGAAATGCATGTGGCCTGTGGCAAGTGTCTGCAGTGCCGCACCGGCGAGGCACACATTTGCCAGAATGTGAAGATCATTGGCGTCGATGCCGACGGCGCCTTCGCCGAATATGTTGTGATCCCCGAGTCAAATATCTGGAAGCTCGACCCGGCCATTCCTCAGGAGTATGCCTCGATTCTCGATCCCCTGGGCAATGCCGTGCACAGCGTGCTGGCGGGCGAGATTGCGGCCAACAGCGTCGCCATTACCGGCTGCGGACCCATTGGGTTATTTGCCATCGCAGTGGCGAGAGCAGTGGGCGCGACGACCGTGTTCGCTATCGAAGTGAATGAATACCGGCGCAAGATCGCGCGCGACATGAAGGCCGACTACGTGCTCGATCCCTCCAAAGAAAACGCCAGCGCGATGGTCATGGAAAAGACCGGAGGCCTGGGCGTGGATGTGGTCCTCGAAATGGCGGGCCATCCAGACTCGATTCGGACCGCCTTCGATATCGTGCGGCGCGGAGGACGGATTTCCCTTCTGGGGCTGACCTCGAAGCCCGTCTCGTTGAACTTTTCCGAAGACATTATTTTCAAAGGCATTACGGTGCAGGGCATCAATGGACGCCGCATGTATCAGACCTGGTACCAGATGACCGCTCTGCTCAAGAGCGGGAAACTCGATCTGCATCCGGTGATCACGGACCGCATCGCAATGAAGGATTTTTCCAGAGGCATGGAGCGGCTCAAGACGGGTGAGGCCAGCAAGATATTGGTGTATCCGAATGGGGTTCGGTAAGTATGTAGCGGTATCGCAGTCAGAATGCCCGTGGTTCCGATCCTGATTCCGATCCCCACTGGTCCTGAAGAGTCTTCACTCCGCAGATAAAAGAAGTTTCGAGGCCGACATGACGACCGCAACCCGCACAAATCCGCTGTCTTATCTCACCGATCAACTCGACGAACTCAAAAGCAAAGGCACGCACTTCAAGCTCCGCGTGCTTGAGGACGAGCAGGCGCCGGTGTGCACGTTCGACGGCAAGAAAGTCATCAACCTAGCGTCGAACAATTATCTGGGGCTGACAACACATCCCAAGCTGCGTGAGGCGGCTTTGGAAGCGACTCGCAAGTATGGTGTGGGGTCGGGCGCGGTGCGAACCATTGCCGGCACCATGAAGATTCACATGGAGCTGGAGGAAAAGATTGCGCGCTTCAAGAATGTGGAAGCATGCGTGGTCTTTCCATCGGGGTTCGCCGCCAACGCGGGAACGGTTTCGGCGGTGCTGGGCAAGGAAGATTTCATCATCTCCGACGCGCTGAATCACGCCTCGATCATCGATGGCGCGCGCTTGTCGCGGGCGAGGATTCTGGTCTTCCGCCACAAAGACATCTCGCACGCAGAAGAACAACTCGCCAGCGTAAAGGACCAACCGGGTAAGAAGCTGCTGATTACCGATGGCGTGTTCTCCATGGACGGCGACATCGGGCCGCTACCCGGGCTGTGCGATCTGGCTGAGAAATACGGCGCCATTATGATGGTTGACGACGCACACGCTTCCGGCGTGCTGGGCCGAAACGGGCGTGGCACAATTGACCACTTCAAGGTGCACGGGCGCGTCGATATTCAGGTCGGGACTTTGTCTAAGGCGATTGGCGCGCTCGGCGGATATGTCTGCGGGACGCGCGACCTGATTGATTTTCTCTATCACCGGGCGCGGCCTTTTTTGTTTTCGACATCGCATCCGCCGTCGGTCGCGGCGACCTGTATCGCTGCTTTCGATGTTCTGGAAAACGAACCCGAGCGCGGGGAGAAACTGTGGGAGAACACACGCTTCTGGAAAAAAGAACTGGGACGGCTCGGCTTCGATATCGGCGGGCATGCCACGCCAGCCAGCGAGACGCCGATCACGCCGATCATCATCGGCGACGGCAAGCTGACCATGGACTTCTCCCGCGAACTCTTCCAAGAGGGAGTTCTCGGCACGGGCATCGCGTTTCCCACGGTGCCGGAAGGCAAAGCGCGCATCCGCACCATCATGACGGCGACGCATACAAGGGAGGAACTGGAGCGGGCGCTGGAGGTGCTGTCGAGGGTGGGGCGGAAAATGGGGATTGTAAATTAGTTCAAAGCTCAGGGAAACGGAGTTGCGCCGCGGCGGCTAAAAGCGAGAGCAAGGGTCTCGTGAAATGATTTTCGAGGTTAAGGACGACACTCTCGGCGTCGGGGGCGAAAGTCTGGGCCAAGCCCTGGGAAACGCCTTGCGACTGGCGTCTCAGACCGTAGCCTAATCCTCTCCGCAACAAGGCTACCCGTTTCATTCCGCGCCGTACATCATCTTCCCCCCTACGATCGTTGCGACAACCTTTCCCGTTAACGGCCAGCCGTCGAAAGGCGTGTTGCGCGACATCGACCGTGACTTCGCAGCTTCGAACGTCCAGCGCTTCTTGGCATCGAAGATGGTTACGTCGGCGAAATTGCCACGCGTGAGCGATCCGCGTCCTCGGAGGTTGAAGACGCGTGCGGGTCCGGCGGTGAAGAGTTCAACGATGCGGGTCAACCGAATCTTTTGTTCGCGGTGTAGTTTTGTGATCGCTAAAGGGAGCGCGGTTTCGAGTCCGGTGACACCGAACGCGGCGCGGTCGAACTCGACCTCTTTTTCGTGTGTCGCGTGAGGAGCGTGGTCGGTGGCGATGGCATCAACGGTGCCGTCGGCGAGCGCAACCAGAATAGCTTCGCGGTCCGCTGCCGAGCGCAGCGGCGGGTTCATCTTGCAATTCGTGTTGTACTCGCCTACATCCTCGTCGAGCAGAGTGAAGTGATGCGGAGTGACCTCGCAAGTGACGCGGGCTTTATGATTCCCACGCTTGCCGCGGCGCACTGCTTTGAGAGCGTCCGCGGTCGAAAGATGCGCCACATGCAGGCGCGAGCCGGGAATCCTCTGCGCAAGATACACATCCCGGTCAACCATGCTGGCCTCGGCGATGCTCGGCATGGCGCGCAGACCAAGACGGAAACTGGTACGACCTTCATGCATGGAACAGTTTTCGGTGAGGCGCGTATCTTCGGCGTGCTGCACGACGGGCAAGTTCAAGTCAGCTCCCAGCAGCAGAGCCCCGCGCATGATCTCATCATCGAGAATGGGTTTGCCATCGTCAGTCACGCCCACTGCCCCGGCTCGCCGCAGGGCGGCGAAGTCGGTGAGCGCGGCCCCGCGACTGGCGCGGGTGGCGGCGGCGACGGGAAACACGTTCACCACTGCTCCTCGCTCCGGCTCTCGCTGCCAGGCGACCCACTCGGGTGTATCTATCACCGGAGTGGTGTTGGGCATGGTGCAAACTGACGTGAAGCCACCTGCTGCTGCGGCCTCTGTCCCCGTGACCATAGTCTCCTTGTAACCTTGTCCCGGTTCACGCAAATGAACGTGGAGATCAATGAAGCCGGGAGCGACTATCAATCCGCGAGCATCGAATTTCTCATCCGCGCTGCCAGGGATCTCGTTGGGGAGGGCAATTTCCGCTACTCGCCCATCTCTCAGCAACACGTCCATGGGCCCATCGATGTGGGCGGCAGGATCGATCAAGTGGCCGCCTTTGATGAGCAGGGAACCCGGTTTGGATTTATCCTTCGGCATGCTGACGCTGGTAGAACTTGAGGGGCTGGAGCCCCAAGCCTCACGAATCGCCTATGGCGGCGCGGAAGCGCTGCGCCACCCAAAATCCCCGCAACAAGATTGCCTCGTCCACCTCAGGAGCGATTCGATTCAATGAAACCGATCACCTGATGGCTGAATTCTGCGGGTTTTTCCCGATACATCAAATGTCCGGCATCGCCGATGACAACGCGTTTCGATCGGGAAATACCCGCCTCCATGGCTATCGTGCCTTTCCCAACGCTCGCGCCAGGATCGCCATGCGCGTGGGCACGCCATTCTGAACCTCATCCACGATCACCGACTGCGCACCGTCCGCCACCTCGGCAGTCAGCTCAAGGCCGCGGATAATCGGCCCGGGATGCATAACGATGGCATCACGGCGGGCAAGTTTCAATCGTGCCGACGTCATTTGATAGCGCGCAATGTAGTCCTGCAAACGGATCTTCTGGCCGGCGAGGCGCTCTTTCTGTAGCCGGAGCAGCATCACCACGTCTGTGCCCCGCAGCGCATCCTCAATATAGCGAGACACGCGGAGCCCGGGAGCAAGCGTTGCCGCAACCTCGGGCACGAATTCAGGCGGACCGCAAAGCGTAATCTTCACCCCGAATTTGCTGAGTAAATGGCAAGCCGACCGCGCCACGCGACTATGGTAAATGTCTCCAATGATCGCGACTTGCAGTCCCTTGAAAGCCTGCTTGTGTTTCAGGATCGTAAACGCGTCCAGCAGCGCCTGCGAGGGATGCTCGTGCATGCCATCGCCCGCATTGATGACCGGAATGTCAAGATGCTTCGCCATCAGCAGCGGCGCCCCCGCCGAGGGATGACGGATCACGATCGCATCCGCGCCGATGGCGCGCAAGGTATAGCCGGTGTCGAGCAGCGATTCGCCTTTCTCGATGCTGGATCCAGCCGATTGCACGAGCGTGGTCATCGCGCCCAGCGCTTTGGCGGCAAACTCAAACGACGATCGCGTGCGCGTGGATGCTTCGTAAAACAGCAACACGATGCGCTTGTTGCGCAGCAGCGGTCGAGCCTTGAGGGGATTCATCCTGCGCGCCAACTTCAGCAGAGCGCGAATGTCTTTCGCCTCGAGGTATTCGATACCGAGCAGCGAACCGCGTGCAGGCTTGTTCATTTGCGAGAGTCACGAACGCTGCATCATACGCGGGCGGCGTCGCGTGCGGCAAGGGCGAGCTGACGATCCACGAGACCACGATGGGAGTTACCGGCGATTCGCGCGGCCGAGAAGGATCCCTCCCAAAGCCCCGCCCAAGCTGGCCAGAACCACGAAGGCAATACACGCGAAAATCAGCACAAACACTGTCATTACTGCCATGCCTGCCGGAGATTTAAGGTAATCGAGCATGGCCACAGCCTGGGGGTCGGTGGTGCGCGCCTGCTGGATGGCCTCGAGCATTTTGTCGCGGAGCACTGCCCCCTTATGAAATATCGCCAGGGCTAGCGCTTCGAGGACAGCCGACATTCCGAAACAGAGCAGTCCGCTCACGGCGCCAAGCCGCGCTCCCGCTCCTGCCTTGATCAGGACACCCGGATTGCGCCGGCGATAGAAGCCGACGGCGAGAAATCCGGCTCCGACCACCGCCAGAAAGGGGACCATTAAACCCAGAGCCATCAGCACGGCGGCGATTGCAGCAGCAAGGGCGCATGCGGGCAAGGCGTTCGACCATTCGATGGGCGAAGCGACTTGGGAAACATGCGGGGTGGTTGGAAAAGCGTCCAAGTCCGGTGATTGACCCTCGGGGCCAGCGGACTCGCTCGCCAGCAGCGGCTCTACCGTCGCCACACGAATCTGCGGCGCTCCACAATGCTGACAGAAAGGCACACCATCTTCGACCGCTTGATGGCAACTGTGACAAGGATGTTCCATCGTAAGCAGAGCGTCAGGACTGGAGTGAAAAGTATCGCATGCACGACGGCAGACAAGAAAACTCAAGGGTGCACCGGTACGTCGTCGTCCGGTCCACAGATCAAGAAACGCGCAACCTTGAAGGCCCGGATCATTCCAACCGGTTACGAATCCCGGCTAAATATCGGCGCCTTTTCCGTGAGTGCGCACGTAGACCAAGGAAAAGCTTGATCCCTTACCCTCCGGCTCGACCGCCACAATGTGCTGATTCTCTCTGCTGCCGACCTTGAGCTCGACGTGGTTGCCGCTGGTACTGTCGCAGGTCAGTTCGTGGGATTCACCGCCAGATTTGCCAGAAAACTCCGCGTCTACACTCATATGCTTGGAGCTGTGGCATTCGAGCACGCTTCCATATTTCTTCAGTTGGTCCTTGTAGAAGGCGATGAGCTTGGCGGGCGCGTCGTCAGTCTGATATTCCAAAGCAACGACTTTCACACCGAAGCCAAAGCCGGAGATGTTAACGTTCGCGCTCTTGTCGTCCCCGTCGGAGTCCTTGAGCTTCAGTCGCGCGCCGGGATAAATGGCCAGGCCAACATCGGAAGCGTTGGCCTGCTTACTGACGTGAATGCCCCCGACTAGAGTCTTGATGTCAACCTGCTTGTCCTCGCCGTTCGCCTCCTTCTTCACGTTGACACTACAGGCGGGCAGGAGCAGCAGCAGCGTTACAACTGAGGCGGCGAACAACCATCGAGAATTAGCAGTGTTTGGAGGTCTTGCAATCGGCATATTGAGATCCTCTACTTCAGATGTCTCCTTGCTTTCCCCGGGTGAACAGATAGACGAGGGCGAAAGTCGATCCTTTGCCGGTTTCCGAGGGCTCGACGGAGACAACGTGCTGGTTGTCTTCTGTGCCCGCTTTCAATTCCACGATGTTGCCGGCATTGTCGCCGTCACATTTGAGCTGTTTGGAATCTTGAGATTCCTGAGTGTGAACGCTTGCGTGAACATCGCCGCCGGACTCTTGGGTACGGCACTCGAGCACTCGGCCGTACCGCTTCAATTGCTCCCGATAATAAGCGATGACCTTGCCGGGAGCGTCGCCGGAATCATAATTGGCGACCACCAGCTTCATGCCGAACGCGCCGGTGAGAAGCGCAAAATTGGCGCGTTTCTGATTTTCTTCGTCGTGCTTCAGGCGCGCGCCCGGATACAAAGGTAATCCAACTTTCTGGGCGTCGGCGTCTTTGCCCACATGGAGCTGGATGTCGAGATTTTTGTCTTGGTCGTCGCTGTTTGTGTTCTGTGCGGCGGCACGGCGGGCGGGCAAGAGCAATAACGCTGCGAAGACAGCGAAGCTCAGGTGCATTCTAGCCAACAGCCGGATTGGGATGCGCATGTTCCTACTCCTTACGGGCAACTTGCAGCGGGCGCTCAATTCCGGCGCCGCGCTGTGCGACATGGGGAACGGTTACCGGAAGATGTCCGCGAATCGCGATCTCTCCAAACAGCGCCTTTATGGCGCTCACTTCAGAAACATTCGCGTTGGAAAACGTACACATGTAATTTTGAATCGCGGGAAAGTCCGACGCAAGATACGGGTTGCCCACGGCAACCACCACGGTTTTTTCGGCTGCCCGATCCAATAATTGCTGCAACAGCTCTCCTGTGGCGTCGCTAAGCGAAACAGAATTTTTCATAGCTGCCTGCGGGGGACTTCCGGGCGCCCCCGCTGCCGGAGAACTGGCGACTTTGCCTGCGGTCGGAACCACGTACACTGCCGCAACCACGCTCTGTGCTTCGTCTGCCGCTTTCAAGACGTCGCCACTCATGCCGGCAGCGATTCGCGGATCGACATAGAGCAGGCGCGCATCCGGCACATGAGCCCGAAGCTCGCGTCCAAACGCCCGCCCTGAATCGGTGCGCACATCATCGGAGAAAAGCACAGCCACGACACGGTTGTGCGTTTCCTCCACTGTCATATACGGAAGTCCTGACTGAACAGTTCCCCCCCGTTTTAGTGGCAGGATCTTCCCGTTGTCACGCACCAGGGTTACGGCCGCGTCTGCAACCTGCTGGCCAAATGCCAGATGCTCGGGCTTGCCCACCAGCCTCGAAATCGCCTTGACGTCCACGAGTCGGGCGTTCTGCAAACCAAGGGATGCCTTTGCTTTCAATATCTTGAGGACCGAGTGGTCGAGGCGCTCGCGCGAAATTTCTCCCGACCGTGCAGCGTCGAGCATGGCGCTGTAGGATGCGCCGAGGTCGGCCGGGATCAGCAACAAATCGTTTCCCGCCTTGAAGGCCTCCACCGCTGCGCGGCCAATGTTGGTTTGGAACAGGTGTGTCAGGCCCGCCATGTCAAGTGCGTCGGTAACGATGAGGCCTTTGAAGCCGAGCTGTTTTTCGAGCAGATCTGAGACCACGGCCGCCGAAATCGTAGCCACATGATTGGGGTCAGAATCGAGCGCGGGCACGGTAACGTGTGCCACCATGACCGAGTCGACGCCGGCTTCAATGGCGTGACGGAATGGAGGCAGTTCGATCGAGTCAAGGTGCGCGCGGTCTACGTTGACGCTTGCCACGCCGAGATGCGAGTCCGTGGCCGTATCTCCGTGCCCGGGAAAATGTTTCACGGTGACCAACATCCCCCCTTCGTGCGCGCCCTTGATGTAGGCAGCCACCAGATCGCCCACTTGCTTGGGATCCTCACCGAAAGAACGGGTGTTGATGATGGGGTTGGCCGGATTGGAGTTCACGTCCGCGTCAGGGAAAAAATTCCAATGGATGCCGATGGCGCGCGCTTCCTCAGCCGTGATGCGGCCGAATGTCTGGGCATACTCTTCGATTCCGGCCGCGCCGAAAGCCATGGCGTGAGGAAAGACGGTGCTCCCCAGCAACCGCATGGAAACGCCACGTTCAAAATCAGCCGCGAACAAGAGTGGAAGCTTGGAATCCTGCTGGAGCCGGTTAAGCAGATCGGCGGCTTCAAACGGTTCGCTGCGCAACAAATAGGGACCGTCCACGTGCACCGTCATGGCGAAG
Source organism: Acidobacteriota bacterium (assembly GCA_003225005.1). GTDB lineage: Bacteria > Acidobacteriota > Terriglobia > Terriglobales > Acidobacteriaceae > Sulfotelmatobacter. The sequence goes on along the minus strand of QIAN01000162.1, from coordinate 74,080 downwards.
GAGCCGACGTGGTAGGTCTGCATGGCCTCGCGCAATTGCAGATACTCGGGATTCTCCACGTTGAGGAAGCTGGCGCGGCACCAGATCATGAAGACCTGGCCGATCTTTTCTTCGAGCGTCAGCTTGTGCAGAGTCTTTTCCGCCCACTTCTCGCCGCTGCGCTCCAGGCGGAGCGGCCCCGCGTGCTGGTATTTATCTTTTGCCAAGGCAATAGACGCACAAGTGAGAATGAGCAGCAAAGTAGTGAGTTTGTGGCGCATAGGAGAAAACGATAGCAGAAGTGGGGATGGTTCGAAGAGTTTACTTTCGCTTGGGCTTCGATTTTCGGGAAGACTTTCCCGTTGATGCACGAGATCGCAGGGGAGGCGCATCGTCGAGTATGGCGAACTGGATCTTCTTCTCCACCGGATCAATGCGGTCGACCAGCACCCCTATGCGGTCGCCCATGCTGTAAGTTTTGCGGGTGCGTTGTCCAATAATCTGCCGCGTGTTCTCGTGATACATGTAACGGTCGTCGCTGAGGGTGTTGAGTGGGACCAGCCCTTCGATGAAAAGGTCGGTCAGTTCGACGAAGAAACCAAACTTGGTAACGCTGGTGATGAGACCGTCGAAATCCTCTCCCACGCGTTCCTGCATGAACTTCACCTTCTTCCATTCCATGAGTTCGCGTTCGGCGTCGTCGGAGCGGCGCTCGGACTGGCTGGACTCCTCGGCGATGTTGTGAAGTTCGTCGAGCGTAATGGGTCCGCCGAGCGGTTCGGGGGATTCGCGATCAGCGGCATGATCGCGACGCTTCGACCAGGGAGAGGGCGCATCACGGTCCGGGCCTGCATGACGTGTAGCCGTGCCCCGCGTAGCGACGTTTCCATCGCGAGGCCAGGCTCCCACCACTACATCGCCTTCTCGCTTTTCCGCTGAATCGCGCAGCACATCTTTCAAAACCCTGTGCACGATGAGGTCCGGATAGCGTCGGATCGGCGAAGTAAAGTGCGTGTAACGAGTCGCCGCCAACGCGAAGTGCCCCAGATTTTCTTCCGAATACCGCGCCTGCTTGAGCGACCGCAGCATCAGGTAACTTAAAATGCGCTCCTCCGGCTTTCCCGCGATCTTCTCCGCCAATTTCTGATACATGCGCGGCGTGATGTGAACTTCCTTGGGCACTTCGATCTCTCGGACGCGCTTGCCGGTACCGTAAGACGATCGCCGGTCGGCTTTCAGCTGTACCCGCTGGATGGGCAGCGGACCTACGCCCAACGAATACCCAAAGGTTGCTGCGATGACTTCGAAGTCGTAAACCCGTTTGGCGTCCGGCTTTTCGTGAACGCGGTAGAGCGAAGCCGTGTGTTTCGACTCGATATATCCGGCGACGCACTGGTTGGCTGAGAGCATGAATTCCTCAATCAGCCGATGTGCGATGTTGCGTTCCGAGCGCGTGATGCTCTTCATCAGTCCGAACTCGTCGAATTCGATCACCGGCTCTGGCAGGTCGAAGTCGATGGATCCCCGCCGATGGCGTTTGCGGTTCAGGATCAAAGCCAGGTCACGCATGAGTTCGAACCTTGGCACCAGAGCGGCATAACGCTCGCGCACAACGGCATCGCCCTGGAGCACGGCGTTGACCGCGGTATACGTCATGCGCTCGGCCGAGCGAATTACGCCGTTCGACAACTCGTAGCGCACGATTTCGCCGCGATGGTCGATCTCCATCACGCACGACATGACGAGCCGGTCACTCTGCGGTCGGAGGCTGCAGATATCGGTGGAAAGCTCCAGCGGCAGCATGGGCACGGCACGGTCGGGGAAGTAAACGCTGGTACCCCGCAAACGAGCTTCCTGGTCCAGCGGCGAGGCCGGCGTCACGTAGTGGGCGACGTCCGCTATGTGAACTTGCAATTCGAAGTTGCCATTCGGCAGTGTGGACACCATGACCGCGTCATCGAAGTCGCGCGCCGTCTCGCCGTCGATGGTAACCGTACGAAGATTTCGGAAATCGCGGCGATGATGAAGTTCGTGACCTGGAATAACGGCAGGGACGGACCGAGCTTGTTCGAGAACTTCCTCGGGAAAGCGGTGCGGAAGATGAAATTTCCGGATCATGATTTCGACATCGACGCCAAAATCGTCTTCGCGGCCAAGAATCTCGATCACACGTCCGCGCGGATTCTGCGTGGTCGTCGGCCAGTCGATAATCTGGACATCGACTACGACGCCTTCAAGGTCGTTCCATTCGAGACGCCGCGCAGCTTCCTCGCCTAGCACGCGGTCGACGGATCGCGTGTTCGCGGTCTTCCTCTTGGTACCGTCTGTCCGGTGCGCTTGTCGGGCATCACCCTCAGAACCAGCCACAATGGTGACCGACGACGCCGAAGAAATTTGACCGACTTGACCCGGCGGGATCTCCATGCCGGGCGGAATAATAATTTCCTGAGTGATCTTGCTGTCGATCGCCTTTACGTAATTGTGCCGGCTGTCATAGTGAAAAATGCCGACCACCGTGGAGTGCGCGCGCTCGACCGATCGCACAATGCGGCCTTCCGCGCGTCCATCAGGACGGATCGCGCCAATGTCGACCAGTACCTGATCGCCGTGCATGGCGTTCCCGAGTTGATGGGGCGCGACAAAGATGTCGCCCACCAGCCGCGATCTGAAAGATGGGCTGATCGAATTGGCGTCGGGAATGACGAAGCCGAAGCCATCGCGGTGCATGGTCAAACGGCCGGCCACCAAATTCTTGTTGGTACTGGCTTGCGGCAGAGCGTAGTGGTCGGAATCGGATCGGGTAAGTTGTCCGCTGGCGACCAGCTTCTGCAGGCGATCGTCAAGCTCGCGGCGGGCGCTTCCGTGTAGTCCGAGTTCTCGCACCAACTGCTTGAAGCCGGCAGAGCGGTTTGGCTGGTGGGTAATATGTTCAAGGATGGTGGAATCGGAGAGCATGAAAGTACTGTCGGCTAGCGGGGTTCCGCTCTCAGGATACCTGAGGCCTAACGAATGTGAATAGCGCCTACCAGGTATCTCCGCCGCCCCCCCAGGCCACGCTCGCAGCGCACGGCGCAGCAGCGCGATCTGTCGCGCGGATTGCTGTTGACCGCCACCTGCCAATCCCTTGCGGCATACTGTCCGGCTTAGCCTCCGAGCGCGATCTCAACCGGTGCGGGCAAGGATCTATCCGCGGTTCGCGGTAAAGTATTTCTCTTCCAGAATCCCCCGGTGATGCAGTTCATGGCCGGCAACGATGTAGGCAATTGCGCGGACCGTGACTTCATTCTTGTTGGCGATGCCGCGACGCGACCAGGCAGCTACGTCAAGAGTCCTAAGTAACGACAGAGTTGCCCGGCGCACGGCGATGAAGTCTTCAATCAAATCAGCCAGCGGGCGTTGTCCGAAGGGGCTGTTGCGGACGTAGTCATCCTGCTCAAAACCTTCGAGGGGCGTCGAATCGTTGCGGGCGATGCGCAGGGCGCGGTAGGCAAAAATCCGCTCGGCGTCGTTGACGTGTCCGAGCACTTCTTTTGCACTCCATTTGCCGGGTGCATAGCGCAACTCTCCATCAGCCTCACTCAGGCTGGAAAGCAGCAGGATCATCCGCCGGCGCTGCTCATCGAGGCTGGCCAGAATGTCATTGCCCGCGACCAGCGAAATGTAGCGGTGGTAATACGGCGAACACTCCGCTGGCTGCGGCGGGGCGATGGTGAGGGTCGAGGAGGCGGCGATTTCTCCTAACATAGTGTTCTCCAATGGCGATAAAGTTCCTGCCTGAGGATACTCCCATGGCGACCGACGGATTGAGTCCTGCCGAGAATTTTCTGCCTGGAATGTTTACATAGTGTCGGCAGCAAACGCCCAAACTGATAACTGCAAAAGATCTTTGGCGAAGCACGAAAGCACGTACCTTCCGAGGAAACTCCTTTAGAAACACGTTTTTTCCACAGCGCCTAAGGGAAAGCGGCGGAGTACAATAGCATTTGGTCACGGAAATGCGGCTCGTGACCCCAATCCCAAAGAGGAAAGGACTGTTTACCCCATGTGGAAGCCCACGAATCAGCCTAGTACGACGCCTACTCGGCCAACCGAACCAGAGCGTCCAACCATTTCCACACCGAGCGCCCCTCCGATGTCATCGCACGAGCCCCCCGCTGCGCCGCGCCCGGCGACTACCACTACGGCAGACCAGGCGACTATCGGCAAATCGCTGGTCATCAAGGGCGAAGTAACCGGTTCTGAGTCTTTGTACATCGACGGCCGCGTGGAAGGCTCCATCAACCTTTCGGGCAACCGCGTGACCGTAGGTCGCAATGGAGTGGTTGCGGCCAACATTAATGCCCGCGAAATCGTAGTACTGGGTAAGGTGCGCGGCAATCTGACCGCTAGCGACCGGGTCGACATCCGCAGCGACGGATCGCTCACCGGCGATGTAGTCGCGGCTCGCATCTCGATCGAAGACGGCGCCTATTTCAAGGGCGGCATCGACATCCGCAAAGGCGGCCAGGTCGGACAGAAGGTTAACGGCGAGGAAACCAAGGGTCTATCCTCCGCCGAGCCAGCGGTCGCGGCGGCAAGGGCGTAGCTTTTCAGAAGACTCTGGTGGGGTCTCCTGGAAGAGCCGGGAGACCCCGCTGCATTTGGTTCTGCTTCCGTAAGTTCCCTTAGACACAAGTCCCCGAAATAAAGCTGCGACCTACAGGATTCTCGAAACAGCGGTGGCCCGCTCGCGGGCATCGTATGGCCGTGGCCATCAAACCCCCAATCGAAGACGACGTCGCACCGGTGGGCAAGCGCCCCGCGGTGGTCAAGGTCAGCCCGTTACATCCGGACACGCGCACAGACGCGACCGACAAGGCAATCAACAACGTGATGCTGCTCTCCATGCCTGGGCATGAGTTCAGTTTGCTTCGGCCCCATCTCCAATACGTGCATCTTCCCCGGCATTTCCTGTTCCATGAGCCCGGAGAAAAAGTCGAACTCGCATATTTCCTGAATTCCGGCATGACTTCACTCGTGGTTCAAACCACCACCGGCAAGAGTTGTGAAGTAGGCATTCTGGGCAGGGAAGGCATGGTGAGCGCCTGCCTTGCGGTGGATATATGCGAAGCCCCTTATCGCGCCATCATGCAGGTACCAGGAGACGGATTCCGAGTCACGGCCTCTGCGTTGGAGAACGTGCTGGCAAATTGTCCAGAACTGAAGAAAGAGCTGCTTCGTTACGTGTTTCTTCAGGGGTTTCAAGTGGCGCAAATCGCCGCCTGCAACCGGCTACATGAAATCGAACAGAGACTGGCGCGCTGGCTGCTCATGTGCCAGGACCGTGTCGACTCCCAGGTGTTGTTTCTAACGCATGAGTTCCTTGCGGAGATGCTCGGCACGGGGAGACCCAGCGTTACTCTCGCAGCTGGCGTTCTGCAGCGGGCTGGGTTGATTCAGAACGTCCGCGGGGCGGTGCGAATCATGAATCGACAAGGATTGGAACAAGCAGCCTGCGAATGTTACCGCGTCGTCCACGACTATAACTGCGGACTTGGCCTCAAGTAACCGCTTCAGCAGCTCTCCGTTCGCTGTCGAACTGACAGGGCTTTCTGCGGCAAATAGCCTACGCGCACCCGTGAAAACACGTCAGCACTCAGCAAACAAGCGGGCAGGGGAAGAGGTGTGAAAGACAGAAGCACACGAAGGCATCAAACCGCCATGCGTCTTGATTCTACGGGCAGGGCGGTTCACAACGCGATTTTGCTGTCCATCCCAGATAACGAATACAACTTGTTGCAGCGGCATCTCGAACACATCGAGTTCCCGCAACACCACATCTTGCAGGAGGCTGGCGCAAAGATCGAGTTTGCGTATTTCTTGAATGGCGGCATGGCTTCATTGGTCGTCCTCACCAGTGATGGTAGAAGCGTCGAAGTTGCCATCGTCGGCAAGGATGGCATCGTCGGGACGCCGTTATCCGTGGGTTTGGAACTCGGTCCCCAACGCGCCGTCATGCAAATCCCGGGCATCGGGCTCAGGGTGAAATCCAGTGTGCTCATGGACGTGCTGAATTCCACGCCAGAACTGCAGGTGAAATGGAATCGCTACGTGTTGATTCAGGCCTTGCAGGTGGCTCAGATCGCGGCTTGCAACCGTCTTCATGAAATCGAGCAGCGCCTGGCGCGCTGGCTGCTCATGTGCCAGGACCGCGTCGAGTCTGAAACCATATTCGTCACTCACGAATTCATGGCTCAAATGTTGGGCACCGGGCGCCCCAGCGTAAGCTTGGCGGCGGGCATTCTGCAGCGCAGTGGCCTGATCGAGAACATGCGCGGGTCGGTGAAGATCCTCAACCGTCCCGGACTTGAAAACGCTGCATGCGAATGCTACTTCGCCATGCAGCACTTCACCAATGGCTTGCGACAGCCGTAGAGCCCGTTCGAAATCAACAGACTGCGATTTGTCCGGTGTTCGTCTTTGAACCTTCTGCCCCCATGCGCCAAAAACAGAACAGACCTGCGGCGGATACGGTCCAGCATTGGCGCGTGCTACAGAAGGCAGACCACCGGCTCTACGGCTGCGCCCCCGTCCTGATGATTTCCGTGCTTTCCCCTTGGGCCACGCCCGGGTAAGCAGTGGCTTTGCGGCGGCGAAGGTCGAGCGGCAGCCGCGAGCGCAACAGCCAAAGACCACCGGCAACTGCGGCCGCCCACGTCACCGTGATCATGCCCAACCGAAGCAGATCGGCGGCACGGCTGCCGTGCCCGGAAGTGGACAGAGGCACAATCTGGGCCACTCGAAAACCAAGCCCTCCTGCCACAATCGCGGTTAGTCCGGACTTTCCCAGCTCACCCCACTGCAGTTCTCCCAGCGAAACCAGCTTACGGTAATCGAGCAGCCACGCCAGAGCGAGCAGGTTGATTCCAATTCCTATGTCTGATGCAATGGCCAACCCGACGACTCCGAATTTCCCGAACAGGAGAGCATAGATTGGCAAGGAGGCGGCGGTGATGAGGCTTACTGCCACCATAGGCGTGAGGGTGTCTCCGGCGGCATAAAAGGCGCGTGCGTAGAGCCCTTGCGCCGACCAGAGAGCGAGTGAAAGCGAAAACCAGAAAAAGTAGGTCGCGGTAGTTTGGCTGTCAGAAAAAAGAAAGCGCCCGCGCCGGTACACCAGATCAATGAGCGGCAGGGCCGCCGCCATCATCCAACCTGTGGCCAGAAATGAGGCAGCCGCAACCCGGTACACCGAGTCGTTGACTGTGGCGGCAAATTCGCTCAGGCGCTTTTCGTTGAAAAGCCGGGCAAAAAAGGGTAGAGATGCCTGTCCGGTTGCCTGTCCTAGGACTGCTATAGGTACTGCGAACAGGCGCTTCGCGTAGTTGAGCCGGGCAATATCGCCGATGCCGCTCGACGCATAATGCCGCAGAATCCAGTCGTCGGCGGTCACCAGCGAAACTCCCAGCATGAGCGGCACGGAAAGCTTCACCCATTCGCGGAATGCAGGATTTGTAACGTCGAACGATGGACGATAGCCCGTCCCTATGCGGGCCGCCCCAATCACACTGGCCAGAAAGGGGCCCGCGAAAGCACCAGCCAATGCGCCGTAAGCCAGCGATGCAATACCGAAATGGCGGCCGCCGAGCACGCCTCCCAGAATGATGAACACGTTATAAAGCAACGGGCCAAAGGCAGGGAACAGGAACAGACGGTGCGACAACAAGACGGCGGAAACCACGCCGCCGACGTAGAAGAAAATCTGAGCGGGCAACAGAATGCGCGTGAGATACACGCAAAGCTCGACTTGCTCAGGCGAAAAACCGTTAAACATCCAGCGCACGAACTGGGGAGTGAAAATCTCAGTAACCATTGTTCCGACAATCATCACCACTGTCATGACCGTGATGATGATGGAAAAAGCCTTTTGCGCGTCAGCGTCACGCTTTTCGGCAAGGAATCGCGTATAGATGGAAATGAATGTAATGGAGGCCGCTCCACCGGCCACAATGTAGTTGAGCCAGTCGGGCAGGGTGAAGGCGGCAACGTAGGCGTCGGTCTGCGGTCCAGCGCCGAAAGCGAAGGCAATGTAGGCCTCGCGAAGATAGCCAACCACGCGCGAGAGCATCACCGCGCCCATCAGCAACACTGTGGCCGAGAAGGCTGTGTGCTGATGCGACGGCCGAAAGAAGCGCAGGAACCTGGTCATGGTCTGACGATCGGAGTGATGATCTTATAAGAATCTCAAGCGCCCGAGTTTTTGTCAGCGTGAATCCGCACAAAGCCAGGGTCGACGGTTCCGTTTTGGTTCGAGAATCCGTTACCCTGGCTGGTCGGTCACCGCATCTCGCCCAGAAGCCAAGAATTAGGGGAAATATTTAACCGATGACTCTCCAGCCCAACTATATGTAGACCAATGGCTTGCCGGTTGATGTCGGTTTGAGATGCATTTGACTGGCAGTGCATTGCCGTTCCTCGCCTTTTGCCTCAAGGTGTCCTCCGATGACGGGCGTTCCGTCGGACAAAAAAAATGAGGAGGCAATATGGCGAGCCCAATGGCGTGGTTTTCTGAACCGGTCAACCCGCAAATGTCGCAGGAAAAGCGCACATGCCCTGATACCGAAATCCGGCGAATCCAACAGAGTTGGGTGGCTGGTGCAGAGAAGTGGGCGCTCATAAGGCTGGCGGCACGGACGCCGGAATGGATCGGTCCTGATCACCTGACGGCCCTAGGTTTAGTGGCGCAGATCGGAGCCGGCATCTGCTACCTGCTGGCCGGTTCAAATAGATATGCGCTGCTGGGCGTCATCGCTTGCCTGGCACTGAATTGGCTAGGCGACAGCCTCGACGGCACGCTGGCGCGGGCGCGAAACAGGCAGCGTCCGCGCTACGGGTTTTATGTCGACCACATGACCGACAGCTTCGGCGCCGTGGCGTTGATGGGCGGACTGGCGATGTCAGGGTACATACGTCCAGAGGTCGCGATCGGCCTGCTCATCGGATTCCTCATGCTCTCCCTCCAGTCTTATCTGGCGACTCTCACGCTGGGAGAGTTTCGCCTGTCATTCTGGCGATTTGGGCCCACCGAACTGCGAATCCTGCTAGCAATTGGAAACGGGGTGCTTTTTTGGAAGCCAAGGGTGCTTTTTCTCGGCGGACAATACCGCCTGTTCGATGTAGGCGGAACCATCGGCCTGATAGGCATGACACTCATCCTTGTGTTCTTCACGGCACACAACACGGTTCGACTCTATCGCCAAGCAAGCATCGAGCCATGAAAGCCGCATTGCCAAAGAAAACGGCGAAAACTCCAACCTGGGATCGCCGATGCTCCGCAGCCCGCTGGATGAAGTTCAATGTCGTGGGCGGAATCGGGATCGGCGTGCAATTGGCCGTCTTGCTCTCTCTGAAGAGCGGATTCCATCTCAGCTATCTGTTGGCGACTGCGCTGGCGGTGGAAGCGGCGGTGGTACATAACTTCTTGTGGCATGAACGGTTTACCTGGGCGGACCGGGTGCACGTAACCTGGCGGCAATCCATGCTGCGCCTTCTGAGATTTAACTTCACCACCGGAGCGGTCTCGCTCCTCGGCCATGTGGCGCTCACGAAGTTACTGGTAGACGCCGCACACCTGAATTACTTAATGGCCAACGCCATCACGATTCCGGCGTGCTCTGTTGTAAACTTTGTGGTCAGCGATCGACTTGTCTTTGCAGAGCGAGACCAGTAGTCACGCAATCTATTCGCAGCCCTTCAGGCAATGAGCTCAACCTGAAATCTTCAGCACGACCTTGCCGAAATTCTTGCGCTCCATCAGTAGCCGATAGGCCTCAGCAGCCCGGTCTAAAGACAAGACATGTCCCACGACCGGGATAAGCTTGCTCTCTTCAATCCAGGTGGATAGCTGGTGCCACGCTGCCTCCATAATGTCGCGTTTTCCCGCCAGATAAGTCAGCCACAAACCTTGCACCATCGCGGACTTGGCATAGAGCGCGCGGACATCCAGTTGTGGTTGCTTCCCGGTTGCGGTGCCATACTGAATCACTCGCCCGAAGTCGCGCAGGCAACGCAGGCTTTTGGCAGTATGCTCACCGCCGAGCATCTCGAAAACGGCATCCACGCCCTCGCCACCAGAGAGTTCTTTGATGACCTCTTCATAGTCGGATTCCTTGTAGTTGATGCCGTGTTCGAGCCCCAGACTCTTCACCCGCGTCAGTTTCTCATTCGAAGACGATGTGCCGTACATCTCGATCCCTAAAATCCTTCCCATCTGCACGGCCGCCGTCCCCACGCCACCCGCAACTGCGTGGATGAGGACGCGGTGAGTTCGTCCCCGGGCAGCCGTCTGCGTCATCCCCGCCTGCCAATAGCCCAGATATGCCGTGAAATAATTCACCGGAAATGCCGCTGCCTGCTCGTCGGTCCAAGGTTCCGGTACCGGCCATACCAACTCAGATTTCGGCACAATCTTTTCGGCGAAGGCGCCCCACTGCACATAGCCCATCACACGGCGTCCAGTAGTTTCTTCGACGCCGGCAAACTCACGACCCGCCACAAAGGGCGGTGCCGGGGTGCCGGGATATCCGCCCGCAGTGGTCATGATGTCAGCGAAATTGAGTCCCCCGACGGCGACCCGGACGATCCTATGTCCAGGTTGTGGCGATGGCTCGGCTACGTCCTGAAGCGCAAGCGCCTCGGGACCACCCGTACGCGTAATAACCAAGGCTTTCACGTGGAGAGTCTACCAGCCCAATCTGCGCTCTCCACCCGCGTCTTGCTCGGCGGATCCATTTTTTTGCCTGCGTCAGCTGGCCACTCCGGTATATACTCTTGGCGTTGAATTACCGTTTCCCGGCAGCCCCAGCGGCCGGGACGGGGCGTTCATTCATTCCCCTAATTCATGCGCGCCCCGCATGACAGGAATGCCGGTTCCCGCCGGGGGCGGCGAGGAGCGGGCACGGATGGTAGCGCACTCCGGAATTCCGGCGGCATGCCATGCGGGGAGGTCCATACGTGGATTTAATTCTTGTACGTCTTCTTTTCGTCCTGGTGGTTGCAGTTACCTGTTATGTAATCGAGCCTTTCGGGCTCCCTAGCAAACTGGATGCCGGAGTAGGCGCCCTAGTGGGGCTCGGCATCGTGCTCTTCGAATGGAGGCTGCGGCGGGTTAGGCTGACTCGCCTCATCGGCGCGGCGATCGGAAGCATTCTTGGAATCTGCGGTGCCTACTTGTTCGCGCTGGTGATCCGAAACAGCGTGCCGGCAAGCCATACCCAAAGCTTCCTACAGATATTGGTCATGCTGCTGATGGCCTACGTCGGTTTGATCGTAGGCGCCAACAAAGGCGACTTGCTCAACCTGGCTGCCTTGGGCGGAATCTTCGGTGGTGAAAAGCAGTCGAAGAAAAGTTACAAGATTCTCGACACCAGCGTCATCATCGACGGGCGCATCGCCGATATCGCCGAGACCGGTTTCCTCGACGGAATTGTCGTCACTCCGCAGTTCGTGCTGCGTGAGCTGCAGCTTGTGGCCGATTCAGCCGACTCCTTAAAACGTAACCGCGGACGCCGAGGCCTCGATGTCCTCCAACGCCTGCAGAAGATGACCACCCTGCAGATTCAGATTGTGGAGAACGACTTCCCCTCTGTCCGTGAAGTGGACCTGAAGCTCATTGAGCTGGCAAAGCTCTACGAGGGCAAGATCATCACCAACGACTTCAATCTGAACAAGGTCGCGCAACTGCAGGGCGTGGAAGTGCTCAACATCAACGAGCTCGCCAACTCGCTCAAACCGATCGTGCTCCCGGGCGAAACCATGCGCGTGTTTATCCTCAAGGAAGGCAAGGAATATAACCAGGGGGTTGCTTACCTCGACGACGGCACCATGGTGGTGGTCGACAATGCCCGGAAGATGATCGGAAAGACAATAGACGTCTCCGTAACCTCCGTACTGCAGACGACCGCCGGAAAGATGATTTTCGGCAAGTGGGATGACAGGATGGGGTTCGGTCGACAAACTGCGTCCCTGACTCCGCCAGCCCCATCTGTGCCTCTTTCAACAACGCCGGTGCCTGCGGCAGTAGTCCAGAACTCTACCTTGGACGCGAAAAAGGCGCAGCCCATAATGGCCGAGCGGCGAGAAGACTAGAGTCAGAAGTAGCGTTCGAGGGCCCCAAACCCACTAAATCGCGGCGACCGAAGACACCATGATTGTGTTTCCGCGGAGCGTGCCGGTGATCGTGGAGCGCAGCCCTGCCGCCCGTTTCAGTTCAAGGGGATGTCCTTCAAGAAGATAAGTATTGTTCCCCTCCACTAGGGCGAACTGCGAGCCGGCGTGGACACAAGCTCGCGTACAGTCAGTGGCGGTCTTGCCGATCGAAGATTGGTGTTTGGCCCCGCAGCGAGAGTCGGTCACCATGCCTTCATAGGTTTGCTGCCGACCCGGACCCGCAGAGGGCTCGCTCGCTTGCGTTGGCGGCGATACTTCTGCGCCACCCCGAACGGTACCCAGAGCTCCGATTACCAGCGCCAAGGCCAAGGCGACGGCAAAAGACAGTGTGACAATCCCAAACCAGGGGCGGGTTACTTTCATGAGAGTTAGTGCCTGCTTTCGCTTGGACGGTTGCACGCCCACTGTGTGTCAGGCAGAGGGCATTCCACCAATGCTAGTTCGCAAGCGAGGGGCCACTGGAAGTGGCTCCCGCAAACAGGGACTAAGCTACTCACGCCAGAGCAGTTGCTGGATGGGCTCGCGCGGGTGGTTACGGTATTACCGGGCAAGAGTTTCCTTCGCAGCGGCAGAGTTTGCTCGATACGGTGTTTCCTGCAGACACCTGGGAAGCAGACGCCCCCGCGTAAATGACTTGGGCGCGTTGTTGGAACAACTGAGAACAGCTGGCGTTCAGGTTGATTCTCAGTGCGATGGTCGCTTTGCACTGGATCATGGACCCGGATGGTCATCGGATCGAACGTCGCACGATGGGAACCGGCGAAGGGCGACTGCGGAAAGGATGAAAATCAAGCCTAGAGGCCGGCGCTGATCGTGGGAGCCCCGGTTAATTTGAACTCCCTCCTCTACCCCCCGTATACTTACAGCCCGCCATGAAGGTAATAGTGATCATCCCCGCGGCTGGTCTTGGCACGCGCATGGCGCCGGTGCCGAGCGCTCAGGACAAAGGCAAGAAGTCCGCCCCGTCCAAGCAGTTCACCGACTTGGGCGGGAAACCGATTCTCATACACACGCTGCGCAAATTTGCCGCCGTCGACGCGGTGACAGAAATTTGGGTGGCACTGAGGGAAAGCGAAATTGCGGGCTTTCGCGCTCGATTGGAAACAGAAGCCAATGACGTCGTGAAAAAGAAAAAAGTCGAACTCGTGGCCGGCGGCGAGCACCGCCAGCAATCAGTGGCGAACGCGCTCAATGCAGTTTCTGCTGCCGCCGACGACATCGTGTTGGTGCACGACGCAGTGCGGCCCTTTGTGACCACGGAAATTACCAGGGAAGTAATCGAAGCAGCTCGAAAATACGGGGCAGCTATCGCGGGCCTGCCCGCCGTCGATACCGTGAAGCAAGTCGAGCGCACAGCCGACGGTGCGCTGGTTAAGGCGACAATCCCTCGTGAGCGCGTAGTGATGGCACAGACCCCGCAAGGCTTCCGGTACGGCGTAATCAAGAAGGCATTCGACGAAGCAGCGGCCGATGGATTTCTCGGAACCGATGAAGCCTCGTTGGTGGAACGCGCGGGATATGAAGTCGCAGTGGTGATGGGCTCGCCGAGAAATATCAAGATCACGAGCCCGGCAGACATGGAACTCGCGGAGTTCTACCTTAAGAAATAAGCAGCCGGTTCTCCAAGACGAAGACAGATCCCACAAGTGCTTAAAAAGGGCTCGAAACTCGAAACTCAAAACTCGAAACTTGCGGTTCGCGTTGGCTACGGATTCGACTCCCACGAGTTCCGTCCCGGAATTCCGCTGAAAATTGGCGGCATCAAGCTCAAACATGACAAAGGACTTGGCGGACATTCCGATGGGGATGTCTTGCTCCATGCCATCACCGACGCGCTGCTTGGAGCCGTGGCCGCACCCGATATCGGAGCGCTGTTTCCACCCTCAGAGCCGAAGTGGAAGGATGCCGACTCGGTAATCTTTCTCCGCGAGGCCTTGAAACGCGTGCGTCAGGCTGGATATGCCATCGCCAACATCGATGCCAGTCTGATCCTGGCGGCACCGAAGATCGGCCCTCATGCTGGCTTGATTCGCCTTCGCCTGGCTGAGTTGCTGGGCATTACTGCGAATTGTGTTGGGCTGAAGGCCAAAACCCCGGAGGGACTGAACTCGGAAAACGCGGTATTGGCGCATGCAGTGGTGCTCCTTGAAGGAATCCAGAAAAAGTCTCATCCGCGCCCTTCAACATTGAAAAAAAGGGCGCCATAAATGTCACAATCCGATGGGGCAGACAAGGCCGGATCAGTTCGGTCCCAGTGCGAGCCCTTGAACCGGCTGGGATCGAGAGGGCTGTGCAGCCGGGGCGGGAGCAGATACTTTCCTGCACAAGTCCAAACTCGGACTGAAAAGCGGCGATCGGTATCCCGCACAACAAGACCACCCGAGTCCTCAGGTGCCTAAGGCTCGCCAGCATCCTCACTTGGTTCACGTTATATTGCTGAGGGCAAGTGGGTTACCTCGCCTAAGGCAGCCCGAACCCGAAGTACTCCATTACCGCCCCCGCCACTCTGCTATACTAATCAGGACGCTGTAGCCACGGTTTGCTCGTGACGCGGGATCCTCTGTTGGATCAGCCCCATCTCCGCTTTTCCTGCCGGCCGTTTATTTCAGCACATGTTAAGTGTGAGCGGCACGAGAACAAGGACGCGAGTCTGAGTATCTGACCCTAGGCCCCTCCAGAAAGAACATACTAGTAATGACAACATTTGCAGAGCTGCCCTTGTCTTCTGCCTTGCAGCAGAAGCTGGCGGCAGCCGAATTCACTATCCCAACGCCTATCCAGGCACAAACGATCCCACATGTCCTGGCCGGGAAAGATGTAATTGCCACCGCTCAAACCGGAACCGGCAAGACGCTGGCCTTCCTCATCCCGCTTATCGAGATGTTGCAGCAGCAGCCGTCGCGCCAGGTTCATGCGCTGGTGCTACTACCCACGCGCGAGCTGGCCATGCAGGTCAATGCTGAGTACGAGAAACTCCGCAGCCGTAACCTGCCGAAGTCGGCTCTGGTTATCGGCGGCCTTTCGGAAAAACCGCAGATTGCAGCGGTGCGCGCCGGCTCTAGTCTCGTCATTGCCACCCCCGGACGCCTGCAGGATTTCATCACCCGTCACCTGATCGACCTGAGGCAGGTGAAAGTTCTGGTCCTCGACGAAGCCGACCGCATGCTGGATATGGGCTTTCTGCCCGCACTTCGTCGCATCCTTTCCATACTTCCGCAAGGCAAGCAGACACTATGCTTCTCAGCCACGATGGAGCAGTCCGTGGCGGGGCTCGTTCGCGATTGCACGCACGATCCGATACGCGTGGCCGCAGGCTCGGTTCTCAAGCCGGTAGAAAGCGTTGAATTGCATGCCTACGAGGTTCGCCCCGCGGAAAAATTGGACGTCCTACGCCAGCTCCTGTACGCAGAAAAGGGTCTGACTTTGATCTTCACCCGTACCAAGCGAGGCGCCGAACGCCTGACGAGAGAATTGGTCCAGGATGGTTTCTCTGCCGCGATGATCCACGGCGGCCGCTCGCAATCACAACGGAACGGCGCCCTCAGCGGATTCCAAGGCGGCCGCTTCAAAGTCCTGGTGGCCACCGACGTAGCTTCCCGCGGCCTCCATATGGACGATGTAGCGCACGTCATCAACTACGACCTGCCCGGCCTCGCGGAAGATTTTATCCACCGCGTGGGACGGACCGGCCGCGCGGGTTGCCTGGGACGCGCTTCCACTCTGGCTGCTGGCGTCGAGGTTATGGGGCTTCGGCAGATTGAGCGCACTCTGCAGCTTCGCATTAAACGAAAACAGGTAGATGCTTCTTACGCTCCGCTGCCCAAGCGCTTCGTCAAGAACACTCTGGCCACCCGCACCCTAACCGCGCTGGAAGGCGAGGTCTTCGCCTAGCCACTCCGCGTTCTCTGTGTCGGTTCACAGGCGTTGTGACCAATACCGCGGCGTGTCCCGGGGTCCACGACCTCAGCTGTGGGTAGCACCGTCGCTTCCGCCGCGGCCTCAGCCCATCTTTCGTCCCCGCTCACTGCCAGCAGCAGCGCCGGTGTAATGGGCATGCCCGGATTGGCCCTGAGCACCCAATCCCGCAGCGCAGCCCAGGGTTCGGTGATCACCTCGTCCCAGAAAAACGTCCATCTGGACGGCGGCGCACAAATGGTTTTGCGCGTCAACAGCCAGCAACAACCGCGCAGAGATGGGTGGCGTTTAGAGGGGCGGGCAGAATAGACCGGCTCTGCGATCTCAGGGCGTTGCTTCGCGCCCTTCCTGGTTATTTTTTTTTACCGCTTCCGGAAAACCTCAAAAATCAGATTGAAGAGTTGCACCAGAGACACGCCAATGGCCACGTAAACTGCAATTTCCAGTCTGCGGCCCGCCGCCTCAGTCTTTCGCAGCAGATCGGCAACGTCGTTGGTGGCCTGGCATAACGTCTCGGCAAGCTGTTCAAAATGCTGGGTCGAGCTCCTCATTTTCTCCGTCACCCTGGACATCGCCACCGACGCCTCCGCCAGTTGCTGGCCGTTGCGCAGATCGAGTTCAGCCTTGCAGGCTGACCACCAGGGGCTCCCCGGGGCACTGTCGTACATCCGCTGCCGAATCTCTTCATACGACCGGTTCCGCAACAGTTGCACCAGGGCCTGAACGTTATCCACCGCCTTCGTCTCGTGCGTTCTTTTGTCCTCGGTAAATACCGGCATATCTCAGGAGTCTAGCAGCCAACTTTGTTCGCGTTAGATGCCCGAGGTTCAACTCCGACCCTTGGCTATCAGCCGGAATGAGTACAGGTAACGACGTTACCCCTGTCCATCCAGCCACAGGGTCTCTCAGTCTTTCGACACTCGTGAAGTGCCCTGGCAAAAATCGGCAATCCGCGTTCCACACTGCTGGGGCAACGTCTCAGAAGGTTCCACGCCATAAAACGGAAGACGGCGGAGCAAGGCCACGAAGAGGCGACAAGTAGTTAGCTACCGTCTTCGCCGACCTTCAACACGGCCAGAAACGCCTCTTGGGGAATGTCAACCCGGCCGATCCTCTTCATGCGTTTCTTGCCCTCTTTCTGTTTTTCGAGGAGTTTGCGCTTCCGCGAGATGTCTCCCCCGTAGCACTTGGCGATGACGTTCTTGCGAATGGCCGAGACCGTTTCGCGGGCAATGACTTTGGCTCCGATGGAAGCTTGGATCGCCACCTCAAACATTTGCCGGGGAATGAGTTGCCTCATTTTGGAGACCAGCGCCTTACCCCGCTCATAGGCGAAATCGCGGTGCACAATCACAGAGAGGGCGTCGACCGGTTCGCCTGCCACAAGGATGTCGAGCTTCACCATCGGCGATTGCCAGTAATCGGCCAGATGGTAGTCGAGAGAAGCATAGCCGCGCGAGACCGACTTCAGGCGGTCGTAGAAATCCAGCACAATTTCGTTCAAGGGCAACTCGTAGTGCAGCATCACGCGAGATGAGCTGACGTATTCAAATGTCTTCTGCTTGCCACGCTTGTCCTCGACCAGCTTCAGGATTCCGCCGACATACTCTTCGTTGGTCAGAATCGTGGCCAGAATCACCGGCTCTTCTACTTTGGCGATCACGCTGGGGTCGGGCCATCGCGAGGGGTTATCAACTTCGATCAATTCGCCGTCGGTTTTGGTGATCTTGTAACGCACGCCGGGGGCGGTGGTGATGAGTTCCAGCGCAAATTCACGTTCCAGGCGCTCCTGGATGATTTCCATGTGCAGCAGTCCCAGGAAGCCGCAGCGGAATCCGAAACCCAATGCCACAGAGCTCTCCGGCTCGAAAAAAAAGGATGAATCATTCAGCCGCAATTTTTCCAGGGCTTCACGCAGCCGGGTGTGCTCGTGCGCGTCCACGGTATAGAGGCCAGCGAAAACCATGGGCTTGATTTCTTCAAAGCCGGGCAAGGGCTCGATAGCGGGATGGGCGTCATCCATGATTGTGTCGCCAATTTTCGTGTCGGCCACGTTCTTGATGTTGGCAATGAGGAAGCCGACTTCGCCGGCGCGCAGCTCATCGACCTCAACCGGCTTGGGGGTGAGTACTCCAAGAGTTTCCGCGTCGAAGGTGGTGCCGTTCGACCACAGCCGAATCCTCTGGCCCTTGCGCAAAGTGCCCTGAAAGACGCGCGTCAGGATGACGACGCCGCGGTAAGCATCGAACCAGGAGTCGAAAATCAATGCCTGTAGTTGATTATCCCGATTCCCTTTCGGCGGTGGAATGCGTTTCACGATGGCTTCGAGGACGTCCGGCACGCCCTGTCCGGTTTTAGCGCTGATCAGAACGGCATCGCTGGCGTCAAGTCCGACGGCACCTTCAATCATCTCCTTGGTGCGTGCGACATCGGCGCTGGGCAGGTCGATCTTGTTGATCACGGGAATGATTTCCAGGCCGTGATTGATGGCTAGGTAAGAATTAGCCAGGGTTTGGGCTTCGACGCCCTGGGAGGCGTCGACGATGAGAAGCGCGCCCTCGCAGGATGCCAGCGAGCGCGAGACTTCATAGGAGAAATCCACGTGGCCGGGCGTGTCGATGAGGTTGAGCTGATAAAGCTGACCATCCTGGGCCGTGTACATCATGCGGACCGCATGGGCCTTGATGGTGATGCCTCGCTCGCGCTCCAGGTCCATGGAGTCGAGTACCTGGGCCTGCATCTCGCGGGCTGTCAGCGAGCCAGTGAGCTCGAGCAAGCGGTCGGCCAGGGTGGATTTACCGTGGTCGATGTGCGCAATAATGGCGAAGTTGCGCAGGAAAGCGGCGTCCATGGGTGCGGGGGGCAATGCTTGATTTTAACAGGCAGTGAGAGTTCTCAGTTTTTGGCTGTCGGACATTCACTCTAAGCTTTCCGCACAAACTACTGTTTCTTCGGTAGAATCCTGCCGGTGGTCGTCGAAGGAATGAACATGCGCAAAGTGCTTATTGCAACCCTGTTGCTATCTGTCAGCTCTGTGGTGATGGCACAGACTCTATCTCCGCAGGTGCGCGATTTTGTAAAAGTAGATGCTCCGGTTGTGGCTTTGACTCATGCACGCGTCATTGATGGCACCGGCGCAGGTGCGCGCGAAGACCAAACCGTCATGATATTCAAAGGAAAAGTCTCGGCTGTCGGAGACGCCGCGTCGGTAAGTGTACCGGGGGAAGCCAAGGTGCTCGACTTGCACGGCTACACCGTGATTCCGGGCCTTGTCGGCATGCATGACCACATGTTTTATCCCATGGGCGATGTGATCTTCGCTGAGATGGGTTTCAGTTTTCCACGTCTTTATCTTGCGGGAGGCGTGACTACGATCCGCACCACCGGTTCCCTGGAGCCTTACACCGATCTGGAGATCAAGAAAAAGATCGACGCGGGGAGAATGCCGGGGCCAAAGATTCACGTCACCGGCCCATATCTGGAGGGTGCGGGTTCGTGGGCTTTGCAATTGCACCAGCTCACCGGGCCGGAAGATGCTACGAAGACTGTCAATTACTGGCTGGATGAAGGGGTAGACAATTTCAAGGCCTATATGTTCATTACCCCGGCCGAGCTGGCTGCCGCGGTGACCGCGGCGCACAAGCGCGGCGCGAAAGTTACGGGGCATTTGTGCTCAATCGGCTTTCGCGAAGCTGCATCCCTCGGGATCGATAACCTTGAGCACGGCCTGGTGGTCGACACGGAATTCTTTCCCTCGAAGAAGCCGGGCGAATGCCCGGATGAACCAAAGGATGCTGAACTTATTTCCAAGCTTGCAATCAAGACGGGTGCGGTTCATGACATGATTGTTGACCTTATCCAGCATCATGTTGCGGTCACTTCAACCCTGCCCGTGTTTGAGATGGGAAGTTTCGCAGGCCGACCCACGATTCAGAAACGCGTTCTCGATGCGCTATCGCCGGACGCTCGTAGTTCACTGCTGGCGAACCGACTTCGCTCGAGCGATGTGAGCCACCTGCGACAAGTCTACGGCAGCGATACCTCTCCCTGGGGACCTGCATTCAAGAAAGAAATGGAATTCGAGTACGCTTTCTCCCAGGCAGGTGGACTGTTGCTGGCCGGGTTGGATCCCACTGGAATGGGAGGCGTCATCGCCGGCTTCGGCGATCAGCGCGAGGTCGAGCTTTTGGTCGAAGCTGGATTCACCCCAGTGGAAGCAATCCACATCGCGACTGCCAACGGCGCGCAGTTCCTGGGAGAGCTGGACCGCATCGGAACGATCGCCGTGGGCAAGCAGGCTGACCTGGTGGTGATCAAAGGCGATCCTTCGCAAAAGATCGACGACATTGAAAATGTGGAAACCGTCTTCAAGGATGGAATCGGTTACGACTCGGCGCAGCTGATTGAGTCGGTGCGCGGCGTGGTGGGAAGCCGGTAACCGAGCACTGAGCAGTCAGCCCTCAGCACTCAGCCGACCGTGCCATGCTCAGTTCGCCCACCGTGCACGGTGAAGGGCTGAGGTTGAGCTCCAATCCTGTGCTGGCAGCTCGCGGTCTCCGTACAATCAGATCCCATGATCGTGCTCGCTTCCGCTTCGCCTCGCCGACAGCAACTTCTGCGGAGTGCCGGCATTCCTTTCACGGTACAACCAGCCGAAATCGATGAGACCCCTCACCAGGGAGAGTCGCCACGGCATTGCGCCGAGCGGCTGGCGCGTGAAAAAGCCTTATGTGTCTTCAAGAGCCGGCCGGGAGAATGGGTGCTCGGCGCCGATACCATAGTTGTGATCGATGAAGCTATCCTGGGAAAGCCACGCGATGAGAACGATGCCGCTCGCATGCTGCGGCTGTTGTCCGGGCGCACGCACCGAGTGATTACGGGTGTGTGCCTGGGGGAAGACAAAGTGGCCTGTGGTCAGTGGTCAGCGGCAAGTGAGGCCAAACCGCTGAAAACGGAGGACCGAGAACTAAGAACTTGGGTTGAAGACGCTCGCTCCGAGACAACGCTGGTGACGATGAGTGATTTGTCTGACGCCGAAATAGGTAGCTACATCGCTACCGGAGAGCCGATGGATAAAGCCGGAGCGTATGCGATTCAAGGTATCGCATCGCGCTGGATTCCGCGCGTTGAAGGGGATTACAGCAATGTCGTAGGTTTGCCGGTGGCCTTAGTGTACCGAATGTTGACGGAACGAAGTCTGATCTGAGCAGTGAATCTAATCGGCGAGTGGCTGATGGACGAGGAGTTAAGATTTCTTCTCTTCTTCTTCGTCGGACTTGTCATCGTGCTTCATGGCGGACTTGAAATTACGAAGCCCCTCGCCTAGGCTCTTTCCGAGGGTAGCAAACTTACTCGGACCAAAAAGCAGGAGCGCTATCCCCACGATCAGGAGGATTTCCCAGATGCCTAGTTTGCCTTCCATGCGGTCGAACTCCTCGCAGCCAGCCTAGTCAGGCGCGGTGCTGCGCTCGCTTGGAAAAGTCTAGGCCACATTACTGCGGGAGTCAAAACAGACAAGATCGCGAACCCCTCCGTGTACACCAGAGCGCTCACTCGAGCGAATCGCGGTCGCGTCTCTCTTTCGAAGAAGACAGTCGCTTTGGAGGCGACGGCCATGCTCAAACGTTGCTTTCGTGTTCAAGCCCTGCTTTTCTGCCTGCACGCTGCCATAGCCATTGGCGGGCAGAATCCATCTTCGACGCCGCAAGCTCCAGCCGAGCACCGTAGAACCAGCGAGCCTTACACCGGGGATCTCTCTATTTTCGATTCGCCGGGCAGGGACGAGCGTCTTCAGATCAACCGCGTCATGGATATTCTGGCAATTGGTCCGGGAAAAACCGTCGCCGACATCGGTGCCGGATCCGGATGGTTCACGGTACGAGCCGCCAAGCGCGTCGGGGACGCCGGCATGGTCTACGCCGTCGATATCAATCCGGAGGCCGTTCGCTACATTGAGGACCGCGCGCACAAAGAGAAGTTGCACAACGTGAAGACAATCTTGAGTACAGCCGACGACCCTACGCTACCTGCGGCCGCGATTGATTCTGTGCTGCTGCTCAAGACTTACCACGAGGTCGAGAACCCGGTTATTGTTTTGCAGAAGTTGCGCGCCTCGCTTCGTCCGGGGGCCAAAGTTGGAATTATTGACCGCAACGGAAATGGCGAAAATCATGGGGTGTCCCGCGATGTGGTACTTCGTGAGGCATCGCAGGCGGGCTACAAGTTGCTGGAGCAGTATGACTTTGTGAAGGGCGACAAGATGGATTACTTCCTGGTGATTATTCCAAAACCATAATCTCGCCGACCACAGAGCAAGTGGCGCGCGTGAGCTCGGCACGGGCCGGCAAGTCGGAATCCGAGGCAGTGCCCTCCCGACTTGCCCAAGCAACTTCCATCGCTGCCCAATCGCCGAAGTAAAGTTCGATGACGGGGTTCCATCTGGAGAATTCCGCTTCCGATCGGCTCGAACATGGTTCTGTGCATGCCATCGCAGGCCCGGCAGCCTATTGACCACCATGAACTTGAGCATCGATCTCCCTGACATTCAGGAGATCTCAATCATTCCGGCCAACAATGACGCCCGGCGTGGCAGTTCCGAGATCACGATATGCTCGTGCATTGCGTGGGCGCCGTCCCCCACTCCGCCCATGCCATCGAGAGTGGGAATGCCCAGGGCGGCGGTGAAGTTGCCGTCAGACCCTCCACCGACGGCGGCCTCCTGCAATCTCCAGCCGATCTGTGAGGCGATGCTCTTCGCCTTCTTGTAGAGTGCAGCAACACCTGCGGTCCGCTCCATGGGCATTCGGTTGATACCGCCTGAAATCTCGAGGCTGCAATGCTGGTCGAAGGGTTTGAGCGAGCGTAGTTTTCGGTCGACTCTCGCGGCCTGCTTGGCACTTTGAATCCGCACGTCGATCATTGCGGAAGCTCCCGCAGCGATCACGTTGCTGCGGGTTCCGCCCTGGATGAGGCCAACATTCATTGACAGGCCGCGACGTAAATCAATCAACTGGTTGAGGATGAGTACTTGCTGCGCCAGCTCAAGAATCGCACTGTGCCCTTTTGTCGGGTCGAGGCCAGCATGGGCCGACACTCCTTGAACTTTCAGGGTGTATTCACCAACGCCCTTACGAGAGGTTTTTACGGCTCCGCGGAGTCCAGCGGCCGGTTCTAACACCAGCACCGCCGCGCATTCTCGAGCCAACGCTTCGGTGATCGGGCGGGACGATTCACTGCCCACCTCTTCATCGGAGACCAGCAGGACCTTGACCGGGCGTGGCAATCCCCCGTGCCCAGCCTGGAACGCCTCAATGGCATGCAGCATCAGCGCAATGCCCGACTTCATGTCGAACGCGCCGGGGCCATACAGTCGGCCATTCTCAATCCGGCAGGGCGTGCTGGCCAACGTCCCCAGCGGATAAACGGTGTCATAGTGTCCCAACAGAAGGACGGGCTTGCCCGCGGCAGCCGGGAAGTCAACCCGCAAATGGTCACCGAACTGGCTGTTGCGGTGGAAATGTGTTCGACCGCTGAGGGCTTCAAACTTTGCGCAAAGAAGTTGACCTAAACGGTCGGCTGCTTGTTTGTTGTTGCTCGGGGATTCGATCTCGACCAATTGCCGGATGGTCGCGGCCATCTCGTCCTGGCGTTTCTCGAAATGGCGCAGACGTTCCCGCCAGGCGGTTCGCCCGATAGCCGGTGCCCGATCTGGCCTCGCTTTCTTCGCGGCAGTCATCGCATTTTTTTAGTCATCTTTCTCACCGTCGTCTTGCTCGGCTTCGATCGCTGAGAGTGAGGATGGCAACGGTTCGAGCTCGACGCTGCCCTCCGTTGCCGTGCGCGGTACAGTATAATCTTCAGGCCCATTGAGATGATTCCATGACCACTCACCCTGCAACGCAATCGCAGCCTGCTGCGACCAAGGCGGTGCTCGATATTCACGATATTTTAAAGATTCTGCCGCATCGTTACCCGTTGCTGTTGATTGACCGCGTGCTTGAACTGAAACGAAAAAAACGCATTGTCGCCATTAAGAATGTGACCATCAACGAGCCTTTCTTTTGCGGACATTTTCCCGGCCTGCCCATCATGCCCGGTGTATTGATCGTGGAGGCAATGGCACAGGCCGGCGGGGCGCTGCTGCTTACAGAAGTGGAAGACCGCACCGGCAAGCTGATCGTTTTCACCGGCATCGATCGTGCCCGCTTCCGCCGTCCCGTGGGTCCGGGCGATCAGTTGCGGCTGGAAGTGGAGCTGACGGGATGGCGCGAGGTCCCGAGCATGATTGCCGCGCGCCTGCAAGGGGTCGCTTATGTGGGCGAAAGGCGCGTTGCCGAAGCGACGTTGTCTTGCCAACTCATCGACAGCACTCGTGGACAAGGCTCCGCCGCCGGCGATGCGGAAGACGAGGGATAGCAGACGCCACTTGAGTTCATGAGCGTTCATCCTACTGCCATCATCGATCCGCGCGCCAAGGTCCCGGCATCATGCAAGGTCGGTCCCTATTGCGTGATCGGCGCTGACGTTGAGCTGGGCGAAGGTTGTAGGCTGGTTTCGCATGTCGCCGTCGAGGGGCCAGCGAAAATCGGCGCCCACAATAAGTTTCTCCCTTTTTGCGCCATCGGTATGGCGCCGCAGGATGTTTCTTACAAGGGGGAGCCCACCCGCCTGGAGATAGGCGAGCACAACGAAATTCGTGAGTTCGTGACCATCAATCGCGGCACGGTCAAAGGTGGCGGCATCACGCGCGTAGGCAGTCATATTTTGCTCATGGCTTACGCCCACATTGGCCACGACAGCTCGGTGGCCGATCATGCCATGTTGGTCAATGGGGCCACTCTGGGCGGTCACGTGACGATCGAAGAGCGGGCTGTAGTGGGCGCTTTGAGCGCCGTGCATCAGTTCGTGCGCGTCGGAGCGCACTCGTATATCGGCGGCGGCGCCATGATTACCCAGGATGTTCTCCCGTTTTCCATGACGTCCGCGCCGCGCGAGACGCATGCCTACGGCCTGAACAAGGTGGGCATGGAACGGCGCGGGTTCTCAAAGGAGCGAATTCGAAAGATTCAGCAAGCGTATAAGATTCTTCTTACCTCCAAGCGCAACACCACACAAGCCCTGGAAAAGCTGAAGTCGGAGCCTGATCGCGGTGAGGACGTGGACATGTTGATCCGGTTCATTGAAGCGTCGGAACGTGGAGTGATCAAGTAGCGCTAGCAGATTGGCCAAAGTCCCGGACAAAGCTTCTGGCGATACAGTGCGCGGGCAGGCTTGAATCTTCGAGCAGTCGCGAATCCAGAGTTGGCGCCGGTTCCTGAGCGCATCATGACGCCGACCAGTTGAGGAGAAAATCGTCCTCGGTTGAATGACATAATCAAGGATGTTATGAATTTGATCCGGGCCCATTCCCGCTGCGGGAGCGCATACTAACCGTGCCAGAACGAATCGGCATCATCGCCGGCAATGGCAAGTTTCCCTTCCTGGTTTTCGATGCTGCTCGCGCCCAGGGCTACGAGGTGGTGGTGGCCGCAATCAAAGAAGAGACCGATCCTGAGATCGAGTTTCGCGCCGCGGCTTCGGTTCACTGGCTATCTTTGGGCGAGCTCTCGAAGCTGATTGAAACCTTCAAACGAGAAGGCGTGCAGCGCGCCGTGATGGCCGGCCAAGTCAAACACAGGCAGATTTTCTCCCGTATTCGTCCCGACTGGCGTTTGGCCAAGCTGCTGCTTTCGCTTACCACGCGCAACACCGATTCCCTGCTGGGCGCAGTCGCCAAGGTGCTGGCCGATGAGGGTATCACGCTGGAGAATTCCACCAGGCTGCTTGAACCCTTGTTGGTTAAGCCTGGCTTAATCACTCGCCGTGCGCCTAGCGAGCCAGAGCGCAAAAATATCGAATACGGACGCTTGGTCGCCCGCCAACTCGTCGAACACGACATCGGGCAGACGGTGGTGATTGCCGAGACGGCTTGCGTGGCGGTGGAAGCCATGGAGGGAACCGACGCCACGATTGAGCGCGCCGGTCATATCATGCGCACGCTGGAAGGGGATGCCTCCACACTGAGCCGCGCCCTCACCGTGGTGAAGAGGTCCAAGAATAATCAGGACATGCGCTTCGATGTTCCCGTCATCGGCGTGAAGACCATCGACGTGATGCAGGCTGCGGGAGCAGTTTGTCTCGCTCTGGATGCCGGAAAATGTTTGCTGCTGGAGGGCGAGGAGGTTCTCCAAGCAGCGAACGCGGCTGGGATCGCCATCATGGCTGATCCGGTCTGAGAGATGCCTTCACCAGATCGGTCGCTACGCGCTGGATCTGGGGATCGCTGCCAAAACCATTGAGCCATGTCACTTCGGGTTCGCGACGAAACCAGGTCATTTGTCGTTTTGCGTAATTGCGGTGGGCCTGCTGAGCGGCCTCGAGCGCTTGCTCGCGAGAGAGGTCTCCGTGCAAGAATTCAACCGCCTGTCTGTAGCCGAGAGAAGTCAGCGGGCGAGCGGCGTCGCCATATTTTTGCAGCAAGGTCTCGGACTCCTGGATCAGCCCATGTTCGAACATGTTTTGCGCACGTTGATTGATGCGCTCATAAAGCGCATTCCGATCGGGATCGAGGCCTATACGCAGAATGCGAAAGCCGAGCAAGGGGTCGCGACCCTGCTGCTGCCACAGCTCCGTCATCTTCCGGCGCGAGGCCAGGCAGATTTCAATGGCACGGATCAGCTTGGGCGTGTCATTGGCATGTATCTTTTCCGCAGCCGCACGATCTAGATGGTGCAAGAGGCGGTGCAAGTAGTTGGAACCTCGGCTGGCGTGACGTTCCCGCAGACGCTGTCGCAGTTTCTCAGAGCGCTGAGGACCGGGAAAGAGTCCTTCAAGTAGCGCGCGCAAGTAGAGCCCGGTACCTCCCACCACGATTGGCAAATGCCCGCGAGAGTCGATTTCCTTGATTACCGGCCGCGCTTGCCGCGCATACTGACCGGCGGTGATGTACTCGGTAGGGGCAACAAAATCGAGAAGGTGATGCGGCGCGCGGAGGCGTTCCGCAGCGGCAGGCTTGGCCGTTCCGACTTCAAATTCGCGATACATCGCGACCGAATCGCAGTTAACGATCTCGCCGTCGAAGCGCTCGGCCATTGCCAGCGACAAGGAGGTCTTTCCGCTGGCAGTGGGGCCCGCAACAACCACCAACAAGGGGTCCAGTCGTCTCTCAGGAACCTGAGTCGGCACGCCGGAGCGGTTCAGCGCAGGCTCCAGTGAAGGGTGTGCCAATAGCGGGCGAGTGTGATAGCGAGTATAAGGAAGGCGATCAGCAGCAGGCCCGTCGTCTCAGTGGCATAGATAGAGTGCCGCTGATGCTTACGGGACGAAGAATGGCTTGGACGCCCGACGGTGGGCATGCCGATATTGTAGCGCCGGACACCTGAACTCGATTAACCAACTCGATTAACCAACATTGCGGCGTGCCATATTTCGGGGTTTGGCGCCCTGGGGCTGTCATGCGACGGGCGGCGCTGCTGCCGGTGCTACACTACGGCCCTTGCCATGTCCGCTCCGCAGCCTGACAATACGGGAAGAATTGCACGCTTCGGAGTCTTTGAGCTCGACCTGGAGGCGGGCGAACTGCGCAGGAACGGGATCAAGCTTCACTTGCAGCAGCAGCCGTTCCAGGTACTCGCCATACTTCTGGAGCGCGCGGGAATGGTCGTTGCGCGTGAGGAACTGCGGCAGAAACTGTGGAAGGAAGACACGTTTGTCGACTTCGACCACAGTCTGAATACCGCTGTGAACAAGTTGCGTGAAGTCCTGGGTGATTCGGCTTCCAGTCCACAGTATGTGGAAACCCTTGCTCGTCGCGGATATCGGTTCATTGCGCCAATCCGGAAAGCGACCTGGGGTGGGAGTGATTCGACTCAGGCCCGGGCGGCGATTCCGAACTCGCTCGAGGATTTGCGTGCCACGGAGGAACGCCTGTCTGGGCCCGCCGTCTCATCCGAAGGGGCGGCTCTCCACCCAGAGTTGGAAGTTCCCATTCCACCCCGCGGATTGACACGGGGATTGTTTGCAGTGGTGCAAATCATGTATCTGGCCTTCTACATCTCCGCGCTGTTCCGTTTGCACGCCGTGCAGGGGATCGCGGACTGGTTCCTGCCGGGCTGGAGTGCGACGGTGACAGTAGCTGCGACGATGGTGACCGCGGGCGCCGGCATCCCGCTGCGCTGTTTCTTGATTTCAGCGGCGGGCTTCGATTACCGGCGCCTGGGCGAGAAGTTCCTGCACATGTTTCCGCTGATTTTGGCGCTCGATCTGTTGTGGGCGGTGGCGCCGTTTCTGCTTATGCAGAAGATAGGGATGGGCGCGGCTTTTGCCGCCACGGCAGCTCTGCTCTACGTGGCTTTCGCCGAGAGAACGCTGATTCGCCTGGCATATACGAAAGCTGGGGCTCTTTGATTTGGGGCCTGTGTTGAAAATATGAGGGAACTCATCTCACGTCAGCCGCGTATTCACGTCTAAAAGCGAGGGCGGAGGTGTGGGTTCGCGACAGGAGGATTCTATGAAGGGTTGGGCAGGGGTAATTCTCGGTCTCACTTTTTCGGCCACATTGCAAGTCCGCGCCGACGAATGGTCGAAAACGTTCAAACTTACGGGCAAGCCGGAACTACGGGTGGAGACCTCGGATGCCGACATTCGCATTTCCACGTGGGAACAAGACACGATTGAGGCCAAGGTCACGACCTTCCGCTACAAGATCGGGGAAAACGGTATCCGGATTGAAGATCATCAGGAGGGCGATAAAGTCGAACTCGAGGTTCGGTTCCCTCATCACAATTTCAACTTCGAAATTGGCAGCCATCATGTGGACATCGATATCCATATGCCGCGCGAAGGCCGCATCAATTTGCATACCGGCGATGGCAAGATCGACGTGAACAGCTTCAAGGGCGACATGGATCTGCGCAGCGGAGATGGCTCGCAGGAGATCGATGGGGTTGAAGGTAAGCTGCGTGCCACTGCCGGCGATGGACATATTCGGGCCCATGGCCGGTTTGAGGCGCTTGAATTGCATACTGGCGATGGCCGGGTTGAAGTTCGGGCGACCGCTGGTTCTTCGCTGGCCACCGGATGGAGACTCGAGAGTGGGGACGGCAGTGTCACTTTGGAGGTCCCGGAAAACCTTGCAGCCGATGTAGATCTGCACACCGGCGACGGCCATATCGATCTGGATTTGCCGGTTTCAACCCAAGGCAAAATTCGGGAGAACGAAGTTCACGGCAAGCTAAACGGAGGCGGAAATCCGTTGACAATCCACACCGGCGATGGCTCGATTCACTTGAGAAAGAGTTAAATGCCGCGCCATTCTTCGTTTTTCCAACAGACAGGATGAGGGTACCTGCAATGGTAATCACACGCACCATTCTGACTGTCACGGCAGTCGCTTCACTTTTGGCGCTGGCGAATGCGCAACAGCCCTCTCGAACGGCCAAGCCGCAGCCCGTTCTGGACCTAACCTCCATGGACCGGAGCATCGACCCCTGCGTGGACTTCTACACATACTCCTGCGGGGGCTGGATGAAGAACAATCCGATTCCCCCAGACCAGTCCAGTTGGAGCGCGTATGGCAAGTTGCAGGACGAAAACCTTGGTCGCCTGCGCGGGATTCTCGAAGCAGCCTCTGCATCGGATGCTCAGCGCGATTCCGCGCACCAGAAAATTGGCGACTATTACGCCTCGTGCACAGACGAAAAGGCAGTAGAAGCGGCGGGCATAAAGCCACTCAATCGAAGCTTCGCCGGCATTGAGGGTATCCGCTCCAAACCAGGTCTGGCCGTACTCCTCGCCGATGGCATTTATGGCTTGCCCCTGTATCGGCGCGGGACTCTGTTTCACTTTCGCTCCGATCAGGACGCGAAGGATTCTGCACAGATCATTGCTGAGGCGGATCAAGGCGGTCTGGGATTGCCAGATCGCGACTACTACCTGAAGGACGACGAAAAATCACAGCAACTGCGCCAGAGTTACCGGGCACACGTGCAGAAGATGTTCGAGCTTCTCGGCGATAAGCCGGAAAGATCCGCCGCCGAGGCGCAGACCGTGATGCGCATCGAGACGGCCCTGGCGAAGGGATCAATGACTCGTGTGGAGCGGCGCGATCCGCAGAAGCTTTATCACAAAATGACGGTACAGGAGTTCGAAGCCCTGGCTCCTTCATTTCAGTGGAAGACTTATTTTGCGAAAGTGGGCTTGCCATCTCTTGCCAGTCTGAACGTTGCCACGCCAGAATTCTTCAAGGCGATGAACGCCGAGATCGAAAAGGGAGACTTGGCCAGCTGGGAGACATATCTGCGCTGGCATTTGATTCACGCCAATGCCCGCCATCTGTCTTCGGCATTCGTGAACGCTGATTTTGATTTCTACGAAAAGACCTTGCAGGGGGTTCAGGAAATTGAACCGCGATGGAAACGCTGCACGGAAGACGTGGACGATGATCTCGGTGAGGCGCTGGGGCAGGCCTATGTGGAGAAATACTTCAGCCCCGAAGCCAAGCGGCAAGCGGTCCGGATGGTGAAGGAGATCGAGAGCGCGATGGAGGCGGACATCGATACCCTGCCCTGGATGAGCGCCGGCACCAAACCGCTAGCCTTGGTGAAATTGCACGCCGTTGCCAATAAGGTTGGCTATCCCGACAAATGGCGCGATTACGGCAAACTTAAAATCATTCGCGGCGACAAGTTGGGCAACGTTCTGCGAGCTCGGCAATTCGAGTTCAATCGGCAACTGGCCAAAATCGGAAAGCCCGTGGACCGCGGAGAATGGGACATGACTCCTCCGACGGTCAACGCCTATTACAACGATCAAATGAACGACATCAATTTTCCGGCGGGCGTGTTGCAGCCGCCGCTTTTCGACCCTAGTTCCGATGACGCACCCAACTATGGCAACACCGGCGGCACCATTGGACACGAACTCACCCACGGCTTCGACGATGAAGGCCGCCAGTACGATGCTCAGGGCAATCTGCGCCAGTGGTGGACCCCGGACGACGAAAAGGAATTCATAAAGCGAGCCACCTGCATCGCAGACCAGTATTCCGGCTACACCATCATTGACGACATCAAGATCAACGGAAAACTCACACTGGGCGAGGATGTCGCCGATCTGGGCGGACTGATTCTGGCTTACATGGCGTGGAAGGAAGACACCCAGGGACAAAACCTGCAGCCCCTGGATGAACTCACCCCCGAGCAGCGTTTCTTCGTCGGCTACGGCCAGAGCTGGTGCGCCAATGAACGAGACGAGAACAGGCGTCTGCGCGCGACGGTGGATCCGCATTCTCCCGAGCAATATCGCGCCAACGGTGTGGTCTCAAACATGCCCGAATTCCAGCAGGCATTCCATTGCAAAGTAGGATCGCCGATGGTGAATCAAAATCGCTGCCGCGTGTGGTAGAGGAATCGCTGCTAAGAGTCCTACTCCAGTTCGGACTTGTCGGGGTTGTAGTAGAAGCGAAAACGCAAGGCGAGATACTGCCCACCGAAATCACTGGGTAAGGGGGGGAAGGGGTTCGAAGCGGTGATACCGCCCCAGGCTGCGCGATCGAGAGCGACGTCGCCGGAGGAATCTGTCAACTTCATGCCCGCGACCTTGCCATCCTTGGTGATGGCAAACTCGATCGCCAGCTTGCCCTTCTTCATGACGGCAGATTCAGGAATGAGTCGATACCAATTCTCTTTGACGTCTTGCAGAATGCGCGCGAGATAAGGTCCGAAATCCACTCCCTGCGTATCGCTCAAGACTTCGAGCGCACCCATTTGGCGGCCATGGGCGCCGGTTCCTAAGCCGAAATCGCCTTCCTGGCCGCCTCCACCACGCCGCGTTGCCGCCTCACGGGTGGCTTCTTGAATGGCGGATCCAGGAGACATGGCGCCACCCAGTTTGAATGGATTCGGCTTGGCAGGAAGCTGCAGCTTGGCCACTGCATTGGCCTCGCTGGGCGGATGTTGCATCGGCTCCTGACCCGTCTGCTGCTGAGGTTGCTGATTTTGTGCCACCGCGGGCGCAGAGGGTGCCGCCGGCTGCGGCATTCGAGGGCCGTTCGGTCCGGGCGCGCCTGGAGGAGGAGTAGCGAGAATCTTCCGCAACTCCTTGGGATCGAGTTCGGGGTGGCGCGAGGTTGCGATGCGATCTTTATCAGAAATGATGTTGGTGTTTGATTTACGTGTTAGCTTCTGCGCATCGGGGGGAAGCGCCAAGAATGTGACATCCTTACCGCGAGTTGCATCATTCGGTGAAACTACGATCACCGAGTGCCACGGCAAGTACTTTTCCAATCTTTCGATGTTGACCACCAGGATGATCAGCACAAGGTGTGTGATGATGGAAATCCACGCTGCTTCCCTGCGACGGGAGCGCGCCAAATCGTCCTGCAACTGGATGAGCAGGTGCGGCACACGAGCATCATCCAGGTCACGGTAAGCGGTCTCCCACCCCTCCGCGTCGTAAAGACCGAGCTGTTGTTCCGCGGGGGGAGGCTTGGGCGGCGCCACCGGGTCCTGGAATGGAATTTGCGTAATCGGCATGCGTCAGTCTTGGCTGATTAGACACGCAATCGAGACGCTGCGTTCGATCCCGCGTTTCACGGAAGAATGCACTTCGACGGCTGCCGCCAAGTTGTCTTTATTTTCGCATCTTTCAGGCGATTCTGCTCACTACGAATGGGCTGAGACTTCGGGGCGTAAACATTTGTAAACCTCGGCGCTGGTGCAGTTCGTCATAAACGGACTCAGCAGAAAACAACGCACAACGCAATTCCCTTAATCGGCAATCGCAAATCGGGCATACGAGGTCAGCGCGTAGCCCCAGCAATAGTCGGGAGATCAACCTTTTTCCCGTGATCGCGGATAGCAGCGACGATGTCGAGGGCGAGCGCGAGCGCCCGGCGGCCGTCTTCGAGGGAAACGGCGGGAGCAGAACGATGACGCACCGCATTCAAGAATGACTTCAGCTCCGCATGCAAGGGCTCTTCTGAAGCCACCACAGGCTTGGCAACTTTAATCTGCGGATTCGCGGACGGAGCGCCGGCGGCTTCGCTGTCTCCTGCGACGGTGAAGACCAGCACTTCCTGGCGTCCGTAGTCGAGAGACACGTACTGGCGTGGCTGGAAAAAACGTACCTTGCGCACCCGCTCGGTGGAAACGCGGCTAGCGGTGAAGTTGGCCACGCAGCCTGATTCGAACTCCAGCCGCACATTGGCTATATCCACTTTGCCGGAAAGAATAGGCAGCCCGACAGCGCGGACTTCTTTTACCGTCGAATCGGCGAACGCCAGCACTATGTCAAGGTCGTGGATCATGAGATCGAGCACCACATCCACATCCAGCGAACGTGGCGAGAACACGCTGAGCCGGTGCACCTCAAAAAACATGGGCTGCGTTAGCAAAGGAATGGTGGCACGGACAGCAGGATTGAAGCGCTCCAGGTGCCCGACCTGGGCTATTCTTTTGTGGTCCGCGGCCAGTTGCACTAGGGTGTCGGCCTCGGCGAGCGACGACGCCAGTGGTTTCTCGATCAAAACGTCTGTGCCCGATTCCATTAGCGCGCGGGCGACCGCAAGATGATGTGCAGTGGGCGCCGCTACCGACGCCGCTCGGACTTCGCTGTGAGTACTGAGCATCTGTTTCGCGGACCCGAAGGCGCGGCAGCCAAACTCGCGGGCCACGGCATCGGCGCGGTTCAGGTCAGGATCTACAACCCCCACCAGGCGTACAGGTTCACCTTGCTGCTCGAGTTCTTTGTAAACGCGAGCATGATTTCGTCCGAAAACGCCCACTCCTACCACGGCGACCGGGATCTGATGGTTGGCTTGCAGGCGGGATTCTCACGCGGCTGGTTGCCGGCAACAAATTGTAACCGCAAAACCCGTAAAGAACATCTGGAACGCTATCTCATACTCTGTAGCTCGCATAGGCTGATGCAATCAACTGGTTTACGGTAGAGATGTCAGCGCTTAATAGTTTAGGGAGACTCACTGATCTTACCATTTCAAATATTTTCACGACTTTTGCCTGGTAGGGCCACTTGAAATTATCGCAACGTACTCCTGTTCACAGTAATCCTGCTCAGTTGGATGATCGTGTTGTTCGAATACTGCTTCCAGGCTCCCGCCAATCGCATTGGCTCCTACGAATTCAACGCGGCACAGCTGAAGACCATTCCGGAAGTCATTACTCTCGTGGTTTTTTCCGTTTTCTCAGTTTCTCATTTGAAGCAGCCGTTTCGATGGAACCACGTTGCCGGCTTCGGAATGATCATCATTAGTGCCGTCGGCATAATTTTCAAAAATGGTAGAGACAGAGCGTCAACCTGGGGTAAAGACTTTCCGGAGCGAGCTGTGCCTTTACAGCGATCAGTGCAACAAATCGACAGATTGCTAGTGCCGGAAATGACGCACTCCGGTGAAAATCATGGCCAGACCCAAGCGGTCAGCCGCTTCAATGACGGTGGAATCCCGCTGCGAGCCCCCGGGTTGAATGATGGCGGTGGCGCCGGCCTTGGCGATTTCTTCCACCCCGTCGGGGAAAGGGAAAAAAGCGTCAGAGGCCGCCACAGTTCCTTTCAGCGCAAGTTGGGCCTTCATGGCGCCGATCTTGGAGGAGTCGACTCGACTCATCTGGCCCGCTCCAACTCCGACCGTTTGCCCGTCGCGGGCATATACGATGGCATTGGATTTGACGTGTTTGCATACCTTCCAGGCGAAGAGAAGGGCGCGCTTTTCCTCTGCCGTGGGTGCGCGCTTTGTGACCACTTTCAGATCCGATTCCTGAAGTGAGCGGGTGTCGGCGTCTTGTACCAGCATTCCTCCGGAAACATTCTTGAGTACCCATTTCTGATTTGCGGAAACGACTTCGACCAGGCGCAAATTCTTCTTGGAAGCAAACTTAGCTATGGCAGGTTCGTCGAAGGCGGGGGCCGCAATGACTTCGAGGAACAGCTTGTGCATTTCGTCGGCGGCCTCGCTGTCCACCGGGCGGTTTGCGCCGATTACTCCGCCGAAGGCCGAAACAGGGTCGCATTCCAAAGCGCGCTGGTAAGCTTCGGCCAGGGTCTTCCCAGTAGCCACGCCGCAGGGATTAGTGTGCTTGATGATGGCGCAGACCGGCTCCTCGAATTCCTGGGCCAGGTCCCAGGCGGCCTCTAAGTCCACGATGTTGTTGTAGGAAAGGTCTTTACCCTGGAGCTGGCGGGCGTTGGCCACGCCTGCGTCCGAGCCGTCCGAATACATGGCGGCTTTCTGATGCGGGTTTTCACCGTAGCGCAGATCGAGCTTTTTCTGGAACGAGAGACGCAAAGTCTGCGGAAAGCCTTCTGCACCGCGGAGCTGGAAATTGCCATTGGTGCTGACACGCTCCAGAGTGGACGCGATGGACGAATCATAAGCCGCAGTAGTCGCGAACGCCTTCTGCGCGAGACGCCACTTGGTGGCGAGTGAGAGGCTGCCGCCGGAACTGGTCATTTCTTCAGCAATGGCGTGGTAATCGGCGGGCGAGATTAGGACGGCGACATCGTGAAAATTCTTGGCGGCGGAGCGGATCATCGAAGGTCCCCCGATGTCGATGTTCTCGACCAGTTCCTCGAACTGCACATCCGGCTTGGTCGCGGTCTTCTCGATGGCGTAAAGGTTCACCACTACCATGTCAATTGGCGCAATGTCGTGTTCAGCAACGGCTGCAACGTGGGCGGCATCTTGGCGCCGGTGAAGGATTCCGCCGTGCACCTTGGGATGCAGCGTCTTCACGCGGCCGTCGAACATTTCGGGGAAGCCGGTAAGCTCCGAAACGTCCCTGACCGCGATCCCGGAGTCGCGCAGCAACTTCGCCGTTCCCCCAGTTGAAATCAGCTCCACGCCCAGTTCGGCCAGTCTCCGCGCGAAGTCCGGCAAGCCGGTCTTGTCGGTGACACTGAGAATGGCGCGCCGAATCTTGGTTTGGGCTGGAGACATTGAGCGGCCTCGGCGGATGATGTGCGGAGCTGACAAGGAAAATTCTATCAGCAATTGCACATCTGCCGAGCAGAACCGGAGGAGCCTAAAGATTTAGATAGAGTGAAACCGGGTCCAAAAATAAACGAGGGTTGACCGCTTGTAACTAACCTTCCGCGCTAGACTTTTGCCTTAGCCTTCAGCTTGACCCCGCCCTCCGCCAGTTCGACCGAATATTCCACGCTTTCGCAGCTGTACCGCTTGCGAATTTGCTGGGTCTTCTTCTGCACGAAGGTGGCGAAAGATTCGAGATCACCGGAAACATTTTCTCCAGCTTTTTTCTTGGCCGCGACCAAGGCATTGTACAGGCGCTCGACTTGCTCGTGTTCCTTCTTGTCAACTCGCTTCAACGTGAAGGGTTGCGACGCCGGTGTCTCTAGCGCCGGGGCAGCTGCCACTCCTGCAGCTGCAGCCTCGGCCGCCGCGGCGTGATTCACCCCGTACACGGTGGGGTGCTGAGGCTCGTGTTCTTCCTCACGCACTCCCTGGATCGAGAGCAGCGCGTCCTGAGGCCGTCGGTAGCCCTCTTCCCGAATGCGAGCTTTCTTGCGCCATAGGTCGCTGTATATGGCATAGCGCTGGGCCATTTCGTTGTAGCGGAAACGTTGCGTAAAGTTCATGCGGCCGCCGTCGGAAAACTTGCGCAGCAGCGCCAGTACCTTCCACTCGATGTCGGTGGGAGGCCGCTTTGCGGGATTGTTGAAATAGATCTCGTACTCGATCTTCAACCGCCGCAGCTGCGAGTCGAGAACATTCAGTTCTTCGTCGGTGGTCACGCGAGAGCCTCCAGAACCTAGTGTAGGAGGTGTCGGCCTGGGCAGCGAGGTACCCGTCGGGCACCGAGGTCATGGTACGAAAGTACCCTGGGGCGGCAATTGGCTTTAGGCTTTAGTTCTTGGCTTGGGTCGCTGCGGGCTAAACGGCTACTTCCCCGAACTTGACGCCATCTTCTTGACCATGGCCAGGACCAGCTTGCGGTCGCTATCGTTCAGGTTGGTGGCGTAGCGGCGAATCTGGCTCAAGAACCGTAGTTCATCATCGGAAAGCTGAGGCAGGCCCTTGGATCCGTTCGCGTGGCCTGACTCGGAGAAGAATTGCGAAAGCGCGATCTCCATGGCGCCAGCAATTTTCGACAGCGTGTCGAGCGAAGGAATGGTATGGCCGTTTTCCACTCGCGAAAGATAGCAGCGCAGCAGGCCGGTGCGTTTCTCAATGTCGCCCTGGGACATGCCTTTCTGCAGCCGGTAGTTTCGAATGGTCTCGCCTATGTTGATGGTGGGGAGCATGACTAGGATGCGTGCATAGTAACCACATCGGAATCGTCTGGCAAGAGGAAATTAGTGCCATGTGGAAAATTGAGACTTGACAAACCGGCGGCCCGCAATTTGCACAGAGTTCACGGAATTATTTGTGCGATCGCGCACGCTGCAACCGTCTGATCCCTATCGCAATTAGCGGCCTCTTCTTATTTCTTGAGAGTATCGACCAAAAACGTGATCGTTCTTTTCCAGGCATCAGCGGCGTCGTCGGGGCGGTACCCGGCTTTGTTATTAGGATTTTCAAAGCCATGGCCTGCATCGGGATACATCTTGATCTCGACCCTTTTGCCAATTTGCTTCAAAGTTGCCTCGAACATTTTCACTGACTCCGGCGGGATGCCCTGATCGTTTCCCCCGAAGATCCCGAGAATAGCCGCATTGATCTTGTTTAGCGCCTCCGAGTCCGTGGCGAGATGGCCGTAGTGGATAACGTCGGCGGCCAGCGTGGGCTCTTGTAACGCCACGTCCAGCGAATAGCCGCCGCCCATGCACCAGCCGATGGAACCTATGCGGTCTTTCCTCGCCTTAGGCTGCGTCGGGAGAAATTCAAAAGCAGCGTGAAGATCGCGCTTGGCCCGGTCTTCCGGCAAGCCGCGCATCAGTTGGTGGGCAAGTTCGGGGTTGTCTGCGACCGTGCCACGATAGAGGTCCACAGCCAGCGCCACGTAGCCCTGGTCGGACAGCTTCGAGGCTTGTTCCTTCACCCATTCGTTGAGTCCCCAATATTCGTGGATAACGATGATGGCGGGAAACGGTCCCTTCCCCGGCGGTGTGTAGAGCATGCCTTGTACGGTCTCGCCGCCGCTCTTGTAAGAAACGTTCTTGCCCTCGGCAGCGAACGAGGCCAGGGCGAAAACAATGACGAGTAAACCCAGAGCAATGTTTTTCAGGGGATTCATCCTCGGGACCCTCACAACTCTAGCTCCATATAGATGGCGCCTGCAATGGGGTTTGGGCGATAGGGGGGGATCTCCTTGAAGCCCATTTTGCGATACATCGCTACAGCGTCGCCCATCAACGGTTCGACCGTATCGAGCCGCATACGGTGATAGCCGATCCGTCGTGCCTCGGCAATGACGCACTCCGCCAGCGCTCGTCCCAAGCGTTTTCCGCGAAATTCAGGGCGGAGATAAAGCCGCTTCATTTCACAGATATTGTCGCCCAGTCCGTGCAGCGCCACGCAACCAGCGACTTTGCCTTCATATTCCGCTAACAGCAGACGGCCGTCCGGAGGCGCATAATCGCCGGGAAGGGCAGCTAGTTCTTTGTCGAAATTCTGGAAGCAGAGGCTGAAGCCGAGAGATTGAGCGTACTCCAGAAATAATTCGCGGGCTTGGGCGATTTGGGTCGACGTCTGGGCTGGGAT
The DNA here is from genome assembly GCA_003225005.1 of Acidobacteriota bacterium. Classification (GTDB taxonomy): domain Bacteria; phylum Acidobacteriota; class Terriglobia; order Terriglobales; family Acidobacteriaceae; genus Sulfotelmatobacter. Next base: position 35,265 of record QIAN01000162.1, on the reverse strand, counting down.
GACTGCCAAGTTCTTCACCACAGGGGGCACAGAGTGCACGGAGGCATTCAACGGGATTGTGCGTTCGGCTTTCATTTTCTCTGTGCCCTTTTGGTCGAGCTGGTGTCGGCCTACCCCATCAGCAACCCGCCGTTCACATTCAACACGTGACCTGTAATGTATGACGCCTCTTCCGACGCAAGGTAAGCCACCGCATGGGCAACATCCTCCGGCGATCCGACCCTGCCAAGTGGAATTTGTTTAACGGCGTTCTGCTTAAACTCGTCGCCGAGGCCAGCCGTCATGGCGGTTTCGATGAGGCCAGGCGCCACTGCGTTGCAGGTTATCGTGCGGGATCCGACTTCGCGGGCGATGGCCATGGTGAGCCCGATCAGTCCCGCCTTGGATGCCGCGTAGTTGGCCTGGCCCGCCTGGCCCATCTGCCCGAAGACACTCGCGATGTTGATGATCCGTCCCCAACGCTGCTTCAGCATGGAACCGATGACTTGCTGTATGCAGAGATATGCCGAGGTCAGATTCGTGCTGAGTACAGCGTCCCAGTCGGAACGCTTCATGCGCATTACGAGCTGATCGCGTGTAATCCCGGCGTTGTTGACCAAAATGTCGATCTTGCCGAATTGAGTAATCACCGCTTTGCAGGCGGACTTGATCTGCGCTTCGTCGCTGACGTCAACCTTGAAGGTCGCAGCTTTCCCGCCTGCCCCGGAAATTTCCCTTACCAGTTCATTAAGCTTCTCCTGATTGCGCGCCGCCAGGGCGACGGTAGCCCCTGTACTCGCCAGCTTCAGCGCGCAACTCCGCCCAATTCCCTGCGACGCGCCCGTGACCAGCGCAACTCGGCCGGAAATATTCATGGATTCTCCTCGGGAGCTGAGAAACGGGAATTATAAGCTGCCCGGAACGCATCGCCGGGAGAAAGAAATAGGCCTAGACCCGGCGCAGAGGCCATAGGAGAACTTCCAGCCTGCGAGCAAAATGCAGCAGCGGAGCGGACTTCGGTAGCCCGATACCGGCAGCCTGTGCCATTGTGTTGACCATGAAATCCGCGTGGGCATCCTGCAAGGGCCACGGCTGGTGATGAATTTCGCCGCGATAGACGCACCCGCGATGGACCGAGTACAGGCAATAGCGTTCGGTCAGCCAGCGCTCGATGCTGTCGTTGTCACGGATCTGCACGTCAGCAACCGGCCCATACCTGGCAATGAGCTCCGCGGCTGTGCCATGCCGGCGCGAGTGGTAATGAATGGCTCCATCGAGTTCTTCACATCTCATCGCGGCATGAAAATAAGGCAGATGATACAACGCCCGCGCCGCCCATACGGCGGGCAGATTGGCGGCATCGAGGCTGAAGAAATAAACTCCGGGTTTGCCGCCATACGTTACATAGGTTCGCACGTTCAGCTCGGGGAACCTGGAGAGTCCGGGCAGCGCGGGAAGTCCCGGAGCGCGTACGCCGCTCATGCGGAAAGGCGTGACGGCCACCCAACTTTGGCCGCCCCACGTATCGAGCGTTAGCCCCTGTGGGACCAGACCCCGCAGAGCGTCATTCGCCACAGGCCAGTGTGCAAACACTAGATCATGCCAGATTTGTTTCATCACCCACGGACCGGAAGGCAAAGGCCAGGGGCGATGCTCGGCCATCTGCAGCAGAGGATCCACGACTCCAGTGTAGGTGGAAACTTCCCCGCAGGTGAAGTCGCCACGATTGGCTCGCACCGGGCATTCTTACCAAGTGCCGGTATCACTTTGTCAACCGCATTGCGCGTCTGCAGGCAGACCAGTACCATTCAAAAACACTCCCATGCCCAATGCTACGATCTCCGAAGTGAGCCATATGCCAGACTCTTCCGATTCCAACGCCGAGATATCGCTTGAGGCCGACAAACCCGCGGTAGTAGAAACGCCCTCAGTCGAGGTCTTCGCCGTATTCGGCGCTGAGCCCGAGATCCAGGCCTATGCGATGGCCAAATACTCGCGGTCTGCCCTTTCCATGAAGGAGTCGCTAAAGGAGATCAGCCAGCAGAAGGCGGAAAAGTTTCTCAACACTTTTTACTTCCAGTACGGGCACCGCTCGATCGCCGATTTGGCGCACATTGCGCTGGCGGTAGAGAAGCTGTCGATTCTTGCCGCCATCGAGCTGGCCGACGAACAGCGTTGGGACGGACAGGAACGATCCACCCGCTATCAGGATTTCAAGAAAAGCGGATGCTTCACTCCCGACTTTGGTAGCGACGAACAAGCGCGCACGCTGTACCGCGAAACCGTGAGTTTTTTGTTCGCTGAATACGAAGCGCTTTCGGCGCACATGACGCAACACCTGATCAGCATTACGCCCAAGCCCGCAGACATGAAGCAGGAGACTTACGAGCGCACGCTGAAGGCGCGGGCTTTCGACATCACTCGCTATGTGTTACCGCTGGCCACAAACACGTCGCTAGGCGAGATCGTTAACGCGCGCACCCTGGAAACGCAGGTGTCGCATCTGCTCTCGCACACGCATGCCGAATTGCGGCGGCTGGGCGTGCTGCTCAAGGAAGCCGCGACTTCACCGGCCTACAACGTAAATGCCGAGTCGCTGGGTGAATTAGTGGAACGCATTCGGGCTCTAAACTCCGCACTCGGGGCGCAGGCAGAGCAGGAATTGCTCCGCGAAGTACGTGTTGCCCCCACGCTGGTGAAATACGCTGACCCCAATCAATATGAGATAGAGACTCGCCGAGATCTTCGCCAGGCCGCCCGTGAACTGATGAAGACCGAGTCGGTCGCGCCCTCGAAGGCGATTGTCGATCTGCTCGATGAAGAACCGCTCGAAGTGGAAATTGCCACGACACTGCTCTATGAACACTGCCATTATTCCTACCGTCAGATTCGCCAGTCGGTACAAGTGTCGGGAGAGCGGTATCGCAGAGAGATCATCGATCTTGGCCTGCGCCACCGCGGGAAGCATGACGAAATGGCGCGTGCTTTCCGCGCCGGACAGCAATTCCGCTTCGACATTCTCATGGATATTGGTGGATTCCGGGACATGCACCGTCACCGGCGCTGCATCCAGCTGATGCAGGGATTCACCACGCACCACGGCTACGAAATGCTGCTCGATGTGGAAGATGCCGGAGTGCGCCATCGTTACCAGACCGCGATGCAGCGTGCGCAAACCGCGGTGGAGAATTTGGCCAAGCGAGATGCAGCGGGCGCCGCGGAAAACTCGCAGTATGGGATACCTCTTGCCTTCCGCAAGCGTGCCCTCTTCAAAATGGATTTCGCTGAGGCCGTTTACATTTCCGAGTTACGGACCACCCCGGCAGGACACGTTTCCTACCGCAACGTAGCCCATGCGATGTATGAGGCCGTGATGCGGAAGTATCCGGCACTGGCAAAGTATTTCCGCGTGCATGATGTGACGGTGCCGGTGGATTTGCTGCAGCGCTGAAGAGACCAAAAGGGGCTCACCTTCAATTGCGACCTCGGTTTTTGTGGTAACGTCTAGATTTATCTTGATACCCCAAGGAGAATGGGCAGTCGCGGCGGTTTGCGCTGGAACGGGTGCTGGAGCATTACCTCCACAATGTGGTTCCCTGGCAACGCCTGGTGACGTCTGGATCGAATCCATTCACGAGGAGCAGGTCCTCAAAGGGCGCGGCCTCAGGATGGCAGCGGGGAAGGCGCTGCCCCAGTTATTGCCCATTTCGGAACGTTATTCACAACAATTTCTCCGATTCGCCTTTTATTCGCTTCCGGCTGTCTGTATAATCCGGCCAGATTAGTTCTGCACTCTTTAAAAGGAGCCACACTCCCATGGCAGATGAACGGGGCAAGGCAATTGAGCTGGCGGTGTCACAGATTGAAAAGCAGTTTGGCAAAGGTTCGATCATGCGGCTGGGCTCGAAGGAAGCCATCGTCCCTATCGCTGTGATCTCGACCGGCGCCATCTCCTTCGATGCGGCCTTGGGAGTGGGAGGCTTTCCACGCGGTCGGGTGGTTGAAGTCTTCGGCCCGGAGTCATCGGGCAAGACCACAATCACCCTGCAAGTGATTGCAGAAGCACAAAAAACCGGGGGCATGGCCGCATTTGTGGACGCAGAACACGCTCTCGACCCCGGCTATGCGAAAAAGCTGGGCGTGGACGTCGACAACCTGCTGGTCTCGCAGCCCGATTACGGCGAACAGGCGCTGGAAATTACCGAGGCGCTAGTGCGCTCGAATGCCATTGATGTGCTGGTTGTGGACTCCGTCGCCGCGCTCGTGCCCAAGGCCGAACTCGATGGCGAAATGGGCGACAGTCATATGGGTCTGCAGGCGCGGCTGATGTCGCAGGCGCTGCGTAAGCTGACGGGAACGGTTTCCAAGTCGCGCACCTGTCTCATCTTCATCAACCAAATCCGCGAAAAAATCGGCGTGATGTTCGGTAATCCGGAAACAACGACTGGCGGGCGCGCGCTAAAGTTTTATTCATCGGTGCGGGTCGACATTCGCCGCATTGCCGCCATCAAAGACGGAGACCTGGTCACAGGTTCGCGCACCAGAGTAAAAGTCGTGAAGAACAAAGTCGCCGCGCCCTTTCGCGAGGCCGAATTCGACATTCTTTACGGCGAGGGCATTTCGCGCGAAGGAGATCTGCTCGATCTGGCCGTGAACAGCAACCTACTCGAAAAATCTGGCTCCTGGTTCAGCTACAAAGGCGAACGCATTGGCCAGGGCCGCGAGAACGCCCGTCAGTTCCTCAAAGACAATAAAGACACCATGGGCAAGCTTGACGCCGAGGTGCGTAAGGCGCTGGGTTTGGTCCCTACGGCTGCGCCCACCGCCGTCCCGGCCCCTGCGCAAGCGCCCGGTGCACCCCAGGGGGCGCGCGTTACAACCATGCCGACTGGCACCGATGGGGCCAAGGTACCCGTGGCCGCGCGCCGGTAAGTTTCCGTGTGGGCGTAGTGCTTATGCTCTGCGCCTCACGGAGTTCTCATTGCTATCTCTGCTGTCCGCCGCATAGAATCTTCTATTCGCGCATCTGCACGCGGGCTTGTCTACGGAAGACTCGCTTCCGCCTACGCAAGGGGACTATTGAACAAGGGCATCGCTATTTATCCCGGGTCGTTTGATCCGCCCACGAATGGTCACCTCGACCTGATTGAGCGAGGCAGCAAGATCTTTGAAGAGTTAGTCGTGGCAATCCTGCGCAACTCGGAAAAGAGCCCGATGTTCAGCGTGGCGGAGCGCTTCCAGATGCTCACGACTCTGACCGCGCACTTGAAGAATGTGCGGCTCGATACCTTCGGCGGCTTGATGGTGGAATACGCGAAATCAATCGATGCGACTTGCGTGCTGCGCGGCATCCGCGCCATCAGCGACTACGAATACGAATTGCAAATGGCGCTTCTGAACCGCAAGCTTGAGCCCACGCTGGAGACGGTTTTCATGATGCCCGCCGACAAGTATTCTTATGTCAGCTCCCGTCTGGTGCGCGAAGTGGCTCAGCTCGGAGGACCAGTCAAAGGGCTGGTGCCGGAGGTAGTGGAGCATAAGCTGAGGCAAAAACTGGAGCCAGCCTACAAGCTGCAAAATATCCGTGGGATCGTCGAAACCCCGAGGAAAAGGAAAAAGAAAGCATGAGTACTGCGACCAGCGAAGCCCTAAGACTTACCGAACGAATCCAGCGAATTGAGCCGTCAGCTACCATGGCGGTGGTTGCTGAAGCGGACAAGCTACGAGCTCAGGGAGTCGACGTAGTTGATTTCGGCGCCGGAGAACCGCACTTCGCTACGCCGCAGCACATCAAAGACGCGGCCATTACCGCGATCCAGGGCAATTTCACCAAATATACCGCGGTGGCTGGTACAACGGAATTGCGCGATGCGATTGTGCACCGTCACGCCGTAGATTTCGATTCTGACTACGGTCGCGACCAAGTCATTGCCTCCGTGGGAGGCAAGCAAGCGCTGTTCAACGCGATGCAGGTTCTGGTCGACCACGGCGACGAGGTGATTCTGCCGGTTCCCTACTGGGTTTCGTTCAAAGACATTATTCGTTACGCGGGCGCCCAATGCGTGCTACTGCAGTCCGACGAAGGACGAGGCTTTCGGGTTACCGCCGACATGGTTGCGAACTTGATCACTTCGCGGACCAAGGCCATCATTCTCAACTCGCCGTCGAATCCATCGGGCGCGGTGATGAGCCCGGAGGATATGACCGAACTCATCCGCCTGGCGCAGGAGCGCGGCATCTGGGTTCTGTCCGACGAGTGCTACGTTTACCTGAACTACACCGGCAAGAACTTTTCCGTGGGATCGTTGCGCCAATACCAAGAGCGCATCGTCGTCTTGGGCTCACTGTCGAAGACCTATGCCATGACCGGCTGGCGTCTGGGCTACGCTCTCGCCCCCGCCCCAGTTGTGAGCGCCATGGCCAAGCTGCAAAGCCAATCCACTTCCAATCCCACTTCGATCGTACAGAAGGCCGCGGTTGCAGCTTTGCATGGACCGCAAGAGTGCGTTGAGCAGATGCGGCGCGAATATATTGAACTGCGTGACCATGTGGTGAAAGGATTACGCTCCATTCCGGGGGTGACCTGCACCATGCCCGAGGGTGCCTTCTACGCCTACCCAAACATCTCGTCTTTTCTGGGGCGGGGAAACGTGAAGTCGGCGTCGGACGTGGCCGGACGGTTGCTCCGCGAAGCGCACGTGGCTACGGTGCCGGGCGAAGGATTCGGCACCAGCGACCACATCCGCGTTTCCTACGCCACCTCAAAGGCGGAATTGGATCGCGGCCTGGAGCGCATGCGGAAGTTTTTTGCGGCGCTATAAGGCACCGTTTGTTGGAATCGCTCAGCCAACCGGTTTGGGCACGGCTTCAGCCGTGCCGCCTAGGGCCCACCACAAGAATGGGCTTTAGCCCCTGGGATCCTCGGATACAAGCAGGGTTTGAGTTTGAAAAAGGGCCGTTCCATCCGGGAGCGGCCTTTTATATGGTTGAACATGGCAAGTCTTTATCCACTTTTGATGTTACCGGGCTTCGATCCGCGGCCCTGGGGCGGTTACGACCTGTCGCCGATTTATCCGAATCACAAGTTCGCAGAGAGAATTGGCGAAGCCTGGCTCACGGGGGACGATTGCAAAGTGGCAAACGGTCCACTGAAGGGAAAGACTCTCTCACAGCTCAGTGAGCAGTATCAACGAGAGTTAGTGGGCGATGCGGCACGCGATGCGCGGCGATTCCCGTTGCTCCTGAAGTTTCTTTTTCCGCAGGAGAAACTGTCAGTGCAAGTTCATCCCGACGATGAACGCGCCCATCAGATCGGCCAGCCGTGGGGCAAGACCGAGTGCTGGTACGTGGCGCATGCCAAACCCGGATCGCAAATCGCGCTGGGACTCAAGCCCGGCGTGACCACTGCTCAACTGGAGCAGGCGATCCACGACAAATGCGCCGAAGACCTGCTGAACTGGCTCAATGTTTACTCGGGAGACATGATTTACGTTGCAGGCGGGACCGTGCACACGCTAGGCCCGGGTTCGGTGATTGTAGAAACCCAGCAACAGTCGGATACGACCTATCGGTTGTACGATTACGGGCGTCCGCGGGAATTGCATCTCGAAGACGGGCTGGCGGCGGTGAACGAGAGAGTTGCCTCCGGAAAGGTCATTCGGCCGGCGGCAAAACAGATCGGTAAAACGAACAATCGACAGGCCCACTTGATCGCCGCTCCCTATTTTGTGGTGGACATGTTCGAGATCAGGGAAGAACTAGAACTTTCTACGCGTGACGACTCTGGCAACCGTTCGGTGCAGATTCTGGTTGCTGTCGAAGGATGCGGCGTGGTCGAGATCCCCGGACTGGAGCCCATCACATTGGCCAAGGGCGACGCCGTGGTCGTGCCCGCCCTGCTTGATAAATTCAGGGTGCGACCGCAGTGGACGCTCGAAATCTTGAAGTCGTATGTGCCGGGCAAGATTTTGCCGGAGCCCGAAACCAGAATGTAGTGATGTGCGGTCTTGGACGATTGATCATTGCTGCTGGAATCGGTGAAAATCAGTGAGGGAAAATTCTAATTTCTACCCCGTAATTCTGGCTGGGGGCCGAGGCACGCGCTTCTGGCCATTAAGCCGGAAGAAGCGCGCCAAACAACTTCTTGCGCTCGATGGCCGTCAGAGCATGATCCAGCAGACGGTGGCGCGCCTGCGGCCGATGGCTCCGGCGAAGCGTTTCTGGATCATCACGAACCATGATCTCCGGCCTCGAATCTTGCGCCAGCTTCCGAAGTTGCCCAAACCGCAAGTACTCGCTGAGCCAGCTGGGCGGAACACCGCTCCTGCGATCGGACTCGCCGCTTTTCTCTTACTGAAGGCCGATCCCGATGGTGTGATCGGCATGTTTCCCTCCGACCACGTCATAGCCGACGAGAAGCGTTATCGCCACACACTGCAGCGTGGAATTGAAATCGCCAGCACGGGCGAGAACATCGTTGTACTCGGCATCAGGCCAACACGGCCTGAAACCGGCTATGGCTACGTGGAGGCGGGAGCGGCTTCGGACGCAAACGTCTGCAGTGTCCGTCGCTTCACAGAGAAGCCGGACGACAAAACCGCCGCCGAGTTTGTTGCAGCCGGGAACTATTTCTGGAACAGCGGGATGTTTCTGTGGAGTGCTCGAACCCTAGCCAACGCCTTGCGCGAGCATCTGCCGAAAACCGCGCCACTGCTCGAAGAGATTGCCGCTGCCTTCGGCACGCGCAGGTTTGCTGCCACTTTCCAAAAGCTGTATCCGAAGTGCGAAAACATTAGCGTGGACTATGCCGTGCTCGAACCGCGCTCGGCAAAAGGCGAACAGGGCGGGAACATGTTTTGCTTGCCGGCGGAGTTCGGTTGGAACGATCTGGGCTCCTGGACGGCACTGCACGAGCATCACACCGCCAAGAGTCGCCCGCGGGAAAACAATCTCATTGCCAGCTCCGGCCACTTCGTTCTGAACGCTCAGGGCAATTATGTGCACGCCCCGGGCAAATTTGTGGCGGCCGTGGGAGTAAGCGATCTGGTGGTGGTGGAAACTGAGGATGCTTTGCTGATCACAACTCGCCAGCGAGCGCAAGACGTCGGCAAAATAGTAAAGTACCTTGACGAGAAAAAGTTGCACAAGCTGGTGTGAGACCAAAGCTCCGTCAGCAGCGACCAACGTTGTTTCTGAGATGCGACAAACTGAATCCTAACCACGAGCTACCAACCAGCAAAATCAGTGGCCCAGGAGATAAAATTCGGCACGGATGGCTGGCGCGGCATCATAGCTGACGACTTCACCTTCGAAAACGTGCGCCGCGTAGCGGGCGCGATCGCCTCCTATGTATTGAAGCACGAAGATAGTCAGCAGGGGGTCTTCGTTGGGTACGACACCCGCTTCGCTTCACCAGCAGCAGCACGGGTGGCGGCAGAAACCGTTGCGGCGGCTGGAATTCCGGTTAAACTCGCCAACGATTTTGTGCCCACTCCTGCGGTCTCGTACTCGGTGAAACAGCAGAACGCCGCCGGCGGAATAATGGTCACGTCCAGCCACAATCCCTGGAACTGGAACGGGGTAAAGTTCAAAGGCAAGTTCGGAGGCTCGGCCACGCCTGCCATTATGAAAAGAGTGGAGGAAGAGCTTCGCGCTGGCGCACTGCCAAAAGGAAACAAAGCGCACATTGAGGAGGTCGATTTGAAGCAGGCTTACGTTCGTGCGGCCTGCCGCTTCGCCGATATGGACCTCATCGGCCGAACAACATTCAAATTCGTCGTGGATTCCATGTACGGCTCAGGCCGTGGCGTTCTGACCGGAATGTTCAGCGAGCGAGGAGTTCAGCATGTTGCCATCCGCCAGGAATTGAATCCACTGTTCCCCGACATCAATCCCGAACCCATCGAGCCACACACGGCCTTGCTGCAACAGACGGTGGTACGCGAGAGATGCGATGCCGGCTTGGCTACCGATGGCGATGCCGACCGCATCGGCGCGGTAGCCGAAGACGGAAGCTTTGTGGACTCGCACAAGATTTTCTCCATTCTGCTGCGTTGGCTCTTGGAGCGCAAAAAGTGGCCCGGCGATGTCGTCCGCGCATTCAACACTACGCGCATGGTCGACCGTATCGCCGCAAAGCATGGCCGCAAAGTCCATGAGTGCTCAATCGGTTTCAAGTACATTGCCGACTTGATGATGGAGCGGGACATCCTGATTGGTGGCGAGGAATCAGGTGGAATCGGCTACTCGCGGTACCTACCTGAGCGCGATGGAGTGCTGAACTGCCTGCTGTTGGCCAATGTCATGGCTGAGGAAGGCAAGCCATTGGGACAATTGGTTGCAGATGTGCAACGTGAGTTCGGCGCGCATCATTATGGGCGGCGCGACTTGCACATTTCTGAAGCCGTGAAGCAGTTTGCCATTCAGCGTGCACGAGCCGAAGGCACCGAGAGCTTGGGCGATTATCGCGTTATCAAGAAGGAATACATGGACGGCGTTAAGTTTTTTCTCGATGCGCCCACGAACGGGAATGGCGCTGAAGCCTGGATCTTGTTCCGCGCGTCCGGGACAGAACCGCTTCTACGCCTGTACTCCGAGGCCGCTTCGCCCGAGTTGGTTCGCGAAATTCTCGCCAGCGCAGAACAGTTCGTAAGAAACAGCGGGTAGGGTCCTTCCCCGAGACATCAACCTACCGTGCAACGAAATTGCCCCACCGTTTTCTGAGGGCCATCTTTTACGGCAGAAGTGCGATACTTCTGGCAGACATGAGTTTTGTATCCAGCCCGACCCCCTCCGATTCTCCAGACGCACGCCGCTACAACAGTATCCGGCGCTGGCTGGGGATTGCCGACTTTCTGCTTGGGCTTTTGCTCATGATTATCCTGCTGATCACGGGCTGGTCAGCTTGGTTGCGGGACCTTGCCTACCTCTGGGGTTTTCAGAACTACACGCTGGCTACATTTCTGTATGTACTGTTGTTGCTGGCGATGGGTAAGACGCTCGGTTTCGGCCTTGACTACTACGGTTTCCGGCTGGAGCGGGAGTTTCAACTTTCGAATCAACGGCTTCGCGCCTGGATATGGGATGAAGTCAAAGGCTTTCTCGTCGGCCTCATCCTGGCGGCGATCGTCGTCGAGTTGCTCTATTTCACAATCCGCCAATCCCCGCTGCATTGGTGGCTGATCATGTGGGCGCTCTTCATGGGGCTATTCATCCTGCTGGCCCAGCTTGCACCGGTAATCCTGTTTCCTATCTTCTACAAGTTTGAGCCGCTGGACAATGAAGACCTGCGTCGCCGTCTCGTACTTCTGAGTGAACGCGCCGGAACGCGCGTGCGCGGAGTCTATCGCTGGAAGCTTTCCGAAAAGAGCAAGAAAGCCAACGCGGCCCTTACCGGACTGGGCAACACGCGGCGCATCATCCTGGCCGATACTTTACTCGACCACTACGCTCCTGAAGAAATTGAAGCGGTGCTGGCCCACGAACTGGGACATCACGTCCACCGGCACATTCTGAAGAGCATTATGGTGCAGGCAGCGATTACTTTTGCTGGGTTCTGGGCCGCGAACTGGGTGCTTCATTACGCCGTTGACCAGCAAATGTTCGAAGAACTCTCTGACTTTGCCGACCTGCCTTTGCTCGTGCTGGTCTCTGCCTTACTTTCAGTGTTGCTGATGCCGGCGATGAATGCTTACTCGCGCTTCAATGAACGGCAAGCCGATCGGTATGCCTTCGAGTCCATCGTCAGCGTGGAGCCTTTCATTTCCGCGATGAACAAGCTGGCCAAGCAGAACCTTGCAGAGCGCACGCCTTCGGAGTGGATAGAATTGCTTTTTCACTCGCACCCCGCCATCTCCAAGCGCGTCGCGGCCGCTGAAGCATGGAGTCGGACGCAAGCGGCGGCAACTCCGAGCGCGTAACTCCTATGGCCTGCGGGGGCTGTCAGCGATTTCCGCGCTGTAATATCTCAGCCACACGTTGCAGGTCCTGTTCTGTATCCACTCCGACTGTGTCATATGGAGTCTCGCCCACATAGATCGGAATGCCGTTTTCCAGAAAACGCAGTTGCTCCAGCCGCTCGCTCTGCTCAAGCATGGACTCAGGCAGGCTCACGAATCGGTTGAGCGCGGCTTCGCGGTATGCATAAACGCCGAGATGTTTGTAATAACGCGGCTGTGTGCCGTCGCGGTCGAATGGAAGAGTGGCCCGCGAGAAATAAAGCGCTCGGCCATACAAATCGGTAACCACCTTTACCGCGTTAGGATTGGAGATGTCCGCCGCGCCGGCGGATGTCATCACGGTTCCCACCGTTACGGAAGGATTCTTCATCACTTCGAGCAACGTAGCAATATGCTCTGCGCGGGTAAGCGGCTCATCCCCTTGCACGTTCACATAAACATCAGCCACCACCGATTTGGAAACCTCGTGCACCCGCTCCGTCCCGCTGCGATGCTCGGACGAAGTGATCTGAGCTTTCCATCCTCTCTTGCGGCAGACTTCCATAATCTCTGCTGAGTCCGTGGCGATGATCACGTCGGCCAACAGGGGAGAAGATCGTACAGCCTCGTAGACCAGGCCAATCAGCGGCTTGCCTGCGATCTCACGCAGCACTTTTCGTGGCAGCCGAGTGGAGGCAAGGCGGGCAGGAATGATAGCAACGGCTTTCATGGACTGCTTAGTTTCCAGTTTATCGCTCTGGCTGGCAAGAGGCGAATCCAGGAGAGGTTTGACAGCGTTTTGCAACATGCGTTTGGCCGTCTAGTTTTCCAAATCACAGCGGCGGGCTTGCAGTAAAGGGCCATCGTCAAGATGATTTTGCAAAGTGACAAAGTGAAGGTGACTTTCAGACGTAGCAGGATAATTTCTAGGCACGCGATTCTGCGGCCTCAGAGCCATCCGTTCAATGGCTATTGGGCGCTTTCCCAGGCAGTGCGAAAGCCACGTAGACTCCCCCGGAAGCAGATTTGGGATCCTTTCCTCCGCCCGCTGCGATCACCACGTACTGCCGCCCATTCACCGCGTAAGTCGCTGGAGTAGCATTTCCAGCAAAGGGAAGCGCCGTCTCCCATAACAACTCGCCAGTCGATTTGTCGAAGACGCGGAATTTCCTGTCGTAGTTGGTTGCCCCAATGAAGAGCAGTCCGCCAGCGGTGACAATGGGACCGCCGTAATTCTCTGATCCGGTATTGGTCATGCCTTTGGCGGCGAGTTCGGGGTACTCACCGAGATTGATCTTCCACACCGACTCACCTGTGTTCAGATTGATCGCATTGAGCGTGCCCCAGGGCGGAGCGATCGCCGGGTATCCATCGGGATCGAGGAACCTGCGATAACCGGTGAGCCGGTACTTCATTGCCGGCGAACGAGGCTCGGGACTGGCGATCTCCTGGTTTTCTCCGGTCAGCAGGAAGTCTACCAATGCATCCAGTTGGTCTGAGTAGAGGTTCGGAAAGCCGGGCATACGCCCTTTGCCTTTTCTGATGGTGCTCGCGACATCGGCTGGGCTCACGCGATTGCCGACCCCGATCAGCGAAGGGAAGGCCGGCGGTGAGCCTGACATGTTCTCGCCGTGGCAAACGCTGCACTGGCTCATGTAGATGGCCTGGGCTCCGTGTTCGCCTTTGTCTTCGAACAACGCTGCCATCCATGCCATCTCGTTGGAATTCACGTAAACGATTGCGCTTTCCGGATCTACAGCCGGCCCGCCCCATTCGGCGCCTCCATCGAAACCGGGGAACACCAGGGTCTCCTTTCCCACGCTGAAAGGTACGAACTGGCCGTCGTTGCGAATGTTGCGAAAATGCTCTACCGCCCACTGATGAATTTCTGGGGTGCGGTTCGTCAACGCGTCCTGGCTCATGTTCTGGCGCGCGTAGGGAGCGGGCTTGGCGGGCAAGCCTTGTTCAGAAGCAGCACCCTCTCCCTGCATAGTGCTTGCGGGATATTTGCGGTACTCAATGGGAAACAGCTGCGCCCCGGTAACGCGATCGAATAGGTAAATGAATCCTTGCTTGCTCGTTTGGACTACCGCGTCGACCTCTCTCCCGTCGCGCTTGATGGTCACAAGGGCAGGCGCCGCGGGGAAGTCGCGGTCCCAGAGATCGTGCTTCACACCTTGGAAGTGCCAGATTCTTTCGCCGGTCTCGGCATTCAAAGCGATGAGACAGTTAGCGAACAGATTGTCTCCGAGTCGATCCCCGCCATAGAAATCGAACGCCGCTGATCCCGTGGGTACGTAAACTATGCCTCGCTTGCCGTCGAGCGCCATCCCAGCCCAGTTGTTAGCGGCTCCACTTACTTTCCAGGCGTCTTTGGGCCATGTGTCGTAGCCAAACTCACCGGGGCGCGGAATGGTGTGAAATGACCAGCGCAGCTTTCCGCTACGCACGTCGTAGGCTCGAACGTCGCCCGGCGGCGCGGGCAGCGTCTCGGGATTACGGCCTCCAACGATGATGAGGTCCTTATAGACAACTCCGGGGCTGGTCAACACAACGGATTGCCACCTCGGATCTCGTCCGAGGTTTTCCTGCAAATCAATCCGGCCCCTCGTGCCGAAGGAGGGGATCGGCCGGCCGCTGTCGGCATTCAGGGCGTATAGGAAGTTCATCACGCTGACCAGAATGCGTTTGTCGCTGCTGTTTGCCCAATAAGCCAATCCACGGTTGGGCTGCAGGCCTTTGATGCCGGAGTCGAAGCTCCACAAAGGCTGGCCGGTGGCGGCATTCAGGGCGAAGACTTTCTGGATCGGCGTGATGCCGTAGAGAACTCCATCCACAATGATGGGACTGGTTTGAAGGCCACCTGGTTCGCCGGTATCGAAACTCCAGGCCACTTCAAGTTGCTTTACGTTTGCCCGGTTAATTTGTGCCAACGGCGAGTAGTGGCTATTTTCCGGGCTTCCTCCCCAAATGGGCCAATCGCGATTCTCTAAAAAGGATGCATCACTTTTCGATGCGACCCGGGGCAGGAGCTGAATGTCTCCAGAGGTATGGAAAACGAAGGCATAGAAGAGTAAGAGGCTTGATACGAGGACCGCGCGCACATGCATGATGGAAATTTACACCGGAAGAGCGCCATCATGAAGTCTAGCCGGAGTTTCCAGCTCACCCGGGCTTCTGCCCCTCTGCTTTAGCCTCGGTAAGACCATGCTCTACAGCCGCATGCTTAATGACCGAATTGACTTCGGATGTTGACTTCGGTGCATAAGCGCGAGTGGATGGGGCTGGGAAAGGGTCAGGATAGGGTCGGGAAAGCGAAACTTAGGGGGCCGTTTGCAAGGGCTGACGATGCTCAAGACCTGGCCACCACCTTTCAAGTAGTGCAATCGTCATCGGGTGCTGTCCCGTATGCGGAGCATCGGTTTAGAATAGGCATGCAGCAGGAAGGCAGCACTGCCGTGGCTGACGAAACCATCACAATCTCGCCGGGTTTACCCTTTCGAGCCGCAATGGTGTTGGCCATCATTGCGGATGCGCTCCAAATCATAGTTTTCCCCTTGTTCATTGCAGGCGCTTTATCACCCGCAGATGACTTACTCGATTTCGCCATCGCAGCCCTGATGGTTCACCTTCTAGGCTGGCAGTGGGAATTTCTGCCATCGTTTCTTGCCAAGCTCGTGCCCGGAGTCGATTTAGTTCCTTTCTGGACGATGGCGGTTGCAAACGTCTATCGGAAATCGAAGCGGATCGCCGTGACCGCAGAAGAAAGTCGTCAGCAGAACTCGGCGCTAAAAGACCCACAAAGTTCCTAATTGGTCCCCTCAGTGCATGGTTAAACTCGGATGCTGGGGCCCTGTGGTTCAATGCAACGTAGGCAGCGCGGATGGATGGCGGAGATTGGCGGTTGTCCCAATGGGGGTGGCATTTGCATCGGCTGCACCATGCCCGGCTTCCCCGATAAGTTTATGCCCTTCATGAATCGGCCGCCCGGGTCGCTACTATCTTCCGCTGCGGTTCAGACATATGGCCGGGCCATCCATGGCGCTCCGGAGATCCACGCAAGCGTCGCTGAACAAAGAGCCGACCTGGCGGGGCAGAAAGTGGAGCACGCCGGAAATAGTCGGTCTTACTTTTCACGTTTTAGAAAGCGCACGTGTCAAACAATCTCGGGTGATAGTTTCTTGCATTACCTCCTTTTGAGGAACAATAGCATCAAAGGGAGATGCGAAATCGGGTTGAAGGAGGGCAGATGGGCATACTTAGAGGAGTTCGCAAAGGGGAGTACCTTTACCGCGCGGGCGTTTGCTGCGGGATTGCTTTCGGCACTGGGGCATAGCCCGACGATTGCCGCTCCCGATCTCGAGGGGGAAATCCTTCTTAATCCTGAGGCAATGGAACAGAGTTCTCTTCGGATAGTGGTTCGTGCCCTCTCGCTTACCGTGACCGATGACGTCAGCGAAAAGGATCGAGAAGAAATTAACCACAGGATGCACCAGGAAGTCCTCGAATCGGATTCCTTCCCTGACATTGTCTACGAGTGCTCTGGCCTGTCCGCCAGCAAGACCGGAGAGGGACAGTATTGGCTCGCCTGGAACGGGGAACTCACGCTGCACGGAGTTAAGCGCGCTCAGCCCGTGTCGGCGCGCGTTTCGGAAGACGGGAATACGTTGCGGGCGATGGGGGACTTTGCGCTTCGCCAGAGCGATTACAAGATTGACCCGGTTTCCGCTTTGGGGGGAGCCGTGAAGCTTAAGGATGAGCTCAAGCTGTCATTTAATATTTCCGCTCGCAGGCAGGAGTGACCGGCTAGCGGCACGGGTTTGCGAACACGGGTCAGGATGAAGCGAATCACCACGTCGTAGGAGGATGCCGCATGTGTCTAGCCATACCGGGAAAGATCGTTCAGCTTTTCCCGGATCAACCGCAGACCGCTATGGTCGACGTGGTGGGCGTCCGTCGCAAGGTTGATCTGGGCCTTCTGCAAGATCAGCCGCCCGTCGCCGGGGACTGGGTCCTCATTCACGTGGGGTTCGCCATGAGCAAGATCAGCGAGCAAGATGCGAACGACCAGATGCGTACGCTGCGGATGCTAGGAGAGGCCGAAGCTGCCATGCAAGAGGTTCAAGGGTATGGATTGGAACAATCATGAAGTTTGTCGATGAATTTCGCGAACCCGAGGTGATTACCAGGACTGCCGCGGAAATCCGTCGGCTGGCTGATGCTAACCGTCACTATCGCATCATGGAAGTGTGCGGAGGACACACTCACGCTATTTATCGCTTTGGCCTGAAGGATCTGCTGCCATCCAATATCGAGCTCATTCACGGGCCAGGTTGCCCGGTTTGCGTGCTCCCCATGGGCAGAATCGACGACGGTCTCTCCATCGCTCAGCAGCCGGATGTCATCTTCGCCGCCTTCGGGGACATGATGCGGGTCCCGGGTACCCGGGGCAGCCCTCTGGAACACAAGGCGCGCGGTATGGATGTTCGCATCGTCTATTCTCCCTCGGATGCGCTGAAGCTCGCGCAAACCAATCCCGATAAGCACGTCATGTTTTTTGCCATAGGATTCGAGACCACGGCTCCATCCACCGCGCTGACACTGGTGCGAGCGAAGAATCAGGGTGTCCACAATTTTTCTGTCTTCTGCAACCACGTCACGATTATTCCTGCGATCCGGGCGATCCTGGATTCTCCAGACATGCGTATTGACGCATTCATCGGCCCTGGGCACGTGTCGACGGTGATTGGTTGCCGACCCTATGAGTGGATCGCGAAGGACGAAGACAAACCAGTTGCGGTTTCCGGCTTTGAGCCGCTGGATATTCTGCAATCCATCGTCATGGTTCTGCGTCAACTCAAAGCGGATGAGGCCAAGATCGAGAATCAATACAAACGCGTGGTGCCATGGGAAGGAAATCGTGCCGCGCTCAGGGCCATGGCAGAGGTTTTTGAGTTGCGTCCCTACTTTGAGTGGCGGGGGTTGGGATTTATCTCGCAGTCGGCTCTGCGCATCCGCGACAGTTACGCAGGGTGGGATGCAGAACAGCGTTTCCACGTTCCGGGCGTACGGGTCACTGATCCCAAGGCTGCGCAATGCGGAGAAGTGTTGAAAGGTGTGCTCAAGCCTCACCAATGCAAGCTTTTTGGCAAGGAGTGCACTCCCGAACATCCGATTGGCGCACTCATGGTTTCATCAGAGGGGTCATGCGCAGCGTACTTCAATTACGAACACCGCAAAACGGCGATGGTGACCAGCATAGAGTCGGTGGCCTGAACGTGGCCACGGCCGATGAGGCGGCGCCCAAGATGTTAGAGCCAAAGGTTCGCTTCCGCGAGCCACAGATCGAGATGGCTCATGGCGCCGGAGGGAAGGCCAGCCGCAGACTCGTCGAAGGTCTCTTCGCTCCTCTTCTTTTTGCGTCCTCTTCAGAGCCGCTGGGAGATGCGGCCCATCTTAATTTCAACGGTACCCAGATCGCTATCACCACAGACAGTTTTGTGGTCAAGCCGCTGAGTTTCCCGGGAGGGTCCATCGGAGAAATTGCTGTGAACGGAACTGTGAACGATCTGGCGGTGTCGGGAGCGAAGGCAGAAGTCATGGTCGTCACTTATGTGCTTGAGGCCGGGCTGCCTACGCCTGTGCTTGAAGTCGAAGTGCGTGCCATGGGGAATGCGGCACGCAAAGCCGGTATCACCATCGCGGGCGGCGACACGAAAGTTGTGGAGCATGGCAAGGCTGATTCCATGTACATCACCACGACCGGGATTGGCCGTCCTCTGCACGGGGTGAAAACCGATCCGCGATGCGTTCGTCCAAGAGACAAGATTCTCCTGTCAGGCCCCATTGGAGATCATGGCATCACAGTTGTTCTGGCGCGCGGCGAACTCGACCTTGAGGCCGATCTTCAGTCTGACACTCGCTCCGTCCTTCCTTTGGTCGAGGCGTTAGTAAAGGCGGCGGGTCCGGCTGTCCGCTGGATGCGCGACCCGACGCGCGGCGGAGTGGCGACTTCCCTCAATGAACTTGCCCGCGACTGCGGTCTGGGCGTTGTGCTCTCGGAGGAGCTGATTCCGGTACATGATGCGGTTCGCGGCGCTTGCGAGTTATTAGGATTGGACCCATTGCACATTGCGAATGAAGGCCAGTTCCTGGCGGTGGTGGCACCAGAATACGCGGACGCCGCCCTCAACGCCTTGAGCGCCGCGCCGGGAGGCCAGGATGCGCAGATGATCGGGGAGGTGCGGGAAGAGCCGTCCGGCGCGGTTCAGGTGACAACGCGTTATGGTGGCAGCAGGATCGTAGATATGCTGGTCAGCGATCCGCTCCCGCGCATTTGTTAGAAATGGATAGGTTAGGAATAGGCCATGGCAACGGTTTGTGGGCTGGCGACGCGCATAGAAGAGGGCTTGCTCGCGCGAAATGAGATCGTCGAGGAGTTTTTTTCGCGGGAGGCATTGCGTTTGGCTGAAGCTTGCCGCTCCATGTCCGAACGATTTCTCAAGGGAGGTCGGCTACTCGCATTCGGACGCGGTCCTTATGCGACCGATGCCCAACATGTCTCCGTCGAATTTGTTCATCCCGTGATCGTGGGAAAGCGGGCTCTTCCCGCGCTGGATATTTCCATCGCATTCCGCCCCTGGGTAGAAACGATTCTTCATCCTGAGGACATCGTGATGGGATTCGGACCTCCGGGGGGCGACGATGAGATTCGATCCGCGTTGAAGTCTGCCCAGGCGCAAGATGCTCTCACCTTTGCCCTACCCGGTGTTGAAGGCTCTTATGCTGTCGAAGCTTTCAGCCATGATTCGTTCATTCATCAAGAGATGATTGAGATCCTTTATCACACGCTGTGGGAAACCGTTCACGTCTTTCTGGAACATCGCGAACTGGGCCATGACGTTGGAGATGCTGGATTTCTGTACCCATTCCTCGGTCAGGAGAGGCAGCAGACCGACGATTTGGTATCCCAAGTCGCAGCCTCGATCCAGATGAAGGTTCAGGATGATTCAAGGCTGCGCGCGCAAGCGGCTCGTGAGCAAGCGGAGCAGATCAGTAGCGCGGCGCTCGCAATTCATGCGCGCCGGTTGAGAGGTGGCAAGCTCATTCTCTTCGGCAATGGGGGGTCGGCAACCGATGCGAATGATTGGGCCATTGACTGCGTGCTTCCGCCGTCAGGCTATCGTCCCATCGCAGCAGTCTCGCTTTCTCTCGAGCCGGCGAATATCTCCGCCATCGCGAACGACGTGGGTACAGAAGTAATTTTCTTGCGCCAGCTCATCGCACATGCCCGTCCTGATGACATTGCCATCGGAATTTCCACCAGCGGTGGATCGCGCAACATCATTACGGCGCTGGAAGAAGCTCGCAAGCGGAATCTGTTGACCGTCGCATTGCTCGGTTACGATGGCGGAGAGATCAAGCGCCGCCAGTTGGCGGATTTTCCCATCGTTGTCCAGTGCGACTACATACCACGCATTCAGGAAGTGCAGGCCTCGATCTACCACATCATCCGTGAAACATTGGAGGTAGTGAGCCGTGGCCAAGCTTGAACTTTACGGCACGCGTCGGTGCCCGCACACGCGGGAGATGCGGGAATGGCTGGAGTGGAAACGTAGTGACTTCCTGGAGTATGACGTCGAAGCCGACGTCGGGGCCCGTCAACGGATGCGCGAGTTATCCGCGGGACAACGTAGCGTGCCGGTGCTGGTCGAAGATGGCAAGGTGATTCAAATCGGCTGGCAGGGCCGCAGTTGCATGGTGGATTCAGAATAACAATGTCCAGTGCTTGTTCTATTCGAGTTCGCGGGGTGGTGCAAGGTGTTGGCTTTCGTCCGTACGTGTATCGTTTGGCCCGCGCCAACACGCTCGCGGGATGGGTCCTGAACGGCGAGGAAGGAGTTGAGATTTACCTGGAAGGCTCTGCGACCAGGTTGCGGTCCTTTGTTCAGGACCTCAAAACACAGCCTCCCCCCGCAGCCAGCATGGCAGAAATCACAGTCTACCCCGCGCACCCGGTAGGCCTTAATGATTTCACCATTCGTCAGAGTCAACGGCGAGAACGTCCCACGGTCCGCATTTCGCCCGACCTTGCTGTTTGCGATGCTTGCCTGAAAGAACTTTTTGATCCTGCCGACCGGCGCTACTGGTACCCCTATATCAACTGCACCAACTGCGGTCCGCGCTACACCATTGTGCTTGGGCTTCCTTACGATCGGCCCTACACCACAATGCGGGACTGGCCTCTGGACGAGTACTGCGGCGTTCAATACGGAGATC
Source organism: Acidobacteriota bacterium (assembly GCA_003225005.1). Taxonomy (GTDB): domain Bacteria; phylum Acidobacteriota; class Terriglobia; order Terriglobales; family Acidobacteriaceae; genus Sulfotelmatobacter. The sequence continues at coordinate 14,071 of QIAN01000162.1, read as the reverse complement.
CGGCCAATCGCCGTTTTCACGCGCAGCCCGTGGCTTGCCCGGGTTGCGGTCCGGGCTATTCCCTGCACCGTTCCTTGCATCTTTCCCTGCACTGCGGCGATGAGGTAGCGCATGGGAGTGAACAGAGTATACGCGCCGCGGTTCAGCTTCTTAATCATGGCAATGTCCTCGCCGTGAAGGGACTCGGCGGCTACCATCTGGCGTGCGATGCCTCGAATCCAACCGCCGTCCGAGCCCTGCGCGGACGCAAATACCGCAAGGAAAAGCCTTTTGCACTCATGGCCAGCAACATCGAAGTTGCCCGCAATTTGGTCGAGCTTGCAGAGGACGCCACCGGGCTACTCATGTCCAAAGCTCGGCCTATCGTGCTTGCGCCCGCGAAGTCGGAGCTCGAAGGAGTAGCCCCGGAAAATAACGAACTGGGAGTGATGCTGCCGTACACGCCCTTGCATTTTTTGCTGTTCGCGGCGGGTGCACCGGAAGTGTTGGTGATGACCAGCGCAAATCGCTCGAGTGAACCTATCGCCTATGAAGATGAGGAGGCGCTTGACCGCCTTTCTGAAATCGCGGACGCGTTCTTGATCGGGGAACGTCCGATTGCGCGCCGTGTTGATGACTCGGTGACCCGTGCGGGAGTGTTTGGACCCGTGATCCTTCGTCGGGCTCGTGGCTATGCTCCGGGTGCCGTGGCGACCTTCCCGAATGCGCGTCCGATTTTGGCCGTAGGCGCCGACCTGAAAAATACAATTACCCTCGTCGTGGACGGCCAGGCATTCGTTAGCCAGCACATCGGCGATTTGTCAGATTTCCAGTCGCTCCGCGCGTTTCAGGAAACGATCCAGGATTTAATCTCAATGTATGAGGTTCGTCCGGAAGATCTGCTCGTGGTGCACGATTCCCACCCGCAGTACGCCTCCACCGCTCATGCCTTAGCGCTCGGAGTTCCGCAGTCGCTGGCTGTTCAGCATCACCGTGCCCATGTTGCTTCGGTGCTGGCCGAACGGGGCGAATGGCAAACAGATGTCGTGGGAGTCAGCCTCGACGGCACCGGCTACGGGGATGACGGGAGTATTTGGGGCGGCGAGATCTTTGTAGGGAGCGTCAGGGGAGGCTTTGAACGTGTCGTTCACCTGCGCAGCGCCTCGTTGCCAGGCGGCGATGCTGCAGCGCAATATCCGGTTCAGGCTGCGGCTGGGTTCCTAACCCAGTTAAATGATTTGCCCGACATCACGGCAGCGCCCTTCGGCTTCTCCGACCGCTATCAGAAGGCTGTGGACTTAGTCCACAAAGATGTCCGGACCTTTGTTACCACTTCTACCGGGCGGCTCTTCGACGCAGCAGCCGCGCTCGTTGGTTTTACACGTCAGGTCACATTTGAAGGCCAGGCTGCAATGTGGCTGGAGCAACTCGCCCGCAACGCACCTCTGGTGGAACCGTATCCGTTTCCATACGCCGGTGGCGAACTGGACTTTCGGCCGTTACTTCGATCCGTGGTTGACGACCGGCTTCGCGGTCGGAATATTAGGGAGATTGCGCGCGCCTTCCAGCGTGGCCTTGGTCAAGGCCTGCACGATGCCCTGATTGCCATATGCAGAGAACATAATCTTAGTATTGTGGTTCTCTCCGGAGGTGTTTTCCAGAACGAGTTACTGCTGGAAGACCTGAAATCAATGTTTCAGAGCGAACCCATCGCAGTGTGGACCAACCACGCGGTCCCACCCAACGATGGTGGGATCAGCCTGGGACAGGCGGCCCTGGCGGCGTTTGCGCGGTTTGATTGCAGTGCGTGAGATGGCTTGCGCACACCGAGGAAGATAACGATGCACGAACTTTCCATCGCGATGAGCATCATAGAGCTGGCGGAGGAAGAGTCGGCGCGGCGCGGCGTTCAAGTCAGTGCTGTTCACCTCAAGCTTGGGGCTCTGTCCGGCGTCGTGAAAGAAGCTCTATGGTCTTGCTATGAGGTGGCCTGCAGCGACAGTCCGTTGAAGGGGTCACGCTTGGTCGTCGAAGAAGTTCCCGTCGGGGTTTTTTGTCCAAGCTGCAAGGCGCAGCGTCCGGTTAGCTCCGTGCAATTGTTTTGTTGCGCTCAATGCGGCACGGCAACGTCCGAAATTGTGCAAGGCAAGGAACTCGAAGTCGTTGCATTGGAGATACAAGAATGGGCTCACAACCCCGTTTAGTCGAAGTCAGGAAGAACGTTCTAAAGCAGAATGATCTGACCGCTCATGCGCTTCGCGAGCAGTTCCGAACTGCGGGAGTCTATGTCGTCAGCCTGGTATCAAGTCCCGGCTCGGGCAAGACCCTGTTGTTGGAGAAAACCCTCACGCTGCTTCGCCAAAGTTACCGTGTAGCCGCGCTGGTTGGAGATCTCGCCACGGAAAACGATGCAGTCCGACTGGCGCGGAGCCAGGCTCCCGTCAAACAAATCACCACCGGCACGCTATGTCACCTTGAGGCCGCGATGGTCCAGAACGCGCTCGAGGAATGGGATCTCAATGATCTGGATTTTCTCTTCATCGAAAACGTGGGGAACCTGGTTTGTCCTTCGTCCTATGATCTCGGTGAGCATCTTCGACTGGTGCTCATCTCAGTGACGGAGGGCGAGGATAAGCCGCTGAAGTACCCTACAATATTCAATAGTGCGGACTTGGCGGTCGTCACGAAAATGGACCTGGCGCAAGCGGTTGAGTTCGACTGGCATTCCGCGTACGGCAACATCCAGGCCATACGCCCAGGCATGCAGGTCTTAAAGCTCTCCGCCAAGACGGCCGATGGAATGGAAGAGTACTTGAACTTCCTCAGGGCGCGCTTGGACGAATTGCGCGGGGCAGTTGCAGTCTAAACAAAGCGCTGGTAGCAACGGAACGTTCCCCCTGCTATTTGCAACCCACCGGCACACGCAAAGAAGCGATCGGACAAATTCAGGTTTGCGATACTCACCTCCGCAGGACGAATGTCCCAAAAAAGCTAAGTGATTTCTTTAATATGAGTTCCCTGCTCCAGGCTGAGCTGCGTTCAGCCGGCAGCCAATCGACGCCTTACGGAGTTCTCGATTTGAACCACGGTGAGTATGTGGAATTCGATTGACGGAGAGATGCTGACCGTCCTAACATCAAAAACTGGTTATGATTTCATCGAACTACCACCGTCACCACCATCATCATCGCGCGATGAGCGTGTCGGCGGAGGAGTACGGATGATAGCCTAAAAGCTTTTATAGGAAATCCAGCCCGCTGACGCAAACCGCGCAGCGGGCTTTTTGTTGTGTGCCGAGCATGTTCAACAGCCAGGAGGTGCAAGTCCTCTACCCACCCTGATGGAGGTGAAGGGTTAGCAAAGCGCAAGGGTGAAATAACACTCGCCGCGAGGCGGGGCCTGAAAGAAGCGTGGAGCAAAGGCGCGAGCCGATGAACAAGAACCGGATGTGAGGCCTACGGTGGCGGGCGAGCGAGCAACTGATTGCGAAGCCCATATCCATCAAGTCCACTGGTGTGGAAGCAATGGAAACGGGGACGGACGCGATTCAAAGAACTCCGTAAACGGGGTGTGGGCAAAGACCTGGCGGCGCAAACCGCCGGCAGTGCGCACGGCCCGTGGCGAATCGCGAACTCGCCGGCCCTGAGCCTTGCGTTACCCAATGCCTACTTCGACTCTCTTGGACTCCCGGCCATGGTCATACGGTCCTAGCTTAATCCGCCGAACCGCCGGATGCGGACCCGCATGTCCGGTGGTGTGGCAGGGGAGGAGAGGTGACTCTCCCCCCTATGCCGATTCTGTCGCGGGCGCATGGGGAATGGTTAGAAGAAGGAGGTTTCGATGGAGATCGACTTCGACAAAATGCACGGCTTGGCTCCCGCGGTGATTCAGGATGCGGCCACCGGGGAACTGCTCATGGTGGGCTTCATGAATCTCGATGCACTGGAGACGACTTTGCGAACTTGCTTCGTCACGTTTTACAGCCGCACCCGGCAGACCCTTTGGACCAAGGGAGAAACCTCCGGCAATCGCCTCGAGGTGGTGGCGGCGTGGACGGACTGCGACCGCGACACGGTGTTGCTGCGCGTTCGAGTTTTAGGCGCAGGCAAGGTTTGCCATACCGGATCGCGATCCTGCTTCACCCAGGAACTGCCACTGGGCAACGCCCTGGCGGAAGAGAAGGCGCGGCGATGAAACTTCGACTGGGCATTCCCAAGGGAAGTTTGCAGGAAGCGACGCTTAGCTTGTTCACCCGCGCCGGGCTGCGCGTCTACACCAACCCGCGCTCGTACTTCGCGGCGACCGATGATCCGGAGATCGACTGCTTGCTCATTCGTGCGCAAGAAATGGCGAGATATGTCGAACACGGTGCGCTGGATGCGGGCCTGACCGGTCTCGACTGGGTGTTGGAAAGCGGGCTCGAGGTGGTCAGCGTCGCCGACCTGATCTATGCCAAACAGAGCATGGGAAAAGTGAAGTGGGTGCTGGCCGTGCCGGAGGATTCGAACTTCCAGAAACCCGAAGACCTGGAAGGCCGGATCGTCGCCACCGAGCTGGTCACGGTCACGCGAAACTACTTTGCCAGCCAGAAGGTTCCGGTGCGGGTTGAGTTCTCCTGGGGCGCGACGGAGGTGAAGCCGCCGCTGCTGGCGGATGCGATTGTCGAAGTCACTGAGACCGGGAGTTCGCTGCGCGCCAATCATTTGAGAATTATCGAGACGGTGCTGGAGTCGAACACGCAACTGGTGGCGAACCAGAAAGCCTGGGCCGATCCCGAGCGGCATCGCAGGATTGAAAATCTGTCTGTGATGCTCTGTGGAGCGATGGCCGCCGAGGGCAGGGTGGGCCTGATGCTCAACGTGCGAAAACCACATCTAGCGGCAGTTCTCGGCCTGCTGCCCGCGTTGAAAAATCCGACTGTCGCGCCGTTGGCCGATGGCGAATGGGTGGCGGTCAATACCGTGATCGAAGAACAAACCGCCTGGTCGCTCATTCCGAAGCTTAAGCAGGCGAATGCCCAGGGAATCGTCGAGTATCCGCTGAATAAGGTGGTGATGTAATGCGCATTCGGATTCTTGACGGGCGTAATAAGGATCGATGCATGCAGGCGCTCGAACAGCGTGGTGCGACCGATCTAGCGGAGCTTGAGCCGATGGTGCGGCGCATTGTGAACAATGTTCGCCGCAACGGCGATCGGGCTTTACGGAGTTACGCGGCTCGTTGGGATGGTCTGGAACGAAGCGAGCCTGTGCTCGTGCCTGACGCTGATGCGCAAGAAGCCTGGCGGAGAACTTCTGCAGGGTTACGGGAGGCCATCACGCAGGCGGCGGCAAACATTCGCCGCTACTGCGCGTGGCAGAAACCAGAGGAGTGGCGGCGCGAGATTCAGCCTGGAGTTTGCGTGGGGCAACTGGTACGCCCTCTGGAATCGGTGGGCTGCTATGTGCCCGGAGGGCGATATCCCTTGCTTTCGACCTTGCTGATGACGGTGATTCCCGCCCAGGTCGCGGGCGTGCCGCAGATTCGCGTGGTCTCACCGCGTCCGGCGCAGGCGACTTTGGCGGCTGCGGCGTTTCTCGGTGTGCGCGAGTTCTACCGTGTGGGCGGAGCACACGCCGTCGCGGCGCTAGCCTATGGAACGGAGAGCATTCCTCGCGTGGATAAGATCGTCGGTCCGGGCAACCGATACGTGACGGCAGCCAAGAAACTAGTTGCGTTCGATTGTGCCATTGAATTCCTCGCTGGTCCTACGGAAGCCGTGTTCATCAGCGATAAGGGTGAGCCGGTTCTCATCGCGTGTGACCTGGTAGCGCAGGCGGAGCATGATCCCGATGCACTCTGCATCTTGATTACCAGTTCGCATGAATTAGCCAAGGCTGTGCAGACGGAAGTGCGGCGGCGCACCAATACAAATCCCATTGCCGCTGAGTCACTGACTCGTCGCGGGGCCATCCTTTTGGTTCCTTCTCTGGAGGAAGCGGTCGAAACCGCGAACCGCATTGCGCCCGAGCATCTCACGCTGCCATCCGCTCTGGCACCGGCAGTTCGAAATGCGGGATCGATTTTTCTGAACGCGTTCACGCCCCAGTCCGCTGGGGATTACATCTCGGGTCCCAATCATGTGTTGCCGACCGGAGCGATGGCGCGTGTGCGGGGCGGACTGAGTGTTCTGGATTTCCTCCGCGTCATTTCTTGCCAGGAAGTTTCGCGCGAGGGAATTCGGCACATTGCACCACCTGCCATTGCGCTGGCCGAGGCCGAGGGATTGCGCGCCCACGCGGAATCGTTACGGGTGAGGTGCTCAAATGCTTGAGGCGCGCGAGGCAGTGAAGAAGTTGCATGCTTACCGGCCGCCGCTGGCGGGGCGTCAAGGACTGCGTCTCGATTTCAACGAGAGCACCATTGGCTGCTCGCCCCGGGTGTTAGCACAACTGCGCTCGCTCGACGCCGAAACATTGGCACGCTATCCCGAGCGTGAACCGCTGGAAAGCGAGGTGGGCGATTTTCTCGGACTCGATGCGGCTCAGGTTCTGCTGACCAACGGGGGGGATGAGGCGATTCATCTGCTTTGCTCCACCTATCTTGAGCCCGGCGACGACGCCATCATCGTGGTGCCGACGTTTGCCATGTATGCCATCTTCGCTCAGGCTGAAGGCGCTCGCCTGGTGCAGGTTCTCTCAGGTGAGAATTTCGCTTTTCCTTTAGAAGAAGTGCTCTCCCGGATCAGCGAACGCACAAGGCTCATCGCCGTGGCAAATCCGAACAACCCAACGGGAGTGGCGGTGGCTTGCGACATTCTGCTCCAGGTCGCTCGGGCGGCGCCGCAGGCGGCGGTTTTGGTGGACGAAGCTTACTTTGAGTTTCACCAGGAGACCATCCTTAACCATCCTGGGCGGCCGTCGAATCTTTTCGTGGCGCGAACCTTCTCGAAGGCCTACGGTTTGGCTGGTCTTCGCCTCGGCATCCTCGCCGGGGATTCTGTACAGATGGCGATGGTGCGGCGCTCCACTTCGCCCTACAACGTGAACGCGGTCGCACTGGCTGTGTTGCCCGAGGCGCTGCGCGATCAGGAGTACGTTAAAAACTACGTCGCCGAGGTGCAGCACGGCCGCGGACTATTGGAGCGGGAACTCCGAACTCTTGGCCTCGAGTACTGGTCGAGCCGGGCCAACTTTGTGCTGGTGCGCGTCGGCCCTGCCCATACGGAATTCATTCAAGCTTTGCGCACACGCGGAATCCTGGTGCGGGACAGAAATTCCGATCCAGGATGTGAAGGCTGCGTGCGCCTGACCGTGGGATCCGGCGAAGATATGCGCACTCTGATTGACGCACTGCGCGGCGTGATCGAGACCATCAATAAACGCCCCGAGGTGAGGGTGTGAGGAAAGCCAAGCTGCATCGCGAGACCGCGGAAACCGAGATTCGGGTTGCGCTCACGATTGAAGGTCGCGGGAAGTACCAGGTCTCCACTGGAATCCGTTTTCTCGACCACATGTTGGAGCTCTTTGCTCGACACGGCGGATTCGATCTGAAACTCGCGGCAGTAGGCGATCTGGACGTGGACCAGCACCACACGGTCGAAGACGTCGGCATTGCTCTGGGCGAGGTCTTCGACCGCGCGCTGGGAGATCGCCGCGGAATTCTGCGCGCCGGCTACTTTGTCATGCCCATGGATGAAACTCTCGGTCTCGCCGCCGTCGATTTCGGAGGACGCGCGGCGGCGGTGGTCGATACCAGAGTCCGTTCGGCGCGAGTGGGAGATCTGCAGGTGGAATTGGTGTGCGATTTCTTCGAGGGCTTTGCCCGGGGCGCACGCGCCAATGTTCATCTCCGTGTGCTTTACGGACGTTCCAGCCACCACAAGATCGAAGCTCTGTTCAAGGCTTTCGCACGAGCCTTGCGCGTGGCCTGCTCCCGCGACCGCCGCCTGGGCCGTATGCTTCCGTCTACCAAAGGATTTCTATGATCGCCATCGTGGATTACGGAGCGGGCAATCTGCATTCGGTAAAGAAGGCGTTCGACTGTCTAGGCGCCGAAGCTGTCGTGACCGACCAGCCTGGGACCGTGGCAGCGGCCAGCAAGATCGTGTTACCCGGCGTGGGACATTTTTCCTCTCTGCGAGCTCTGAACACCACGGGTTTGGACGAGGCCCTGCTGCAAAGCGCTTCCGCCGGCAAGCCGTTTCTCGGAATCTGCCTGGGAATGCAGTGGCTTTTCGAAGGGAGTGAAGAGTGCCTCGAGGTTGCGGGGGCAGGCGTCTTTCCCGGCCGATGCCGGCAGTTTCCTTCGTCAGTGAAGTCGCCGCATGTCGGCTGGAATTCCCTGACGGTTCAAGAAGGATCACGATTGTTGCGGGGCATCGCACAGGATTCATTTGTGTACTACACCCATTCTTTTCATGCGCCCGTCGTGACGGAAACCACGGCGGCTAGCGAATACGGACTGCGGTTCGCCGGCGCCGTCGAGCGCGGCAATATTTTCGGAGTGCAATTCCATCCCGAGAAATCAGGAGACGTGGGACTGTCGATCCTGAAGAATTTCTGTGAGGTCTGAGGTGTTGACCAAGCGGATCATTGCCTGCCTGGACATGGATGGTGGGCGCGTGGTGAAGGGCGTGCGGTTCAACAATTTGCGCGACGCCGGCGATCCGTCGGAGTCTGCCGCGGCCCACGCTCGCGACGGCGCGGATGAAATCGTGCTGCTCGATATCACCGCGACCAGCGGAAACCGACGCACGCTGCTGGATGCGGTCCGCAGCACGGCGCGCTCGCTGTTCGTTCCGTTTACGGTGGGAGGCGGAATTCGCCAACTCCAGGATGCCGCAGCAGTCTTCGATGCCGGCGCGGATAAGATTGCCATCAACTCAGCGGCTGTGCGCAACCCCGCATTGATCGGCGAGATCGCGCGACGCTTTGGTTCACAATCAGTTGTAGTGGCGATCGATGCCAGGGAAGTCGACCGAGGTTTTGAAGTGTTCGTCGCCGGCGGACGCGTGCCCACGAGCAGGGGGGCGATTCAGTGGGCGCGGGAAGCGGCTGCCTGGGGAGCGGGTGAAATACTGCTGACCTCGATGGACCGTGACGGAACGCAATCCGGATTTGACTGCGCGCTGGTGCGTGAGGTGGCAGAAGCGGTTTCGATTCCTGTGATTGCCTCTGGGGGCGCAGGCTCAGCGCGCGACTTCATCGAGGTGTTCCGCGATGGTCGCGCTGACGCGGCTCTGGCAGCGTCCATTTTTCACTTCGGCATGGAGAATATCGCACAATTGAAGCGTGAACTGCACGATGCCAGCATACCCGTGAGGTGGCCATGCTGATTCCGTCGATTGACCTGATGGGCGGCAAGATTGTCCAGTTGGTGCAGGGCGAAAACAAAGCACTGGAGTTCGACGACTTCGATTATTGGATCGAGCGATTTTCTAAGTATCCGCTGGTGCAGGTGATCGACCTCGACGCAGCCCGCGGCACGGGAAATAACCGGGCGATTGTGGCTCAGATTGTGCAGCGGCTCCCATGTCAGGTTGGTGGAGGGATTCGCACCGCCGAAACCGCTCGAGAGCTTTTAGAAACCGGAGCTCGTAGGGCCGTTTTTGGTTCTGCGTTGTTGAAGGACGGGAAGATCAACACCAAGTTCGCTGCCACGCTGGCAACTTCACTCGGCACCGCGGCGCTGGTATTTGCCCTCGATTCGCGAGGCGGTCGGGTTGCGATTGAGGGATGGCGCAAACCCACTGCGGTTACCGCGTTCGACATGATTCAAGCACTCGAACCATTTTGCGAAACCTTTCTCTATACGCACATCGATACGGAAGGGTTGATGGCAGGAATCCCTATGGATGCTGTCGCTGCAATCCGGCAAGCTACTTTCCGGCGACTGGTGGTCGCCGGTGGTATCCGGACGCAGCAAGAGATCGACAGCCTCGACGCGCTGGGGATGGACTCCGTTGTCGGAATGGCCTTGTATGCAGACAGGATCTCAGCCTGAACGCGGAAGGCCGCGCGAAGCGGTCTCCCCGCCGAACAGCGTAAGACGGGTTTTGTCAGAATCGAACCGGGATCTACTCCGCTGCAGCTACTGACTGGACCTCAATGGTGTCACCACTGGCCTCGCTTTCCCCTTCACTTGCTGACCGGCCAGCTTGCCGAGGATGTCAGCGCTGGATTGATCGTTGATATCCAGTAATGTAAACCTTGTCCCCGACCACCAAGTCATATTTCGAGCCTATCTGGACGCACGCACGAAGACAGGAGACCTCGTCGCCATCCATCTTGTGTTTGGCACCGCCCCCAGAGAAATCGCGCCGACATAGAACTCTGCACTTCAGCCAACGAGACTTCGTGAATTCTTCTACGGAAAGAAGACGCCCTCATGTCCGTGACTTGCGCCGCGAGGGACAAGTTTGTACGCCCAGATCCGGCCCTCGAACTCACTGATGGGATCGGGATGGCCAAAACTATTCTCTCCGCCTATCAGTTGCTCAGGCTTCCGTTGTTCCGATTCCACCCACGCTAGCAGCTTCTGTACTGATAGCGCGTTCTGTTTCGACTGTTTGGACAAGTCTGGCCTCGTAAGACTACATTCTTCAGGAGCGAATGAACTTCGAACCGGTGATTCAGACTCCTTTCGGGATGACCAAAGCAGAGATTCGCATCATGTATCTGCGGGACGAGAAATGTTTGCCAGTACTGACGATCATTCGCATGGGGCGCGGTGAGATGATGGGTGTGGATCACAATAAGGAGATGCAGTGGGTAGGATCTTCCGCAGGATTGTTTCGGGCCTGATCCCAGCGCTTATTGTCGTGCTCGTGTGCTGCACTCCCTCCAGCGCACAGGATGATACAGCGGAAGCCCATGCGAATCGGGCCGCGGAGTTTATACAGGCTGGAAATCTTCACCAGGCTGAATCAGAGTTACGCAGCGCCGCGCTTCTCGCGCCCTCCGAGATCTCATACCGAGCGAACCTCGGGACGGTGCTGGCAAGGGAAAAGAGATTCGACGAATCGAACACCATATTCAACGAGGTCCTCAAGAGGGATCCCGGCAACGTGACTGTGAGGCGATATCTGGCCGCCAATCTTTGGCAGTTACACAAGTATCCTGAGGCAAAGCAAAATCTTGAGATTCTTCTCAAACAGGCGCCACAAGACCGCCAATCGCGTCTGCTCCTGGGCATGGTGTCAGAGAACATGCATGATTACGCCCGGGCTGCCGAGTTGCTGGCCAGCGTTTCGGATGAAACAGAGCAACGACCGGAATCACTGGCCGCGCTCGCGAGGTCGTACTATCACCTGAACCGAGCCAGGGACGCCCAAGCTACCTTGGGAAAGATGTCGCGGTTTTCACAGTCAGGCAATGCGATTCTTCTCGGCGCGCAGATCGCCGATGAGGCAGCAGACTTCTCAACCGAGCAGCAGCTGCTCTTGTCGATTGCTCCCAACCCCGGAAACCAGGCTTTGATCGGTTACAGAATTGCGCTTGCTCAATTCCACGCAAAACAATTCGAAGAAAGCCTGCGGACATTGCACAGGTTGATCGAGCAGAATGGCGGAAGCAGCGAGAGTTACAACCTGTTGGCTTGGAACTATCAGAACCTGGGCCAGAGTGGCAAAGCGATACAAACTCTGGAACAGGCCCTAGCGCAATTCCCGAGCGACGAAACAAATTACCTGGACCTGATCAAAATCCGCATAGCGCAAAGGTCCTTCTCTGCCGCATTAAGCATCGCGAAAGAGACAACTCTCAGCTTTCCTCATAGTGCGCGGGCGTTTGAACTGCGGGGCCTTGTCGAAGAGAAGACGGAACGATTTCGCGACGCGGTTGAGTCATACTCTCAAGCATGGCATCTGGATCGGACCCGTCCCGATGCTCTGCTGGGACTGGCGGAAGCGCAATCCGCAGCCGCGCTGACACAGGACTCGAGCACGAACTTTGAAACCGGAATCAAGACATTTCCGCGCGACCTCCGCTTCAAGGTGCAATATGCAGCCTCGCTTTTGAAGCTGGCAGAGACGGGGGACGCGTCCGCAGAAGCCCATGCCGAGCGCCTTTTGCAGTCCGCCCTGGCCACCGATCGCTCGCTTCCTGCCGCCCATTACGAATTAGGTAATCTTGCCCTCAAGCGCGGTCGCACCACCGAGGCTTTGGAGCATCTTGAGCAAGCGGAAAAGCTGGCGCCACAAAGCAGTCAAGTTCACTTTGCGCTGGCGAACGCATATCGGCGGCTGGGGCGCATAGACGAATCATCGGAAGAAATGGCGCTTTACGAGAAGTTGAACGGAGCGACAGAGGCTCAGGCTTCACCGGAAGCCGCAACCGACAAAGCCAAGTAGAATGCATTCCGTGGCAGCTCTTCGTTGCGGGATCGCTTCCCTTTTCTTATTCATCGTCGCGGCGGTTGGCGGCAGCCAGCCTACATCGTCAAGCGTAGCCTCCAGGACTGTTTTCACCGATGTCGCGCGAGAAAGCGGCATCACGTGGACCCACTTTTCCGGCGAATCCTCTGATCGCTTTCTGATAGAAACCATGGGTGGAGGCGTTGGCTTCCTGGATTTTGATCACGACGGCCGGCAAGACATTTTCTTCGTTAATGGTGGTGAAACGCCAAACGGTAAAAGTCCGACGCCGGTTCGCAACGCGTTGTATCGGAATCTTGGAAATGGAAAATTTCAGGATGTTGCTGCGCAGGCCGGCGTTGACCGCATGAACTTTTATGGCATGGGCGTCGCGGTTGCTGATTTTGATAATGATGGCTTTCCCGATCTTTTCATCACCGGCTACCCGGAGTGCGCTTTATTTCATAACAATGGAGACGGAACGTTCACTAACGTTACTGCTCGGGCCGGAGTAAAAAACTCTGGCAGGTGGGCAGCAGGAGCGGCGTGGTTCGATTACGATCGCGACGGTCTTCTCGATCTGATCGTCACCAACTACGCGGAGTTTTCTTTTGACCAGCCGAAAAAATGCGAAGTGAATGGCGTCCGCTCGTACTGCGCGCAAGTGGCATACAAGGGAATGCCGCTGACGCTCTATCACAACAAAGGCGACGGAACCTTTACCGATGTCAGTGCGCGCTCGGGACTGGACAAGATGGTTGGGCGGGGCATGGGAGTGGTAGCCATTGATTTCAACGACGACGGTTGGCCCGATCTATTTGTAGCTCGCGACGCCTCTCCAAATCTGCTGCTTATCAACAAGCGCGATGGGACTGTTCAAGACGCCGCGCTCGACGCGGAAGTTGCCTATGACGCGAATGGCAATGCCAAAGCAGGGATGGGCGTAGACGTCGGTGACGTAAATGGAGACGGCATGCCGGACCTTGTAGTCACGAATTTCAACGGCCAGTATCACTCTTTATTTATGGGTTCTGCGTCCTTGCCGTACCAGGACCGAACTGTTGCCTCTCACCTGGCACAATTTTCCAAAGCGGATGTTGGCTGGGGAACGAAGTTCCTCGATTACGACAACGACGGGAACCTCGATCTCATCATCGTCAACGGACACATCAACCAGTCGATTGAACTGATTCGCGGAGACGTCAAATATCAGGAACCTCCCCTGCTGCTACACAACGAAGGCCAGGGAGTGTTGCGAAATGCCGCACAGGAAGGTGGGCCCGAATTCAATTCGAGTTACATCGCGCGTGGCCTCGCGGTTGGAGATTTTGACAACGACGGCGATCCCGATGTAGGTCTCACGAGGTTGAACGGAACGCCGTTATTACTCCGAAACAACGTCGGCCAGGACAGCAGTTGGGTCGGTTTCGAGCTCCAGGGAACCAAAAGCAACCGGGATGCGATCGGAGCCAAGGTTACCGTGATCGCCGGGACCCGGCATTTCGTCCGGTGGATTGTGGGCGGTTCGAGCTATATTTCGTCTTCTGACAAGCGAGTGCTGGTGGGACTGGGGCATTCCAACGGGGAGGCGGTTTGCGTTGAGGTCCTGTGGCCCAGCGGCGCTCGGCAAAAGCTCTCAAACCTGCAGGTAAATCGTTATCTCAAGATCGTAGAGGGAACCCAATAGTTATGGGACTGTACCATCAAGGGCAACCGGCACGTTTTTGCTGTTGTTAGCAAGTTAAAATGTCCGGTTTT